>NZ_JBHWFG010000061.1:0-19689 GCF_042733745.1 Streptomyces sp. NPDC059696
GATCACTCGCACCGCGAGGTCTGTCTCGCCGGATCACCCGCCCCCCGCGAGGTCTGTCTCGCCGGATCACCCGCCCCCCGCGAGGTCTGTCTCGCTCGATCCGCGGAACACTTACGCTCTGAGGTGGAGCCGGACCAAGATCCGGCTTTTCGCTGTGCAGTGTGCTCACACACATGGGAGGCGTACATGGCGGCATGGACGTGGCGGTTCGAGAAGACCGACGGTACGGAGGTCCAGCCCTCGGTGCCGCCGGAGGAGTTCCCCACCCAGGGGGACGCCGAGTCCTGGATCGGGGAGCACTGGAAGACCCTCCAGGAGGGCGGTGCCGATCAGGTGCGGCTGTTCGAGGACACCACGGAGATCTACGGGCCGATGAGCCTGCACGCGGCCGAGGCGTGAGCCCGTGGGCGGGGGCCACGGCCCTCGCCCACCCCCTTCCGGGGTGTCAGCCGCGCACGCCGCACAGGTGCAGCAGCGCCGCCACCCCGCGGTAGGGGTCCGTCCGCCCGGCCTTCTCCTCCACCGCGAGCAGCGTCTCCACGTCGTCCGGCACCTGCGCGTCGTCCGCCGCCGTGTCGGTGAAGACCCGCACCCCGTACCAGGCGTGCAGCGGCGCCCCGATCCCCGCGAGCGTGGACGTCAGGTCCTTCAGCCGGTCGGCCCGCACGTCGAGCCCCAGCCGGTTCCGGTAGGAGACGGTGTCGAAGGCCGCCAGCGCCCCGGACCAGTCACCGGACAGGCCCGGCCGGATCGCCAGCGCGTCCCCGTTGCGCACCAGCAGCGACAGCAGCCCGCCGGGCGCGAGCATCCGGGCGAGCCCCGCCAGCAGCGGGTCGGGCTCCTCGACGTACATGAGGACGCCGTGGCACAGCACCACGTCGAAACTGCCCGGCAGGAAGTGCACGCCGGTGTCGCGGCCGTCGCCCTCGATGATCCGCATCCGCTCCCGGATGCCCTCCGGTTCCCCGGCGAGGGACTTCCGGGCCACGGCGACCATCGTCGCGTCCTGCTCCAGACCGGTCACCTGATGGCCGGCCCGGGCCAGCCGCAGCGCCTGGGTGCCCTGGCCCATTCCCACGTCCAGCACCCGCAGGCGCTGCCCGACCGGGAACCGGCCGACTATCTGCTCGTCCAGCTGGCGGGCCACCAGCTCCTGCCGGACGACATCGCGCAGCCCGCCCAGCTTGTCCAGCCAGGCATCCGCCGCACCCCCGGAGAACGGCGTCGTGGTCAGGGCCGCTCTCCACGCTTGACCTGCGGCTTCGGCAGCCGGAGCCGACGCATCTGGAGCGAGCGCATCAGGGCGTAGGCGACGGCGCCGCGCTTGTTCTCACCCGGGAAGCGCTCGTTCAGCTGCTTCTTCAGACGGAACGACGTCACGAACGAGTCGAGCACGATCAGCACGATCACCACGAGCCACAGCAGCAGCGCGATGTTCTGCAGCGAGGCCACCCGCACCATGCTCAGCACGAGGATGACCACGGCCATCGGCAGGAAGAACTCCGCGATGTTGAACCGCGAGTCGATGAAGTCGCGAGCGAACCGGCGGACCGGTCCCTTGTCACGCGCGGGCAGGTAGCGCTCGTCCCCGCTCGCCAGCGCCTGGCGCTGCCGCTCCATCGCGGTACGGCGCTCCTCGCGCTGTCGCTTGGCGGCCTCCTTGCGCGTCATCGACGTGTTGGCCACGCTGCGGCGCTGGCTCTGGGCCTGGCTGCGCTTCGGCGTGGGGCGGCCCTTGGGGGCCTGGGGGTCGCGGGGCTGCTTGGAGAAGTTCACCGGCGCCTTGTCGGCGTCCTGGGCCTTCTCGTCCTTGGCACGGCTACGGAACACAAAACCCAAGGGTAAGGGCTTCCGGGCATGGACCCCAGCCCCGTGGGGAACGATCCGGCAACACCAGTCGTCTGTAAGGGGACAGAGGGGACGTCGCGTACGCCTCCGGACGGACCCCCGGGGTTGTACGGCTCCGGTGACCCCGGGGACCACCTACTCCCTACGCCGGAGCGGGAGCGCACGCAGTCGTCCTTGGGGATGAGCGCATCCGTCCCCGAACAGTGCGGTAATGGATGCAGGGCCCGTACTGTGGGTTCTGTCGCTGGAGCTGGAACCGGAGTCGGTCAGAAGGGGGCGCGCGAAGCCCATGAGCGGTGTCATGAAGCGTATGGGGATGATCTTCCGCGCGAAGGCCAACAAGGCCCTTGACCGGGCCGAGGACCCGCGCGAGACCCTTGATTACTCGTACCAGAAGCAGCTGGAGCTGCTGCAGAAGGTCCGCCGTGGCGTCGCCGACGTGGCGACCTCCCGCAAGCGCCTGGAACTGCAGCTGAACCAGCTCCAGTCGCAGTCCGGCAAGCTGGAGGACCAGGGCCGCAAGGCGCTCGCGCTGGGCCGTGAGGACCTGGCCCGCGAGGCGCTCTCGCGCCGGGCCGCGCTCCAGCAGCAGGTGACCGACCTGGAGACCCAGCACGCGACGCTCCAGGGCGAGGAGGAGAAGCTCACCCTGGCGGCCCAGCGGCTCCAGGCCAAGGTCGACGCCTTCCGCACCAAGAAGGAGACGATCAAGGCGACGTACACGGCGGCCCAGGCGCAGACCCGGATCGGCGAGGCCTTCTCCGGCATCTCCGAGGAGATGGGCGACGTCGGCCTGGCCATCCAGCGCGCCGAGGACAAGACGGCCCAGCTCCAGGCCCGCGCCGGCGCGATCGACGAACTGCTCGCCTCCGGCGCCCTCGACGACCCCTCCGGGATGCACAAGGACGACATCCAGGCCGAGCTGGACCGGCTCTCCGGTGGTACGGATGTAGAGCTGGAACTGCAGCGCATGAAGGCCGAGCTGGCCGGCGGTTCGAGCAGCGGGCAGCAGGCCATCGAAGGCGGCTCGGACGGCCGGCAGTCCCAGCAGCAGCCGCAGGACACACCACGCTTCGACAAGCAGTAGGGGTCCACGCCTAGGAGGGCGACATGATCGTACGGATCATGGGGGAGGGCCAGGTGAGCCTGGCCGACGGCCACCTCGCCGAGCTGAACAAGCTGGACGACGAGCTCCTGGCGGAGATGGAGAACGGCGACGGCCCCGGCTTCCGCCGGACCCTCCAGGCCCTCCTGACCAGGGTCCGCGACCTGGGCGCCCCCCTCCCGGACGACTCCCTGGAACCATCGGAACTGATCCTGCCGTCCCCGGACGCGACCTTGGAGGAAGTCCGGGAGCTGCTCAGCGACGACGGACTGATCCCAGGTTGACCTCGCCGCGGCCCCGCGTGCCGCCGAGAGCTCGGGGGGTGGGCGCAGTGGCAGCCCCGCTGTGCCCTTCCGCGGACCCGCCGGCCCACCCGGCCTCGGGCCCGGCGCGGAGCACCTCACACAACCGCAGCCGGCCCGGCTACGGTGAACAACCGTGAGCACCGTCGCGCGGGCCCGATGCCAGGCCAAAGCGCATCCCCTGGCCATGGACGCCGTCCTCGCCCTCGCCGTCCTCCTCTGCATGGTCGCCGGTTCCTTCGTGGAACCCCGGCACCGCGACAGCGTCAGCTGGGCCCTGCGCACCCCCGACCCGCTCAGCCTCCTCCTCATGACCCTGGGTGCCGCGGCCCTGGTCTTCCGCCGCCGCGCCCCCATGACGGTCCTCGCCGTCACCGGCACCCTCTCCGTCATCGAGTCCGTCACCGGCGACCCCCGCACGCCCGTCGCGATGTCCGCCGTCGTCGCGCTCTACACCGTCGCCTCCACCACCGACCGCCCCACCACCTGGCGCATCGGCCTGCTGACCATGGCCGTGCTGACCGGCTCCGCCATGGCCGCTGGCCCCCTGCCCTGGTACGCCCAGGAGAACCTCGGCATCCTCGCCTGGACCGGCATCGGCGCCACCGCCGGTGACGCCGTCCGCAGCCGCCGCGCCTTCGTCCAGGCGATCAGGGAACGCGCCGAGAAGGCGGAACGCACCCGCGAGGAGGAGGCCCGCCGCCGCGTCGCCGAGGAGCGCCTGCGCATCGCCCGGGACCTGCACGACGTCGTCGCCCATCACATCGCCCTGGTCAACGTCCAGGCCGGAGTCGCCGCCCACGTCATGGACAAGCGCCCCGACCAGGCCAAGGAAGCCCTCGGGCACGTCCGTGAGGCCAGCCGCTCCGCGCTCAACGAACTCCGCGCCACCGTCGGCCTGCTCCGGCAGTCCGACGACCCCGCGGCCCCCACCGAACCCGCCCCGGGCCTGGACCGCCTCGACGAACTCACCGGCACCTTCCGCAACGCCGGCCTGCACATCGAGGTCGCCCGGGCCGACCAGGACACCACCCTGCCCGCTGCGGTCGACCTGGCCGCCTACCGGATCATCCAGGAGGCCCTCACCAACGTGCAGAAGCACGCCGGGCCCCAGGCCAAGGCGGAGGTCAGCGTCGTCCGCGTCGGACCGAACATCGAGATCACCGTGCTCGACGACGGCAGCGGCGAGCACGAGGACAGGCCCGCGCACGAGGACGGAGGCGGCCACGGACTGCTCGGCATGCGCGAACGCGTCACCGCCCTGCGCGGCACCCTCACCACCGGTCCCCGCTACGGCGGCGGTTTCCGCGTCCATGCCATCCTGCCGCTGAAGAACCGCACACCGACCGGGGAGGACCCCGCATGACCATCCGTGTCCTGCTCGCCGACGACCAGGCGCTGCTGCGCAGCGCCTTCCGCGTGCTCGTCGACTCCGAGCCCGACATGGAGGTGGTCGGCGAGGCCTCCGACGGAGCGGAAGCGTTCCGGCTGACGAAGGAGCGGCACGCCGACGTCGTGCTCATGGACATCCGCATGCCCGGCACGGACGGTCTCGCCGCGACCCGCATGATCAGCGCCGACCCCGACCTCGCCGACGTCCGCGTCGTCATCCTGACGACCTTCGAGGTCGACGACTACGTCGTGCAGTCGCTGCGCGCGGGCGCCTCGGGCTTCCTCGGCAAGGGCTCCGAACCCGAGGAACTGCTGAACGCCATCCGTATCGCCGCGGGCGGCCAGGCCCTGCTGTCCCCGGCGGCCACCACGGGCCTGATCGCCCGGTTCCTCGCCACGCAGGACCCGGCCGGCGGCGACCGCGACCCGGCCCGCGGTGAACGGCTCGACTCGCTCACCGTCCGGGAGCGCGAGGTGCTGGTCCAGGTCGCCGGCGGGCACTCCAACGACGAGATCGCCGAGCGCCTCGAAGTCAGCCCGCTGACGGTGAAGACGCACGTCAACCGGGCCATGGCCAAGCTGGGCGCCCGGGACCGCGCCCAGCTCGTGGTCACCGCGTACGAGTCGGGCCTGGTACGTCCAAGGGTGGAGTGAGCCCTCCCCGGGTGTACTGCGGGCGGAGTATGCGCCGCATAAGGATTTGGACCTGGGGCCTACGGAACCCGGTTCCCGCATGGCTCAGGGTGTAGGGGCGGGCGCTCGTCCGCTGCCGCTTCTGCCGTTAACAGAAGAGAGACCCTCACCCATGTCCTGGCTGTCGAGATTCAGCCTCGCCCAACGGGCCCTGATAGGGCTGATGTCGATCATCGCGCTCGTCTTCGGGGCGATCGCGATACCCCAGCTCAAGCAGCAGCTGCTGCCCACCATCGAACTGCCCATGGTGTCGGTGCTGGCGCCTTACCAGGGCGCGTCCCCGGACGTGGTCGAGAAGCAGGTCGTCGAACCCATCGAGGACACCCTCGAAGCCGTCGACGGCATCAGCGGCGTCACCTCCACCGCCAGCGAGGGCAACGCCGTGATCATGGCGTCCTTCGACTACGGCAACAACACCGACCAGCTGGTCGCCGACGTCCAGCAGGCTGTCAACCGGGCCCGCGTGCAGCTCCCGGACGACGTCGACCCGCAGGTCGTCGCCGGCTCCACGGACGACATCCCGACCGTCGTCCTCGCCGTCACCTCCGGCCGCGACCAGCAGGCCCTGGCCGACCAGCTCGACAAGACGGTCGTGCCGGACCTCAAGAGCATCGACGGCGTCGGACAGGTCACCGTCGACGGTGTGCGCGACGTCCAGGTCACCGTCACGCCCGACGACGCGAAGCTGGCGAAGGCCGGCCTGACCGCCCAGTCCCTCGGCGAGGCCCTGAAGGCGGGCGGCGCGACCGTCCCGGCCGGCTCCTTCGACGAGGACGGCGCCAACCGCACCGTCCAGGTCGGCGGCGGCTTCACCTCGGTCGGGCAGATCCGCGACCTGATGGTCAAGGGCGAGCCCGGCAAGGGCAGGCCGGCCCGCCTCGGCGACGTCGCCACGGTGAAGCAGCAGGAGGCCACGGCCGACTCCATCACCCGCACCGACGGCAAGCCCAGCCTCTCCGTCGCCGTCACCATGGACCGCGACGGCAGCGCGGTCGCCATCTCCGACGCCGTCCAGGACAAGCTCCCGGACCTGCGCGAGGACCTCGGCTCCGGCGCGACCCTCACGGTCGTCAGCGACCAGGGCCCGGCCGTGTCCAAGTCCATCGAGGGCCTGACCACCGAGGGCGCCCTCGGACTGCTCTTCGCCGTCCTGGTGATCCTGGTCTTCCTGGCGTCGATCCGCTCCACCCTCGTGACCGCGGTGTCCATCCCGCTGTCCGTGGTCCTCGCCCTGATCGTGCTGTGGACGCGCGACCTGTCCCTCAACGTCCTCACCCTGGGCGCCCTGACCATCGCCATCGGCCGGGTCGTCGACGACTCGATCGTGGTCCTGGAGAACATCAAGCGCCACCTCGGCTACGGCGAGGAGCGCCACTCGGCGATCCTCAACGCCGTGCGCGAGGTCGCCGGCGCGGTGACGTCCTCGACGCTCACCACGGTCGCGGTGTTCCTGCCGATCGGCCTGGTCGGCGGCATGGTGGGCGAGCTGTTCGGCTCGTTCAGCCTCACCGTCACGGCCGCGCTGCTGGCGTCCCTGCTCGTCTCCCTGACCGTCGTGCCGGTCCTGTCGTACTGGTTCCTGCGCCCGCCCAAGGGCACCCCCGAGGACGCGGCCGAGGCCCGCCGGATCGCCGAGGAGAAGGAGGCCCGGAGCCGCCTCCAGCGGCTCTACGTCCCCGTCCTGCGCTTCGCGACCCGGCGCCGCCTCACCAGCGTGGCCCTCGCGATCGTCGTGCTGGTCGGCACGTTCGGCATGGCGCCGCTGCTGAAGACGAACTTCTTCGACCAGGGCGAACAGGAAGTCCTCACCGTCAAGCAGGAGCTGAAGCCCGGCACCAGCCTGGCCGCGACGAACGCCCAGGCGAAGAAGGTCGAGCGCCTGCTCGCCGGCACCGAGGGCGTGAAGGACTACCAGGTCACGGTCGGCTCGTCCGGCTTCATGGCGGCCTTCGGCGGCGGCACCGACACCAACCAGGCGTCGTACCAGGTCATGCTGGACGACTCGGCGTCCCACGAGGACGTCCAGGACAGCATCGAGAAGGGCCTGGCCGGCCTGAAGGGCATCGGCACCACCACGGTCGCCGCCGGTGACGGCTTCGGCAGCCAGGACCTCAGCGTGGTCGTGAAGGCCGCAGACGCCGGCGTCCTGCGCACGGCGTCCGAGGAGGTCCGCAAGGCGGTCGCCTCCCTCGACGACGTCACGGACGTCTCCAGCGACCTGGCGACCAGCGTGCCGCGCATCTCGGTCAAGGCCAACGACAAGGCCGCCGCGGCCGGCTTCGACGACCAGACCCTCGGGGCGGTCGTCGCCCAGGCCGTGCGCGGCACCACCGTGGCCAAGGCGGTCCTCGACGACACCGAGCGCGACGTCGTCATCCGCTCGGCGAAGCCCGCCACCACCCTGAAGCAGCTTCAGGACCTGCGCCTGGGCGGCGCGGTGAAGCTCGGCGACATCGCCACGGTGCAGCAGGTCGACGGGCCGGTCTCGATGACCCGCATCGACGGGCAGCGCGCCGCCACCATCACCGCGAAGCCGACCGGCGACAACACCGGCGCGGTCAGCGCCCAGCTCCAGTCGAAGATCGACGCGCTGAAGCTCCCGGACGGCGCCACGGCGTCGATCGGCGGTGTCTCCGAGGACCAGGACGAGGCGTTCGCCAACCTGGGCCTGGCGATGCTCGCCGCGATCGCGATCGTCTTCATGCTGCTGGTCGGCACCTTCCGGTCCCTGATCCAGCCGCTGATCCTGCTCGTCTCCATCCCGTTCGCCGCCACCGGCGCGATCGGCCTGCTGATCGCCACCGGCACCCCGATGGGCGTCCCTGCGATGATCGGCATGCTGATGCTGATCGGCATCGTGGTGACCAACGCGATCGTGCTGATCGACCTGATCAACCAGTACCGCAAGCAGGGCCACGGCGTCGTCGAGGCCGTGATCGAGGGCGGCCGGCACCGGCTGCGCCCGATCCTCATGACCGCCCTGGCGACGATCTTCGCCCTGCTGCCGATGGCCCTCGGCATCACCGGCGAGGGCGGCTTCATCGCCCAGCCGCTGGCCGTGGTCGTGATCGGCGGCCTGGTGACGTCGACGCTGCTCACCCTGCTGCTCGTCCCGACGCTCTACGCGATGGTCGAACTCCGCAAGGAGCGCCGCGCGGAGAAGCGCGCGGCCAGGCGCGCCAAGAAGGCGGGCGACGAGCCCGGCACCACGCCGGCCTCGCCGGAGGCGGAGCGCGCGTCCGTCTGATCGCGGGCTCCCCGCCGAGCCCGCACAGCAGGTCCCGTACGCAGGCCGGGGCCCGAACCGGAAAGAACGGTTCGGGCCCCGGCCTGCGCCGTGCCGCCGTTACGTATCCTGACCCGGACTGCATGGCGGGGGAGAGGAACCGGGCGTGCCGCTGCAGAAGGACGACCCGAAGTCGATCGGCGGGTACAAGCTGGTCGGCCGGCTCGGGTCCGGGGGCATGGGGGTCGTCTACCGCGGCCGGGCCCGCTCGGGGCGCGAGGTCGCCGTCAAGGTGGTGCACGCCCAGTACGCGGAGGACGCCGTCTTCCGCGCCCGTTTCCGCCAGGAGATCGAGGCGGTCCGCAAGGTGAGCGGCGCCTTCACCGCGCCGGTCCTGGACGCCGACCCGGAGGCGGTACGGCCCTGGATGGCGACCCAGTACGTGCCCGGCCCCTCCCTCGCCGCCCTGATCCGCGAGCAGGGCCCGCTGCGGGGCACCGCACTGCGCCGGCTGGCGCTCGGGCTGGTGGAGGCGCTGCGGGAGATCCACCGGGCGGGGGTGGTGCACCGGGACCTCAAGCCCGCGAACGTCCTGATGGCCGACGACGGGCCGCGCGTCATCGACTTCGGCATCTCCCGCGCGGCCGAGAACCACCACACCCTCACCGAGACCGGCCAGATGATCGGCACCCCGCCGTTCATGTCCCCGGAGCAGCTCACCGACGCCCGCTCGGTGGGCCCGGCCTCCGATGTGTTCTCCGTGGGTGCGCTGCTCGTGTTCACCAGCACCGGCCGGGGCCCGTTCGACGCGGACAGCCCGTATCTGACGGCCTATCGGGTGGTCCATGACGCGCCGGTCCTGGACGGCGTCCCCGACCCTCTGCACCCGTTGCTGGAACGCTGCCTCGCCAAGAGCCCCGCGGACCGGCCCGGACTGGACGAACTGGCGCGGGAGTTCGTGGCGGCGCTGCCGGAGACGGGTGCCGAGGACCAGGACACGGTGGCGTCGCGCACGGACGAGGAGGCTCTGGTCAGCACCCGGCCCGCCGCGGTCGCCGACCCCGGCCCGCCGCCCGCGGTCCGGCGCCGGAGCCGTACCCGGCGGCGGTGGGTCACGGCCGGCACGGCCGCCGCCCTCGCGCTCGGCCTGACGGGCTATCTGCTGGTCGGACCCGGAAGGGACGGGGACGACGCACGCGGCGGGACCGACCCCACCGGCACGGCGCCCTCCCGGTGGACGGCCGTCCCGGCCGGCTGGAAACCCTGGCAGACGACGGTGAACGCCCCCGCCGCACAGGGAGTGAAGCAGGGACTCGGCAACGCCGGGACCGGGTCGCTGAACGGCCCGGAGTGCGAGCCGCACGAGGGTGCTCTCTACTGCGCGGGCGACGGAGTCCTGCCGGTGCGCCTCGACGCCCTGACCGGACAGGCCGACTGGCGCGCCGACGTGCTGCCTCCCGGTACGGGCCAGGGGTCGTACAGCTTCACCGTCCTCGGTGTCACGGACGACGCGATGCTGGTGGAGCAGACGTACGACCCCGACCACGGGGAGAACGTGAAGGTCACGGTCGCCGCCCTGGACACCCGGGCCGGCAAGCGGCTGTGGCACCGCACCGTGGACGTCGACACGGTCCGCCCGTATCTCTTCGGCGACCTGGTGATCGTGCCGGACGACGGCGGTCGCTCCGTGACCGCCCGCTCGCCGCGCACCGGCGCCGGACGCTGGACGGCACCGCTGCCCGGGGGGCGGCACTGCAGCCCGGCGGACACCGACGGGAACCGCTACCTGGTGTGCGGACCCGACCAGATGCCCTTGAAGGAGACGTTCCTGCTGAGGATGGACCCCGCCGACGGCTCGGTACGACGCGTGACGGTGCCCACCGACCGCACCCTCGTCGGCACCTTCGACGGCCGTCTGGTCTTCCTCGATCCGACCGAGGACGAGGAGGACGACGCCTTCGCCCGGATCCGGCTGCTGGACCCGGACACCGGCGAGGAACGCACGGTGCGGCTCGCGGAGCCGCTGGAGGGCAACGCGGCGCTCTCGGGCGGCACCCTGTGGTTCGCCACGTCGTCCGGACAGGTCACCGCGGTGTCGGTCCGCACGGGCGAGCGGCTGTGGCAGACCCGGACGAGCCTGGAGCAGCCCAGCGACGTCACCCACGACCCGCGCGCCCACGTGGTCTACCTGTCCAGCGCCAGCGGAAGGGTCGCCGCCCTCGACACCCGGAAGGGCACGCTGCTGTGGGAGACCATGCCGCGTGCCCGGCGGGTGACCAACCAGGGGTGGTGGCGCTCCGAGGTGCGGCTCAACGAGGGCGCCCTCGTGGTCGCCACGGCGGAGGGCGACATCTTCACCCTCGACCCCGCTCACCCCGACCGGAAACCCGTCCCGGGGTGAGCGCGGGGCCTGTGCGGCTTACGGCAGCGCCAGCATCCGCTCCAGGGCCAGCTTCGCGAACGCCTCGGTCTCCGGGTCCACCTCGATGCGGTTGACGAGGTTGCCCTCGGCCAGCGACTCCAGGGCCCAGACCAGGTGCGGGAGGTCGATGCGGTTCATGGTCGAGCAGAAGCAGACCGTCTTGTCGAGGAAGACGATCTCCTTGCCCTCCGGCGCGAATCGGTTCGCCAGGCGGCGGACCAGGTTCAGCTCGGTGCCGATGGCCCACTTGGAGCCGGCCGGCGCGGCCTCCAGGGCCTTGATGATGTACTCGGTCGAACCGACGTAGTCCGCCGCGGCCACGACCTCGTGCTTGCACTCGGGGTGAACCAGGACGTTCACGCCGGGGATGCGCGCGCGCACGTCGTTCACCGAGTCCAGGCTGAAGCGGCCGTGCACCGAGCAGTGGCCGCGCCACAGGATCATCTTGGCCGCGCGCAGCTCGTCGGCGGTCAGGCCGCCGTTCGGCTTGTGCGGGTTGTAGACGACGCAGTCCTCCAGGGACATGCCCATGTCGCGGACCGCGGTGTTGCGGCCGAGGTGCTGGTCCGGCAGGAAGAGCACCTTCTCGCCGTGCTCGAAGGCCCAGTCCAGAGCCCGCTTGGCGTTGGACGAGGTGCAGATCGTGCCGCCGTGCTTGCCGGTGAACGCCTTGATGTCGGCCGAGGAGTTCATGTACGAGACCGGTACGACCTGCTCGGCTATGCCGGCCTCGGTCAGCACGTCCCAGCACTCGGCGACCTGCTCGGCCGTCGCCATGTCGGCCATCGAGCAGCCGGCGGCGAGGTCGGGCAGCACGACCTTCTGGTCGTCGGAGGTCAGGATGTCCGCCGACTCCGCCATGAAGTGGACGCCGCAGAACACGATGTACTCGGCCTCCGGGCGGGCGGCCGCGTCCCGGGCGAGCTTGAACGAGTCACCCGTCACGTCGGCGAACTGGATGACCTCGTCACGCTGGTAGTGGTGGCCGAGCACGAAGACCTTGTCCCCGAGCTTCTCCTTCGCCTTGCGGGCGCGCTCCACCAGGTCCGGGTCGGACGGCGAGGGCAGGTCGCCGGGACACTCCACACCGCGCTCGCTCTTCGGGTCGGCCTCACGGCCGAGGAGCAGCAGGGCGAGGGGCGTCGGCTGGACGTCGAGCTCCTGGGTCTGGGCGGTGGTCACGACACGCACCCTTTCTGTTTCTGCGACTTTTCGTCGATTTGACGCTATCTATCATAACCGCTTCACGTCGCTTTGACGATGGCCATAGCGTCTGTGTGACGTGAATCCCGGCGAGCCCGCGTTCATTCCCGGGAAGACCCGGAAAGAGCCGTTTTCCGGTTCCCGGTGCGTGTGCGAGCATGAAAAGGAGCCGAGATCGAGCGCCCGGCCCCGGAATGAATCCGAGGCCCCGCCGGTTGCAACCGTCGGCAAGCAGTCTCCGTACAACCCGGGAGAGATGTAGATGTCCGTATCGGACGAGACCAGCACCGTCACCGACGGCATCATCCTGACCGACGCCGCCGCGTCCAAGGTCAAGGCGCTGCTCGACCAGGAGGGCCGCGAGGACCTCGCGCTGCGCGTCGCCGTCCAGCCCGGCGGCTGCTCCGGCCTGCGCTACCAGCTCTTCTTCGACGAGCGCGCCCTCGACGGCGACGTCGAGAAGGACTTCGGCGGTGTGAAGGTCGTCACCGACCGCATGAGCGCTCCGTACCTGGGCGGTGCCACGATCGACTTCGTGGACACCATCGAGAAGCAGGGCTTCACGATCGACAACCCGAACGCGACGGGCTCCTGCGCCTGCGGCGACTCCTTCAGCTGAGCCCGCCGAGCCGCCACCGGCGGCCGTGGACACGACGAAGGCGGCGGCCCCCTTTGTGGGGGCCGCCGCCTTCGCGCTGTGTGCCGCTCCTACCGATCCCGCGTCGGGGGAGCCGGGAGCCGCGCACCCTCCTTGGCCAGCGGCACCGCCTTGCCGTCCGTGTTCACGACGGCCCGGTCACCGAGCGGCTCATCCAGCTGCACGGTCTTCTGGAACTGCTTGGCGATCATGATGCAGACCTTGTCCGGCCACGGGGTCGACGTCACGGAGACCGTCACCTCGTCGCCCTTCTCACTCGCCTTCACGTCGTAGTCGGCGCACACGCCGCCCGTGAAGGACACCGTCAGCTCCGCGCCCTCGGCCCGGTAGCCGTCCACCTTCACCTCGCGCGGCCCGGGAGCCGCCGTAGGCCGGTCACTCGGCCCGCTCGGCTCGGGGGAGGCCAGGTACGTCGGCTCCACCGCCGGGTACGTCACCGTGAACGGGTCCTTCGCGCCCGGCGCCGTCACCTCGAACAGCCAGGACGGCACCAGCGCCTGCCGGCCGTCCACGACGTGCGCGGCCAGCCCGAACACGGCGTTCTCGACCGTCACCGTGTCCTGCTGCGGAGTACCACTCGCCGGCTGCTCGCACGGCTGCTCCACCCGGTCCTTCAGCGGCACGGGGCCGGCACAGCCGCCGATGCCCATCCGGTGGTCCTTCTTCGGCTGCCCGTTCATCAGCTCCAGCGCCTTCTCGGCGGTGACCACGGGGTAGGTGTCGCCCTTCACCGGCGTCCGCAGCTGACCGGTGCCGCCGACGACCTCGCCGTCCGCCCCGACCGTGACGCCGGTCGACCAGCCGTGCGTGGGCAGTCCGCCGACCACGGGAGCGGCGTCGACCACCCGCTGGGCCCCCATGACCTGGCTCGCGTCGACCTTCGCGTCGTCCTGACCCACCGCCTTCAGCACCGGCGCGGCGGCCTTCTCGGCCACCTCCTCGTTCACCGGCGTGCCCTCGGACCGTGGGGCGCCGCCGCAGGTGCCGGTGCCCTTGCAGTTGTCGGTCCCCGGCGCGTACCGGCTGAACGTCCAGGACCCGGGGGCCTGCCGGTTGACCTGGAGGCTCGGCCCCGACCCATCCTGCCCCCCGATCTTCCAGACCTCGCCCTGCGCCACCGGCGTGCCCTCGACCCCGAGGGCCTTCGCCAGCCGGGCCACGTCCGCCGTGCCGACCTCGCCCCGTGCCCGGTACACCGCCGCCTTGGCGGGGCCCTCGGGCAGGGGGCCGCCGAGACGGTAGGTGGCGCCGTAGGGGTTGGGCTCGCCGGGCGCGATGCCGTTGCCGCCGCCCGCGGTGGACTCCGAGTAGCCGTCGAGCGCGAGCGGCGGGGGAGTGTCGTCCCCGCCGGGCGCGCCCGAGGTCGTACCGCCGCCCGACCCGCTGGACGCGTTGGCGGCGAGCCAGGCCCCGCCCCCGCCGATCAGCAGCACGGCGGCGGCGACGGAGGCGATGATCGCGGGCGTCCGCGGCCGACCACCGCCGTGAGCGACCAGGTCCCCGTGCTCGCGCGAGAGCTCACGGACCGGCCCGGGGGCGGTCCGGGGCCGGGCCGCCCGCGACTCGGTGTCGTCCGCGGCGGCTTCGGGAAGGGGTGCAGGGGTGGCTCCCGGCGCTGGTGAGGGTTCCGCTGCCGAGGCGGAGCGGGCTTCCCCGGCGTCCGTGCCCTCGGCGACGGCCTCGCGATCCGGGGACGGCTCAGCTTCGTCCTTGCGGTCCCCGGCCTGCCCAACCGCCTGCCGCCCGTCCGTCGCAGCCGTCTCCGCCGCCTCGTCCGGCGTGCCGGGCTCAGCGACGGCCGGGGCGGCCGCCGCGGCCTCGTCGGTCTCGGCAGCTTCCGCCTTGGCGGCTTCCGCCTCGGCGGCTCGCGCCTCGCCGTCCGGAGCGCCCTCGGGAGCCTCGCCGGTCACGCCGGTGTCATCGGACCTTCCCGACTCGCCGCTCTCCGCCGCCTCCGCGTTCTCCCCGTTCTCCGCCGTCTCCGCGTTCTCCGCGTTCTCCGCGGACTCCCCGTTCTCCGCGTTCTCCGCGGACTCCCCGTTCTCCCCCGCCTCCGCGTTCTCCGCGGACTGCCCAGCGCCCGCCGACGCGCTGGGCTCCGCCGACTCGGCAGTCTCCGCCGACGCGCTGGGCTCCGCCGACGCGCTGGGCTCCGCCGACGCGCTGGGCTCCGCCGACGCGCCGCCCTCCTCCGACGACCCGGCCTTCGCCGTGCCGCTCGCCCCGGTCCGCGGAGCGGCCTCGGCGGGGGCGTCGGCCGCTTCCCTGACGTCGTCGTCGTTGTCGGGTCGCTCGGTGTTCACCGCATCGCTCCTTCGGCTGCACAGCTGTCCCATGGGACCCGGCCCGGTCATACCCGGACCGCTGGTGGGTCGTATCCCGCCTCCCCTTTACGGGGGACAGCGATGGGACGCAGCGGGGGAGCACACGGTTCCCGCGTGTGCGCCGTTCAGTCTCCGTAGTCGGACATGGCGTCGAGCAGCCGCGCCGATGCCGGGGGTACGGACACGCCGTGGATCAGGGCGGGGGAGACCGGCCGCGAGACGATCCGGGGGACCGCCCAGTGCGGGGCCATCCGCGCCCCGTCACGCGGCAGCGACGCCAGATCGCCCTCGAGATCGACCGGAACGGGCGCATGGACCTTGAGGTTCGTCATAGCGGCACCGTATGCACGGTCGTGCTCACCGAGAAAGATCTACTATCGGGTAGTTTCGATGCCTTCAGAGCCGTCCCGCCCACCCGATAGCGTGAACTGTCAAGGTCCGCCTCCCTCAGGAGAATCCACGCCGTGCGCATCGCAGTCACCGGCTCCATCGCCACCGACCACCTCATGACCTTCCCCGGCCGCTTCGCCGACCAGTTCGTAGCGGACCAGCTGCACACGGTCTCGCTGTCGTTCCTGGTCGACAAGCTCGACGTCCGCCGTGGCGGCGTCGCGGCGAACATCGCGTTCGGCATGGGCCAGCTCGGCACCCGCCCGATCCTGGTCGGCGCCGCCGGCGCGGACTTCGACGAGTACCGGGCCTGGCTCGACCGGCACGGTGTCGACACGGAGTCCGTCCGCATCTCCGACACGCTGCACACCGCCCGCTTCGTGTGCACCACCGACGCCGACCACAACCAGATCGGCTCCTTCTACACGGGCGCGATGAGCGAGGCCCGCCTCATCGAGCTGAAGACCGTCGCCGACCGCGTGGGCGGCCTCGACCTGGTCTCCATCGGCGCCGACGACCCGGAGGCGATGCTCCGCCACACGGAGGAGTGCCGCTCGCGGAAGATCCCGTTCGCCGCCGACTTCTCCCAGCAGATCGCCCGGATGGACGGCGAGGAGATCCGCATCCTGCTGGACGGGGCGACCTACCTCTTCTCCAACGAGTACGAGAAGGGCCTCATCGAGAGCAAGACCGGCTGGAGCGACGCGGAGATCCTGTCCCGCGTCGGCCACCGGGTGACCACCCTCGGCGCGCGCGGCGTGCGCATCGAGCGGGTCGGCGAGGACCCGATCGAGGTCGGCACGCCCGACGAGGAGCGCAAGGCCGACCCGACGGGCGTCGGCGACGCCTTCCGCGCGGGCTTCATGTCGGGCCTGGCGTGGGGCGTCTCCCTGGAGCGCGCCGCGCAGGTCGGCTGCATGCTGGCGACCCTCGTCATCGAGACGGTGGGGACGCAGGAGTACCAGCTGCGGCGCGGGCACTTCATGGAGCGGTTCACCAAGGCGTACGGGGACGAGGCGGCGGAAGAGGTCCGGGGGCATCTGGGCTGATCCGCCGTCCACGGGTGCGTGGGGCTGGTCGCGCCCCGCGGCGGCAGCCGCATGTCGACACAGCCCCGCGCACCCGAGCGACTCAGGTCGCTCGGCGGACCAGGGCAGCCGCATGTCGACACAGCCCCGCGCACCCGAGCGACTCAGGTCGTTCGGCGGACCACGTAGGAAGTTCCTCGATCCGCCGTCTCCTCGCCGATGTACTCCTGGTTCCTCATCTCGCACCACGCCGGGATGTCCAGGCGGGCGGCCTCGTCATCGGAGAGCACCCGCACCAGGCCGCCCACGGGCACGTCGCCGATGACCTTGGCGAGTTCGATGACCGGGATCGGGCACCTCTTGCCCAGGGAGTCCACGACGAGCACGTCGGCCTCCCGCACCACCGTCTCCGGCGCCGGCGCCCCCAGCTTCTCCCGCACCGCCGCCACCGCCCGGGGAAGCACCTCCAGGAACCTCTCCACGTCCTCCTCGGCCGCCCCGAGGGGCAGCGAAACCCGCACATTTCCCTCACTCAGCACACCCATCGCCCGCAGCACATGGCTCGGCGTCAGCGTGCTGCTCGTGCAGGACGATCCGGACGAGACCGAGAAACCCTCGCGGTCCAGCTCGTGCAGCAGGGCCTCGCCGTCGACGTACAGGCAGGAGAAGGTGACGATCCCGGGCAGCCGGCGCACCGGATCACCGACGACCTCGGCGTCCGTCACCAGCCGGGGCACCCGTGCCCGGATCCGGTCCGTCAGCTCCCGCAGGCGCACCGCCTCCTCGGCCGCCTCGGCCCGTACGGCCCTGAGTGACGCGGCCGCCGCCACGATCGCCGGGATGTTCTCGAAACCGGGTGCCCGCCCCGACTCCCGCTCGTCCACCGGCCCTTGCGCCGCGAACCGGACACCCTTGCGGACCGCGAGGAGCCCCACCCCCGACGGCCCGCCCCACTTGTGGGCACTGGCCGTCAGCAGCGACCACCCCCCGCCCACCGGCCCCCAGCCCAGCGACTGCGCCGCGTCCACCAGCAACGGCACCCCGGCCGCCCGGCACGCCTCGGCCACCGCCGCGACGGGCTGCTCCGTCCCCACCTCGTGATTGGCCGACTGCAGACACGCCAGCGCCGTGTCCGCGCGCAGGGCGTCACCGTAGGCCGCCGGGTCCACCGCCCCGCCCCGGTCGACGGCCACCTGCGTGACGGACCCGCCGTCGGCCTCGTGCGCCTCCGCCGAATGCAGTACAGAGGAGTGTTCGACCGCTGACACGATCAGGTGGCGTCCGACCCGGCGCCGTCCGGCCAGCGCCCCCGCAACGCCCGTGTGCACGGCACGGCTTCCGGACGAGGTGAACACCAGCTCGTCCGCCCGGCACCCCACGGCCTCAGCGGCGGCCTCCCGGGCGGCGTCCAGCAGCATCCGCGCCCGCCGCCCTTCCCTGTACAGCCGCGCAGGATCCGCCCACCCCTCGTCGAGGGAGGCCAGCAGAGCCTGCCGGGCGACGGGATGGAGAGGAACACCGGAAGCAGCATCGAAGTAACCCACACGGCAACGCTAGAACGCCCGGCACGAGGACGTCCCCGAAGGGGCGCGGGGAACGGCGCGAACAGCCACAAACAGCCCGCACCCGCCAAACCAGCGAACCACCCACCCCGCTAGGCACCCCTCCCCGAGAACCCCCGGAGGGCGTCGGCTAGGGTTTGGTCCGCATAAACATCCAAACCCCTGCCCGACGCAGGGCCGCGACCGACCAGCGAGAAGGCCAGGCCGCAGCCGATCCGCGCGGGCGAGACTCTCGGGAAGGCGCTACGTGAGTCCCAACGGCTCCGACCGCTCGCCGCGGCGCCCGATGCGGCGGAAGCTGCTGCAGGCACTGACCGCGGGCCTGGTCTTGGCGACAGCCACCGGTTGCTCGTACAACTGGGAAGACTTCCCCCGCCTTGGTATGCCCACCCCGACCACGGAAGAGGCTCCCCGGATCCTCTCCCTGTGGCAGGGTTCCTGGGCGGCTGCGCTCGCCGTCGGCGTGCTGGTGTGGGGTCTGATCCTGTGGAGTGCTTTCTTCCACCGGCGCAGCCGCACCAAGGTCGAAGTTCCTCCGCAGACCCGGTACAACATGCCCATCGAGGCGCTGTACACCGTGGTTCCGCTCATCATCGTCTCGGTGCTGTTCTACTTCACCGCCCGTGACGAGTCCGAGCTGCTCAGCCTCAAGAAGAAGCCCGACGTCACGGTCAACGTGGTCGGCTTCCAGTGGAGCTGGTGCTTCAACTACATCGAGCCGGTCGCCGGTTCCACCGGGGACGCGAAGACCTCGCCGGACCTGGCGGCGATCCCGGACCGCTTCAAGAAGGACTTCCCGGCTGGCGCCGGCGGCGTCAACGACTGCGGCACCCCCGGCACCCGGAACCCGCAGACGGGCAACCCGGGCCCGACCCTGTGGCTGCCCGAGGGCAAGACGGTCCGCTTCATCCTCACCTCGCGTGACGTCATCCACTCCTTCTGGGTGGTGCCGTTCCTGATGAAGCAGGACGTCATCCCGGGCCACACCAACGCCTTCGAGGTGACCCCCAACAAGCAGGGCACCTTCATGGGCAAGTGCGCCGAGCTCTGCGGCGTCGACCACTCTCGGATGCTGTTCAACGTGAAGGTCGTCTCCCCCGAGCGCTACGAGCAGCACCTCAAGGACCTCGTGGACAAGCAGCAGAACGGTTACGTTCCTGCCGGCATCGCGCAGACGAGCCACGAGAAGAACCGGGAGACGAACAACCTGTGAGCATCCTCAACGAACCTCAGGGTGCCGCGGCAGCAGGGTCCCACTACGAGGACGAGCTGCCGGTCCGGCGCCAGAACCGCGGCAGCGTCGTGGTCAAGTGGCTGACGACGACGGACCACAAGACGATCGGCACGCTGTACCTGGCGACGTCGTTCGCGTTCTTCGTCATCGGCGGCGTGATGGCGCTGGTGATGCGTGCCGAGCTCGCCCGTCCCGGTCTGCAGATCGTGTCGAACGAGCAGTTCAACCAGGCGTTCACGATGCACGGCACGATCATGCTGCTGATGTTCGCGACGCCGCTGTTCGCCGGCTTCGCGAACTGG
>NZ_JBHWFG010000062.1:0-14279 GCF_042733745.1 Streptomyces sp. NPDC059696
GGGTGTCTTCGAGCCGGGGGTCCCGGTCGACGGGGCGGGGGGGGTGGGGTTGGGGGGGGTTTGCACGGTGGGGGGGGGGGGGTCGGGCGCGCCCCCGCCGGGCCCCCGGCCCCCGCCGTCGGGTGGTCGTGTGTTTCTCCACCCTGGCCCGGCCCGCGGCGGACGCCCATCGGGCGCGCGACCCATTTGCCCCGGGGTGAGGGACCCATGGGGCCGCGTCCTGGGTGGTGCGTGCCCGGGGATATGGGGGTCAGGTCCCATGGACGGCGGCCGGGGCCGGGCGGCAGCCTGGTCACAGGCTTGCTCGAGCGCCCGGGCCGCGAACGCGGAGGGCTCGGCGATGCCCGACAGTGGAGGTGAGACCGAGGCCGTAGAAGGGGAGGCGCAGGGACGGTGTCCTTGTTCTGGCGGATTTTCGCCCTCAACGCCGTGGTGCTGGGCACGGCCACGGGGCTGCTGCTGTGGGCTCCGGTGACCGTCTCCGTCCCGGTGCTGCTGACCGAGGCGGTCATCCTGGTCGGCGGTCTGGCCGTCATGCTCGTCGCGAACGCCGCCCTGCTGCGGCTCGGCCTGGCCCCGCTGGACCGGCTCACGAAGCTGATGACGACCGTGGACCTGCTGCGGCCCGGTCAGCGTCTGCCCGCTTCGGGCGGCGGCGGTGTCGCGGAGCTGATCCGCACGTTCAACGCCATGCTGGAGCGGCTGGAGCAGGAGAGGGCCGCCAGCAGCGCCCGGGCGCTGCTGGCGCAGGAGGGGGAACGCCGCCGCATCGCGCAGGAGTTGCACGACGAGGTCGGACAGAGCATGACGGCGATCCTGCTGGGGCTCAAGCGCTCGGCGGACGACGCCCCGGAGCCGCTGCGCAAGGAGTTGCAGGAGCTGCAGGAGATCACCCGGGAGAGCCTGGACGAGGTGCGGCGGCTGGTGCGCCGGCTGCGGCCGGGCGTGCTGGACGACCTGGGGCTGGTGAGCGCGCTGACCTCGCTCAGTGAGGACTTCGCCACCCACACCCGGCTGCTGGTGACCCGCCGCTTCGACACCGACCTGCCCCCTCTGCAGCCGGAGACGGAACTGGTCCTCTACCGCGTCGCCCAGGAGTCGCTGACCAACGTCGCCCGCCACGCGGACGCCGGCCGGGTCACCGTCGCCCTCCACGGGACGCAGGACGCCGTGGTGCTGACCGTCACCGACGACGGCAGCGGCATCGAGGCCCCCCGCGAAGGCGCCGGCATCCGCGGGATGCGGGAGCGGGCCCTGCTCGTCGGCGGCAGCCTCGAGATCACCCCCGCGCCCCGGGCCGGCACCCGGGTACAGCTCACCGCGCCCGTTGTGAGGAAGCAGCCCTGACCATGTCCGACACAACCACGCCCGCCCCGGCCCGACCGGGCACGATCCGCATCCTGCTCGCCGACGACCACGCGCTGGTCCGGCGCGGTGTACGGCTCATCCTCGACCAGCAGCCCGACCTCGAGGTGGTCGCCGAGGCCGGTGACGGGGCGGAGGCCGTCGAGCTGGCCCGCACCCGCGAGGTCGACCTGGCGGTCCTCGACATCGCCATGCCGCGCCTGACCGGTCTGCAGGCGGCCCGTGAACTGGCCGGCCTCAGACCCGGCCTGCGGATCCTGATGCTCACCATGCACGACAACGAGCAGTACTTCTTCCAGGCGCTCAAGGCCGGCGCCAGCGGTTATGTGCTGAAGTCCGTCGCCGACCGGGACCTGGTCGCCGCCTGCCGGGCCGCGATGCGCGACGAGCCCTTCCTGTACCCCGGCGCGGTCACCGCCCTGATCCGCAACTACCTCGACCGGGCCCGCCACGGCGACGAGACACCCGGTCAGATCCTCACCCCCCGCGAGGAGGAGGTCCTGAAGCTGGTCGCCGAGGGCCACTCGTCGAAGGAGATCGCCGACCTGCTGTTCATCAGCATCAAGACCGTCCAGCGCCACCGCGCCAACCTGCTGCAGAAACTCGGCCTGCGCGACCGTCTCGACCTCACCCGCTACGCCATCCGCGCCGGGCTGATCGAACCCTGATCCGCCGGCCGCCCGGCCCGCACACCACGACGAGAGGGGGGACGGTGCGCCCCACCGCACGCACGGCACCCGTCCCCGGCGCCGATCGGCAGCGCTCCCCCGTCACCGCGCTGATGGCGGCCGTCGTCGTGGCCGTGCTCGCCGGCCTCGGCTTCGTCGCTCCGCCGCCCGGTCCGTCGGGCGCGGGCGGCTTCGGCCCGCCCGTGGCGGCGGAACGGCTCCACCACGACGGGACGCGTGCCGACGACGGATGCGATGCCGTCCGTGCCGTCCGGGCGGCCGCCCGCCCCGAGCAGCCGCACGGTGAACACCCGGCCCCCTGCGGACACTCCGGCACCCGCGGCCGGACCACGGACACCGCCCCGCACCGGCCCACCGGACCGTACGCGCCTGCGGCCGGGCCCGGGCCCGCGGCACAGCCCCCGGTGGGCCAGGACCGGGGGCGGGCTCCCCCGGTGTCCCCCGGCACCTGACGCCCGTCCCCTTTCACCCCGCCCCGCCTCGCGGCCCGCCCACGCCGGCCGCCGTCGAGGTGTGCCTGCCGGAGGCTCCCGTTGAACCGTTCCCTGCGGATGAGAGCACTGCTCGCCCTCGCCGTGCTCGCCCTGTCCCTGTACGTCGCCGCCACCGTGCCCGTCCGGCTCGGACTGGACCTGCGCGGCGGGACGCAGATCGTCCTCGAGACCCGTTCCAGCCCCACGGCCGATGCGGACCGCGCGGCCACCGACCGCACCTTGGAGGTGCTGCGCGGCCGTATCGACGCGCTCGGCGTCGCCGAACCCACGCTGGTGCGCTCCGGCGACGACCGGATCATCGTCGAACTGCCCGGTGTGCAGGACCCGAAGAAGGCCGCCGACGTCCTGGGCCGTACCGCCCAGCTCACCTTCCACCCCGTGCTCGGCACCAGGGACCGAGCCGACAGCGCCTCCCGGCCCGGGCCCGGCCCCACCCGGGAACGCGTCCTGCCCGACGAGTCCGGCACGCCGCTGCGCCTCGGCCCCGCCCCCCTGACCGGCGAGGACGTCAAGGAGGCCGACGCCCTGTTCGATCAGCAGGGCGGCGCCGGATGGCACGTCACCGTCGGCTTCGAAGGCGCCGGCCGAGCCGGCTGGGCCGGTCTGACCGGCGAGGCCGCCTGCCGGGCGCCCGGTGATCCGGCACGGCGGGTCGCCATCGTCCTCGACGACAAGGTCATCTCCTCCCCGCAGGTCGACCCGTCCGTCGCCTGCGGGACCGGCATCCGGGACGGCGAGACGAGGATCACGGGCTCCTTCGGCCCCGAGGAGGCACGCCAACTCGCCCTGCTCATCAACGGCGGGGCCCTGCCGGTGCCCGTCGAGACCGTCGAGCAGCGCACCGTCGGCCCGACGCTCGGAGCCCAGGCCATCACCGCCGGCGCCTGGGCGGCGGCCATCGGCACCGTGCTGACGTCACTGTTCATCATCGCCGTCTACCGGCTCATGGGAGGCCTGGCCGCCCTCGCGCTGGCCTGCTACGGCCTGATCTCCTACGCCGCTCTGGCCGCCGTCGGCGCCACCCTGACCCTGCCGGGCCTCGCCGGGTTCGTCCTGGCCATCGGCATGGCGGTGGACGCCAACGTGCTGGTCTTCGAGCGGGCGCGGGAGGAGTACGGCTCCCGTCGCCGGCCCAGCATCCGCTCGGCGCTCGCCGCCGGTTTCCGCAACGCCTTCAGCGCGATCGCCGACTCCAACGTCACCACGCTGATCGCGGCCGCGCTGCTGTTCTTCCTCGCCTCCGGGCCGGTGCGCGGCTTCGGCGTCACCCTCGGCATCGGTGTGCTCGCCTCCATGTTCAGTGCCCTGGTGATCAGCCGGGTACTGGCCGAGTTCGCCGCGGGCCGACCCGGCGTACGCCGCCGCCCCGGGCTCACCGGCATCGCCGGTATCGGCGTGGTCCGCGAACGCCTCACCCGTCGCGCCCCCTTCCTGATGCGCCGCCCGCGCCGCTGGCTCGCCCTGTCCGCGGCCGTGCTGGTGCTGGCCGGTTCTGGGATCGCGGTGCGCGGCGTCGCACTCGGTGTGGAGTTCACCGGGGGCCGCCTCATCGAATACGGCACCAGTGGTCCCGTCGACCCCGGCCGGGTCCGTTCCGCCCTCGCCGACGCCGGATTCCCGCGGGCGGTCGTGCAGTCCTCGGGGGACGCGGCTCTGACGGTGCGGACCGATCCGCTGACCGAGGCCGAGGAGGCAAGGGTCACCGGAGCCGTGCGCGACCTCGACGGCCGGGTGGACAAGGTCCGCGACGAACTGATCGGCCCCAGCCTCGGCGACGAGCTGCGCCGGGGCGCGCTGATCGCGCTCGCCGTGGCCGTGGGGGCACAGTTCCTCTATCTCGCCGCCCGCTTCCGCTGGAGGCTGGGCTCCGCCGCGGTCGTCGCGCTCGTCCACGACGTGGTGATCCTGCTGGGGGTGTTCGCCTGGCTCGGCAAACCGGTCGACGGGGTGTTCCTGGCGGCCCTGCTCACCGTCATCGGCTACTCCGTCAACGACTCCGTCGTCCTCTTCGACCGGGTCAGGGAACTGACCGGGCGCAGCCCCGCGGCGCCGTTCCCCGGCGTCGTGAACCAGGCGATCCTGCAGACCCTGCCCCGCACGGTGAACACCGGCATGGGCGCGGCGTTCATGCTCACCGCCCTTGCGGTGCTGGGTGGTTCCTCGCTCACGGACTTCGCGCTGGCGCTGCTCGTCGGGCTGGCGGTCGGGACGTACTCCTCGGTGTTCACCGCCGCTCCCCTGGCGATCGGGCTGCACGGCCGTTCCCCGCGGGCCCGGCCGTCGGGCCGGCGGCCGGTCAGGACGTGAGGCCGTCCAGTGCGGCGAGCACCGGGGCCACGCCGTCCTCAACGGCCAGGGCGCGGGCCAACTGCCGGGCGCGGTCGCGGTGGTGAGGTTCTTCGGTGGCGCGGCGCAGGGCGGTGGCCAGTGAGCCGGCGGTGAGGTGCCGCAGAGGGAGGGCGGAGGGTGCCGTCCCCAGGGCGACCAGACGCGCCGCCCAGAAACCGCCGTCGAACTGCACCGGCACCGGGATCGTGGGGACTCCCGCGCGCAGGACGGCGGCGGTGGTACCGGCTCCGGCGTGGTGGACGACGGCGGCGGTGCGGGGAAAGAGCAGGGCGTGCGGCACGTCGCCGACGGTGATCATGTCGTCGGTGTCGCTCCGGGCGGTCAGGCCGGCCCAGCCCCGCTGGATGATGCCGCGCAGTCCCGCCGTCCGCAGGGCCCGCACGATCTCGGCACTGAGATGCCCGGCGTCCGGCACCGTCGCGCTGCCCAGCCCGACGAACACCGGCGGGGGCCCCGCGGCCAGGAACTCCTCCACGTCGCCGGGCAGCGTGCGGGTGTCGCAGGGCCACCAGTACCCGGTGATCTCCAGCCCGGGCCGCCAGTCCTTCGGGCGGGACACCACCCGTTCGCTGAAGCCGTGCAGGACCGGCCAGTGCGCTCGCTCGTGGGCCCGGCGGCTCGCAGAGGGGCCGGGCAGGGTCATGCCGTGCCGGGTGCGCAGCCGGTGCAGGGCCTGGGTGAAGACCCGGTCGACGGCGGAGATGACGGCCCGTCCGCCCAGGTGGTTGCCCACGGTGCCGAGTGATCGGCCGCCGAGCAGGGGAGCGCCGAACTCGCGTGTGGGGTGCTGGGGTTGGAGGAACAGGCCGAGGCTGGGCAGGCGCAGTCCGTCGGCGATGGCGCGGCCCAGCGGTGCGACGGCGCCCGCGGCCAGGACGACGTCCGCGCCGCGGGCCGCCTGGACCAGGGCGTCGGTCATCTCCTCGGCCGCGGACCGGGCCATCGACGCGGCCCGCAGCAGTTTGCCGAGGCCGGTGGTGCTGGCGTGCAGCCCGCGGCCGCGCTCGGAGTGCGACACGGCGTGCGGGTCGACCGGTGTGGGGTGGAAGCGCACCCCCGATCCGGCGGCCAGGGGTGCGAACAGGCCGTGGGTGGCGAGCGTGACCTCGTGCCCGCCGCGTACCAGTCCCGCACCCAGCCCGGTGTAGGGCGCGACGTCGCCGCGCGATCCCGCCGTCATGATCACCACGCGCATGGGTCCCAGTGTGGACCGGCCGGACGGACGACACACGGCGCACGGCCGGAGGTGGACGAAAATCGCCGGTGCGGGTGCCGGGCCCGCCTCCCGCGCCGCGTGGGGCGCGGGAGGCGGCTCCCGTTGGACGGCCTGCCGCGCCGCGGCGGCTCCCGGTGGACGGCGGCTCAGGACGACTGGGCGCTCTGGTACAGGTTCTGGGCGTCCGCGCCGAAGTACGGGCCGTACATCGCGTTCGGGAAGAAGTTGTACTTGAAGCTGTTCACCGAGGACTGCAGGCCGGTGCCGGTGGCCTCGCTGAACTCGGTGAACCAGGGGCCCCCGCTGGCGCCGCCGGTCATGTTGCAGGTCAGGCCGTGGTCGTTGGACAGCAGGAAGTCGCGGGTGGTGGTGCCGCTGCAGTAGATGAACTTCTCGCCGTCGTACGGCGCCGCGGCCGGGAAGCCGAAGGAGTACATCGCCTTGTTGTAGCCGGTGTTGAAAGCCAGGCCCTGGCCGCCGACGACGTCGGTGAGCTTCTTGCCGTCCAGCGGGGCGACGACGGCCGCGCCGATGTCGTAGTTGATGTCCTCACTGGCCGTCCACTGCGGGGTCGACAGGGTCTTGGACGCGGTCCAGGTGCCGTACGGGCGCTGCCCGTCGTGGTAGCCCGGGACGAACACCCAGTTGGTGTGCCAGGCGCCCTCCAGTTTGACGCAGTGCCCGGCGGTGATCACGGTGCTCTTGTTGGCGCTGGTGACGGCGTTGCCGGAGCAGGACGCGGTGCGGCCCTGGTAGCTGAAGAACACCCGGCCCGCGGTCTTGGCCACCGCTCCCCCGGCGGACCAGGGTCCGCCGCCGTGCGGGAATGCCGTGGGCCCCATGGCGGAGGCGGGCGCGCTGGGTGCGACGACCGTCGCCCTGCCCTTGCGGAGTGCGGGTGCCCGTACGTCGGAGCGGTCGACGGTCAGCAGATCGAGCGGGGTGGCCTCGCGCATGCGCTGCGGGGTCCAGAAGGCCAGGGCGCGTTCCCGCGCCGAGGGGGTCGTCACGCCCTGGTCCGGTGCGGCGCCCGCCGGTGCCGCGGTGACACCGGTCGCCAGGAGCGCGGCGACGCCGGCGAGCGCGCCGAGGACGGAGCGGCGGAGGCGGGGGCTGCCGCCGGACGGGTACGGGCTGCGGGGTCGGCCTATCACGCGGTCTCCTTCTGCTGTGGGGGCCGGGTGGCGGGAAGCCCGTCGCCCGGTCAGGCAGGGGTGTCACTGCGGACGGTCAGGGGGCAGCGTGCCACCGGGAGGCCAATATGGACAGGTGCATGTCATGACGTTGGCCGAAACTCCCCGCTTTCCCGCACCGAGCGGGACAGGCAGGCATGCGGGGTGGCGGGCTACAGGCATGTGGGCGTGCACGCGTGCGGGGTTGCAGGCGTGCAGGATTGCAGGCGTGCAGGATTGCAGGCGTGCGAGCGTGCAGGGTTGCGAGCGTGCGGGCGTGCAGGGTTGCGAGCGTGCGGGCGTGCGTGCAGGGTTGCGGACGTGCGAGCGTGCAGGGTTGCGGGCGGACGGGCGTGCGGGCGTGCGGGCGTGCAGGCGTGCGGGCACAGAAGAACCCGGCCTCAGCGGGGAGGCCGGGTTCGGAGGTGCGCGGGTGGTGTCAGAGGATCGGGCCGGCGCCGCCGGGGCCGCCCGGCTCGACACGGCCGCGCCAGGCGCCGGATTCGACGCCGCGCTCCTCGATGTACTGCTTGAAGCGCTTCATGTCGCCCTTCACGCGGCGGTCGATGGTGCCCGTCATGTCGGCGGCCTTCTCGACGGCCCCGCTGGGCTCGACTTCCATCACGAGCTCCACCCTGGTGTGGGTGTCGTCCAGGCGCTCGAAGCGGACGGAGCCCCTCTGATGGGTGTCCCCGCTGGTCGTGCGCCACGTGACCCGCTCGTCGGCCAGCTGGTCGACGATCTCGGTGTCGAACTCGCGCCGTACCCCGCCGATCTTGGTGGTCCAGTGGTTGTGGCGGTCGTCCAGCTGCCTGACCTCCTCGACGCCCTCCATGAAGTTCGGGAACTCCTCGAACTGCGTCCACTGGTTGTACGCGGTGTGAACGGGGACGTCGACTTCCACGGTTTCCTTGATGGTGCTCATCCGCATTGCCTCCGTACTCACTGATCGATTGCAGAGGCCCATCGGCCCCACACAGGTCCGGGCCCGTGCGGGCCGGGTACCCGGGATCCGCCGGTTGCCACATCGGAGGCGATCACCGACCGGCGGAGCGGTTCAGTGCGCGGGTGCGGTGGCCCGCGCCGTCTCCGAACGGAAGCCGTGACCGAGACCGGGGGCCAGGCCGTGGTAATGCCGGAAGTTGTAGACCAGCGGGCTCCACCGGTCCGGGTCGATGTGCTGGGTGCCGGGCACGACGACGCGCTCGGCGGCGTGCACGCGCAGCACCTCGCACTCCACGCTGACGAACAGCCCCGCTCCGCCCGGTGTCAGCGCGCGGGCCCGGGCCTCCAGCTGCAGGGCGCACTCGGCGACCCGCGGGGGCCGCACCAGCCCGGCGGCGGCCGGGGTGAGTCCGGCCGCGGCGAACTTGTCCGGCTCATGCCGGTAGACGGACCGTTTGGCCTCCGGCACGGGGCGCGCCCCGGTGAGCGGCGCGAGGCGTTCGACATGCTGCCAGAGCTCGGGTGAGGCGACGTTGACCACGAGTTCGGGGCGTTCGGCAAGATTGCGTGCGGTCTGGCTCTCGGTGCCCAGGCCGAGGACGAGGTGCTGCCCCAGGGCCCACACGGAGGAGATGGGGGCGAGGTTGAAGGTGCCGTCGGGGTTCTCGGTGGTCAGCAGGACCACGGGCGTGCCGAAGTAGAGGATGCTCGGCTGGATCACCAGGTGGGTGTCGGTCGTCATGGCTCGGGACGCTACGGGCGGGACGCTTCGGTCTCCGTCGAAGTGTCGGCGGCGTCGAGGTGCCGCCGACCGGCGTCGGGTGGGTGCCGGAGCGGTCCGGCGGCCGGCGTCGGATGGGTGCCGGAGCGGTCCGGCGGCCGGGGTCAGAACCGGTCGTGCTGCTGCGGCTGCCCGTACGCCTGGCCGCTGGGGCCGCCCGCGCTCTGCGCCTGCAGCTGCTCCGCCTGCTCCTTGGTCACCTTCTGCTCCGCGCCGCAGAAGGTGCACTGCGTCAGGTACGTCGTGGAGATCGGGAACAGCGGGACGAAGAACAGGGTGAACTTCGTGAGGCGCTTCCTGAGCGTGTGTGCGGCCGGGTTCCCGCACTGACCGCACACGAGCGTCAGTATCGCGAGCTGGTACAGGTAGCCCTTGGTGCCGAAGATGATCACGTGTCGGTCCTTCCCTGGGGGATCTTCACCCAGTGTCCTGTATCGCGGGCGCGTCGGGAGCTTGGGCCCCTCGTTCGTGTGGAGAGCCCCGCGCGGGCTGGGCCAGTCGGGTGACGGCGGGCCGGGGGCGTTCCGGCGCGCCGGTACGGTTCCGCGGTGACCACGATCTCACCCGAAACGCAGTCCGTGCCCGCCGACGACCTGGGTTCCCTCGTCGTGCAGTCCTGGCGGGGCACGACCCCCGACGGGAACGACGTCCCCTACCTGCTGGCCTGCTCCCTCGGAGACGGTGCGAGCGGTCCCGAGGGCGCGTCGAGGGCCATCGAGCAGCTGCTCCTGGGCGCCGGCCTCCCCCTGGGCGAAGGACTCGTCCACGCGGCCCAGCGGCCCAGTCTGCCGGTGAGCCTGCTCGTCGTGCCCGGGTCGGCCGTCCTCACTGTGCAGCACCTCACGTCACAGTTCGTCCCGCCGGAGACGTGGCTGGAGACGGTCGGCGAACTCGGCTTCGCCTACCTCATCTTCGCCACGCGGCCGTGGCCGGAGGGCGCCGAGCCGGGCGACGCCGCGGCGCTCGCCGCCTTCACCTCCGACGAGGACGCGATGGCCTCGGCGGTGCACGTCGTGCTGCCCGCCCGCAGGCTGCGCGGCTGAGCCCCACGGCCTGCGCGGCCGAGACCCGCACAGCCCGGGCCCCCTTCGGTGGGCCCGGGCTGTGGTGTGCCGGCGGTCAGCCGGACAAGGCCGTCAGCACCACGGACTTGGCCTCCTCCTGGACCCGGCCGAGATGGTCCGGGCCGAGGAACGACTCGGCGTAGATCTTGTAGACGTCCTCGGTGCCCGAGGGGCGGGCCGCGAACCAGGCGTTGTCCGTGGTCACCTTGATGCCGCCGATGGCGGCGCCGTTGCCGGGGGCCTCGGTGAGCACCGCCGTGACCGCGTCCCCGGCCAGCGTGTCGGCGCTGACCTGGGCCGGGGAGAGCTTGGCCAGCAGGGCCTTCTCCTCTCGGGTGGCGGGCGCGTCGATGCGCGCGTACGCCGGTTCCCCGAAGCGCGCGGTCAGTGCGGCGTAGTGCTCGGAGGGGGTCTGGCCCGTGACCGCGGTGATCTCGGAGGCGAGCAGGGCGAGGAGGATGCCGTCCTTGTCGGTGGTCCACACGGAACCGTCCCGGCGCAGGAAGGAGGCGCCCGCGGACTCCTCCCCGCCGAAGCCGATCGTGCCGCCGGCCAGCCCGTCCACGAACCACTTGAAGCCGACGGGCACCTCGACCAGCTCGCGGCCGAGGTCGGCGGCGACCCGGTCGATCATGGCGGAGGAGACCAGGGTCTTGCCGATGCCCGTGGTGGCCGGCCAGCGGTCGCGGTGGGCGTACAGGTAGGAGATCGCCACGGCCAGGTAGTGGTTGGGGTTCATCAGACCCGCGTCCGGGGTGACGATGCCGTGCCGGTCGGCGTCGGCGTCGTTGCCGGTGGAGATCCGGAAGCGGTCGCGCTGCTCGATGAGCGAGGCCATCGCGTACGGCGACGAGCAGTCCATACGGATCTTGCCGTCCCAGTCCAGCGTCATGAACCGCCAGGTGGGGTCGGTGTGCGGGTTGACCACGGTCAGGTCGAGGCGGTGCTGTTCGGCGATGCGGCCCCAGTAGGCGACCGACGCGCCGCCGAGCGGGTCGGCGCCGATCCGGATCCCGGCCGAGCGGATCGCGTCCAGGTCGAGGACCTCGGGCAGGTCGGCGACGTACGTGCCGAGGAAGTCGTAGCGGCCGGTGGTGGGGGCCGCCAGGGCACGGGCGTAGGAGACGCGCCGTACGTCCTTCAGGCCGCCGCGGATGATCTCGTTGGCGCGGTCCTGGATCCAGGAGGTCGCGTCGGAGGCGGCGGGGCCCCCGCTGGGCGGGTTGTACTTGAACCCGCCGTCGGCGGGCGGGTTGTGGGAGGGCGTGACGACGACGCCGTCCGCGAGACCTGTGGTGCGGCCGCGGTTGTGGGTGAGGATGGCGTGCGAGACGGCCGGGGTCGGCGTGTAGCCGTCGGCGTCGTCGATCAGCACGGTCACCTCGTTGGCGGCGAACACCTCCAGGGCGGTCACGCGCGCGGGCTCCGACAGGGCGTGGGTGTCGGCGCCCAGGAAGAGGGGACCGTCGATGCCCTGGCCGGCGCGGTACTCGCAGATGGCCTGGCTGGTCGCGGCGATGTGGTCGTCGTTGAACGCGTTCGCCAGGGACGAGCCGCGGTGTCCGGAGGTCCCGAACGTGACGCGCTGCCCCGGGTCGTCCAGGTCGGGGTGGCGCGCGTAGTACGCGGTGACCAGCCGAGCGACGTCGACGAGATCCTCGGGTCCGGCCGGACTTCCCGCTCGCTCGTGCTGCATGGGTCCGCTCCTCCGCATGGGTCGATCCTTCGTGTGCGGTCCCATCCTTTCTCGTGACGGCGGGGCCGCGCGAGGGGCGCGCCCCGGTCAGGGACGGATGTGCGCCAGACCACGTGCGCCGGTCAGGGCGATGGTGCGCTCCCCTCCGGCACACCGGCACAGGCTCCCCCGGCACGCCCGCACGCATCCCCCTCCGGCACGCCCGCGCGGTGTAGCCGTCGCGGTGTGCCGGTGCGCGCGCGAGGGGGCGGCGCCACGGACCACCGGGCCTCCGGTGGCGCGCCGCGCCGCCTTGCTCCCTCGGGCCGGCACGTCTTCGCGCCGCCCCTGCTAGATCCGGCCGCCGGTGAGCCGCGTCAGGGGGCCGTGGGCGCCGCGTTCCGCCCGGCGTCCGACGGCGTAGGACGCGGCGCTCAGCGCGGTGAGGCCCGCGCCGACGCCCGCGGCCACGAGCTTGCGGTGGGCGATGACCGTCCAGGCCGTCTTCGCCGTGGTGGCGACGTGGCCGGAGGCCGTGACGACCGCCTGCCGGCCCGCCTCGACACCCTTGGCCGCGGTCTGCGCCGCCGACTTGGCCGTCTCGGCGGAGCGCTCGGCGGCGGACTTGGCCGTCTCGGCGGAGCGCTCGGCGCCCGCCTTGGCGGCTGACGCCGCCTCACCGGCCTTGCCCGCGGCGCCCTTGGCCGCCTGGGAGGCCGGCGCGGTGGCCTTGTCCGCCGTGTGGCGGGCCTTGGACTCGGCGGTCCGGACGGTCGACGCCTTCTGATTCGTTCGCTTGTTCTCTTCAGTCATGGACACCGACTTGCCTCTGTCCCGGGCGGCAAACACATTCGCCTCGCGTACCGGCCGGGGCCGGGCGTGCCTGAGCGCGTCGCCGCAGGGTAGGCGCAGGGCAGGCACTTACACATCACGACAGGAAGGACGGTGCGTCATGGCCGGAATGCTCAACCGCATCAAGGAGTTCGCCCGGAGTCCGCAGGGGCGGCGGGCTGCCGAACAGGCACGCCGGGCCGCGGCCGACCCCCGTAAGCGGGCCCAGGCCCAGCGTCTGCTCGGCAGGCTCAGGGGCCGCCACTGACCGGGCCGCTCGCCCCTCCCCGGCACCAACTCCTGGGAGATACAGGTGTGTTCGTGCGCGATCAGGGCACTTGGGTCGCACCATACACACCGGAGAGGAGCTGGTCCGATGGGCGGGGCGGGGAACGGCAGGCGGGTCTGCGCCATGGGGGTCGCCGGGGTCCTGGCGGGGACGGTGCTGGTCGGCTGCGGTGACGACTCGGGCGACGGCGCGCGGGACACCTCGGCGCAGTCGAGCGCCGGCGCCCGGGAACAGGGCATGCAGGCGGTGCGCTCGGCCTACGACAGGACGGCCGAGGAGGACACCGTCAAGGTGAAGCTGCGGGTGCGGACCTCGGCCCAGGGCGCCTCCCGGACCGCCGACGGGCGGGGCGTCGTGGATCTGGACGACGGCGACAGCGTCATGACGCTCACGGTGCAGGGGCAGCGGATCGAGCAACGGGTGATCGATCAGGTCCTGTACCAGAAGCTGCCCAAGGGGCAGGCGCCGGGAGGCAAGCCCTGGATCAAGATCGACCTGGGCAAGGTCGCCGCACGGCAGGGCGCCGGCGACCGGTCCATGAGCGACCCGGCCCAGTCCGCGGCCTACGCCAGGGCGATCACCGACAAGGGCGTGACCGAGAAGGGGAAGGCCACGGTCAACGGCGTGCGGACCACGCACTACCGCGTCTTCGTGGACGTGGCCGACCTTCCGAACGGCGAGACCTTGCGCAAGCAGGTCGGTCCGACCCTGCCGATGGACGTCTGGCTGGACGACGAGGGCCGGATGCGCCGTCAGCAGATCGACATGACCGTCAAGGCTCCGGAGACGGCCCGGCGCCCCTCCTCCGACGCCTCGCCCGCGCCCGGGAAGGTCACGGTGCGCACGGTCATGGACTTCACCGACTTCGGCGCCGGGATGGAGGCGGACGAACCTCCGGCCGGTCAGGTCACCGACATGACCGGCAAGGCCCTGGAGCAGGGCGGCCGACAGAGCTGACCCGGGGTCACCGCGCCCGGCGCACGCGCCGTACAGACGCCCGGCGCGGCCGGGCCATCGGGCAAGATGGGGCCATGAGCGTAGTCAAGATCAATGTGCTGACCGTGCCCGCCGAGCAGCGGGAGACGCTGGAGAAGCGCTTCGCCTCGCGGGCGCACGCCGTGGAGAACTCCGACGGGTTCGAGTGGTTCGAGCTGCTCCGCCCGGTGGAGGGCACCGACACCTACCTCGTCTACACCCGCTGGCGCGACGAGGAGTCCTTCCAGGCGTGGATGGAGGGGCCGATGAAGAGCGCGCACCAGGGCGGCGGCGAGGGCGGCGAACGGCCGAAGCCCGCGGCGAGCGGCTCGACGCTCTGGTCCTTCGAGGTCGTACAGCAGGCCGGGCCGAAGGACGCCTGACCGAGGCCCCGCACGCGGGAGGTCCCCCACGCGACACGGCGTGGGGGACCT
>NZ_JBHWFG010000062.1:14286-19587 GCF_042733745.1 Streptomyces sp. NPDC059696
GGGGGGGGGGGCGCGCCCCCCCCCCCGGCCCCCCCCCCACCCCACCCCGGGTGGGGGACCTCCCGCGTGCGCGCCCGAGACCGGTGCTCAGGTGCGCCGGGAGTGCGCGTGTACGGCGGTGCGGCCGACCGCCGCCGCCAGTTTCCGCAGCCGGCGCCAGTCGAGGCGCGGGGGCGCCTCGGGCACTCCCGGACGGTCACGCGGCACCCGGACGCGCAGGGCGCGGCGTGCGATGCGGCAGTGGACCGGGGACGGCATGACGACCGGCTCACCGTCGAGGCCGACCTCCAGCTCCGGCGTGTCGGCGTCGACGACGACGCGCTGGGCGGTGAGCACGGTCAGCCCCTCCGGGCGCGGGGACAGCAGGAGTTCGGCCGCCTCCACGGCACTGTCCACCCGTACGGCGAGCACGCCGAGCCGCCCCGAGTTGAGCCGCTCGCGACGGCCGAAGCCGAAGGGGTCGTCCATGCGGTAGGCGTTGTTGCTGACCAGGATCGCCTGCGGATCGGCGACGGTGGTGCCGTCGGCGGTGGCCGTCAGGCGCGGGCCGCTCTGCCGGGTGAGCAGGTCGGGCAGCCGGTCCAGGGCGGCGCCGACCTTGTCCTCGCGATAGCCGGGGCTCTGCACGACGGCCCCGTACACGCCGAACGAGGCGTTGTTGACGAAGGGCCGGTCGTCGGCGAAGCCGAGGTCGACGCGGAGTTCGACGCCGTCGGTGAGGGCGTCGAGACAGGCGGCGGGGTCGTCGCGGTCCAGGCCCAGGTCCATGGCGAAGTGGTTGCGCGTACCGGCGGCGATGACGAGGAACGGCAGTCCGTGTTCCGCGGCGACGGCGGCGACCAGGGCCTGGGTGCCGTCGCCGCCCGCGACGCCCAGGAGGTCGGCTCCGTCGGCCACGGCGGCCTTGGCCAGGGCGGTGACGTCCTGGTGCTGCTCCGGGTCGAGCAGCACGACCTGGGCGCCCAGGGACTCGGCCTTCTCCCGCAGGTTGAACTTCTCGACCTTGCCGCCGCCGGAGCGCGGGTTGAGCAGCAGGAAGGGGCGCAGGGGCGGCGGCGTGCGGTACTCCTTCACGCGTACGGTCCGCAGGCCCGTGCTGCGCAGGGCGTAGCGGCCGCTCCAGACCGCCCCGCACCACAGGAGCAGGGACACGAAGACCACCCAGAGCAGATTGGCGGTGGCGAAGAGGGTGATGAGGCCGACGGGCGCGATGACGGCCAGCGCGGCCGACGCGATGCGGACCACTCCGCGCCGCGACAGCACCCACCAGAGGGCCGCCGCCGTCAGGGCGAGGCCCGCGAGGCCCGCCACGAGCAGGAGCAGACCTCGCAGACCGCCGGAGACGAGCGGCAGCAAGGCCGCCAGCGCGGCCGCTGTCAGGGCGCCCCGGGCGGCCCACCTCTGCCGGCGGTGAAACCGCTCGTCCATCGCCGATCCCATCTCGTCCCTCCGCTCGAAGGCCGGCGCGGACGGACGTCCGAGACCGCGTCCCGCCGCGACCATGGTGCCCGTCGGCACGTCGGCTCCGCCACCGCCATCCCGGACGACTCCGCCGCCGTGGGGTACGCGGGACGTGAAGATCCCCGGGGCGGAGCCATCCGTAGCGTACGCGGCCCCGCGGGCGCGGGTCCGCGCACCGGCCCGGATCGGCCGGCCGGCTCACTCCTTCTCGACGCTCTCGCCCTTGACCTGTTCAGTCTCATTACGCAACTCTGTTTCGGCAATCCCTGTCGACGAGGAGGCCGGCACGCGATGGAGTGGACGGGCGCGCGGTACGCGGATCAACCGACGGTCGAGGTGACGACATGGGTCGCCGCTCCGCCGGGGAGAGTGTGGGCACTGGTGTCGGACGTGACACGGATGCCCGAGATGAGCGAGGAGCTGCAGTCCGCGCGGTGGGCCGGGGACGCGTCCGGTCCGGCCGTCGGGGCCCGGTTCGTCGGCCGGAGCAGGCACGAGCGGTTCGGCGAGTGGGAGACGGTCTCGACGGTGGTCGCGTGCGAGGCGGAGCGCGTGTTCGCCTGGGCGGTCGGAGATCCCGCGGAGCCCAGCGCCCTGTGGCGGTTCGCGCTGGAACCCAGGGACGGCGGCACCGAGCTGTCGCAGTGGATGCGCATGGGGCCCGGGCGCTCGGGCCTGTCGTTCGCGATCGACGCCATGCCGGAGAAGGAGCAGAAGATCGTGTTCGTACGGCTGCGGGAGTTCGAGCGCGGCATGACCGCCACGCTGGAGCACATCCGGCGGCGGGTGGAGGCGTGATGCGCGCGGCGACGACCGTCGAGGCGGCGGCCCTCGGCTCCTGGACCCGGCAGGCCGACTTCGTGGTGGAGGCGGAGAAGCTGGGGCTGGACATCTGCTGGGTGGCCGAGGCCTGGGGTTCCGACGCCCCCTCCGCGCTGGGCTTCTACGCGGCCCGCACCGAGCGCATGCTGCTCGGCTCCGGGGTCATGCAGGTCGGCACGCGCACACCGGTCGCCCTGGCGCAGACGGCCATCACCCTGTCGAACCTGTCCGGCGGGCGGTTCCTGCTCGGGCTGGGCCCGTCCGGCCCGCAGGTGATGGAGGGCCTGCACGGGGTGCCGTTCGCCCGTCCCCTGGCGCGGGTGCGCGAGACGGTGGAGATCGTCCGGCAGGCGGTCACGGGCGGCAAAATCGCCTACTCCGGTTCCGAGTTCGGCATTCCACTGCCCGGCGGGGAGGCGGTCCCGATGCGCCTGTCCCTGCGCGCCGAACACCCCGTTCCCGTCTATCTGGCGGCGCTGTCGCCCGCCATGCTGCGGCTGACCGGGCAGGTCGCGGACGGGTGGCTCGGCACCAGCTTCGTCCCGGAGGGCGCCGGCGAGGCCTACTTCGCGCCTCTGGACGAGGGGCTGGCCGCCGCCGGCCGTGACCGCGCCAACATCGACGTCTGCCAGGGCGCCGAGGTCGCGTTCGCCCGGGACGAGGAGGCGCTGGCCGCGATGGTCGCGGGCCGGAAGAAGGAACTCGCCTTCAGCCTGGGCGGCATGGGGTCCGCGTCGACCAACTTCTACAACCGTGCCTACAGCCGGCAGGGCTGGGCCGAGGTGGCCGAGGAGGTCCGCCGGCGCTGGCAGGCCGGTGACCGCGACGGTGCGGCCGGGCTCGTCACCGACGAGATGGTGCTGGCCACGACGCTCATCGGCACGGAGGAGATGGTGCGGCGGCGCCTGCGCGTCTGGTGCGACGTCGGGGTGGACACGGTCCGCCTGTACCCGGCCGGCGACACCCTCGACGACCGGCTCGACACGCTCGGCCGGGCGATCGAACTGGTCCACGGGACCCGGGCCGACGGGACGGGCGGGTAGGCTCCCCAGGCTGATCGCCGGCCGACGCGAACGACCAGGCGGCTCCATGCGGGCCGCGGCCACTGTGACAGCGCCGGGCGAGGGGCTGAGCGCCGGCCGGTGAACACCCCTCGCCAGCCGGACCTTTCCGTTGGATTTCCGGCGGCAAGCGGCCGAGAGGGACGAATCGTCACACCGGGGGTTGACGGGGCGGAGCCGGGCTCGGCCTACTGGAAGCGCAGCCGGCCGTGTCGGGGGTCTGGTCCGGTGCCGGCCCTGAGGGCGAGTCAAGTCCGTACTCCCCCGCCGGAACGCAGGTCAGGGGTCTGATGGTGCGGCGACGTTGGGCAGCGATGGTGGGCCTGGTGGCCTGTCTGCTGGTGCTGCACCTCGCCGTTCCCGGGCTCGCGGGCGAGGGGCGCCCGGCCGCGGCGGTCACGGCAGAGGTGGACGCGGCGCTTCCCGGCGCGGCCTCGGGCGACGGGGCCGAGGGCGCGGAGGAGCCGTGTCCGTGCGAGGACGAGCCGTCGGTCCGGCACCCGGCGGCACGCACGCCGCGCAGCGCGGGGGCGGCGAGCGCCGGCCCGGTGCCGGCCGGGGCGGCCGTGGCGGGCCGGAGCGGCACGAAGCCGCGCCCCGCCGGCCCCCTCCTGTGTCCGGGGGCGGCGGCATCCGCCCCGAGCGCCGCACGGTCGCGGACGTTGCGCTGCTGAGAGACGGCAGTACGCCCAGCGCCTGCCCCCGTGCGGCCTGAGTACTGCCCGGGCACCGCGTCGCGGTGATGTGCAGGCCTTCATGTGTCCCCATGCCGATGACACAGGAGGCAGAGTTGCCTGGAAAGCGCGTTCTCGTTCTGCGGCCGGACGAACTCGGCCCGAGCGACCGGAAGATGTGGCGGGAGATCCGGACGGAGTGCGGCGCACCGGCGAACCCCTTTCTCGACCCGGCGTTCACCATGGCGGTGGGGCGGGTCAGGCCGGGTGCCCGTGTGGCGGTGCTGCAGGACGACGGATCCCCGGTGGGGTTCTTCCCCTACGAGGTGGGGGCGTGGGGCCGGGGCCGGGCCGTGGGGCTGGGGGTGTCCGACAGTCAGGGAGCCGTGTTACGCCCGGGGATCAGACCGGACGCCCGGAGGCTGCTGCGGGTGTGCGGGCTGTCGTCCTTCGAGTTCGACAACCTGGAGGCCGGTCAGGGGGTGTTCTCTCCGCACGCGGTCGAGGAGCTCGCCTCCCCGGTGGTCGACCTCGTCGGGGGCTTCGAGGCGTACACGGACCACCTGCGGGCGCGCTCGCCGGGCTTCCTCAGACAGACCCTGGCCAAGGAGCGCAGGCTGGCCCGGCAGGTCGGCGAGGTGCGGTTCGTGTACGACGCCCGGGACCCGGGGGCGCTGCGGGCGCTGATGGCGTGGAAGTCGGCCCAGTACCGGCGGACCGGCCGCCGGGACCGCTTCGCGCAGGAGTGGATCACGCGGCTGGTGGGGCTGCTCGGCGAGAGCGAGGAGCCGGAGTGCCGCGCCGTGCTGTCCGTGCTGTACGCCGCCGGGCGGCCGGTTGCCGCGCACCTGGGGCTGCGCTCGCGCACGGTGCTGTCCTGGTGGTTCCCGGCGTACGACCGGGCGTACGCCAAGTACTCCCCCGGGCTGGTGCTGCAGTTGCGGATGCTTCAGGCCGCGGCGGCCGACGGTATCGAGACCGTCGACCTGGGCAGCGGCCCGGCCCGCTACAAGGAGTCGCTCAAGACCCGCGACCTGCGGGTGTACGAAGGGGCGGTGGTGCGGCCGGTGCCGGGTGGAGCCGTCCACTGGCTGGGCCGCGAGCCCGCCCGGGCCGCCCGCCGCTTCGTCCGCGGCCGGCCCCGCCTGGCGGGCGCCGCGGCACGGACGCTCGAGGAGGTGGGCCGCCTGCGCGGCGGCTGATGCCGGGCCGGGGGCCCCGCGCCCCCGCCCCGCCGGGGGGCGCCCGCGCCCCCCGGCGCCGGCGCCCGGGCCCGGCCGCCC
>NZ_JBHWFG010000063.1:0-16980 GCF_042733745.1 Streptomyces sp. NPDC059696
TCTGGGCCCTGCTACGCGACGACCGCCCCTTCACCACCAGCCCACCAGCAAGGACACACACCGCTACAGCCGCTTGACTCGGTCATTAAGACTCCACCAACCTCAACTCTATCAACAACGCCCAAATTCGAGACTGCGGTCAATTAACTCTACGTTATGACGAATTGAATCCATGCGAGTGGACTCAGTTGCGGAAAGCCAATGTTTACCGATACTCGGGTACCGCACTTTCTAGCCTGTCGACATGCTCACGCAATTGCTCCACCGACTGCAGGATTCGTTCTATTGGACGGTAAACGTCAAGCGGTTCCGCTGGGTACTGCTAGCAGACGCTTTCATTTTCTCGTCTACCGCTATTGGCGATATGATTATCTGCGGAAGAGAGCAGGTCGTCACAGCCATTCTGCGAATTGCAGCGGCAGTTATTAACTCTTTCGCTTTCATTCAAGTTCAGAGAGAGCTAGCAAGCTGGAGTAATGTCGGGAACCAGAATCCCGACCTCAACGCTTGGCAATTTCCTAGCATTGTTGCGGGTCAAGCAACCGCAGTCCCAATGCTGCTGATTCCTTTCTGGATCGAATTCTCCGGCGACTTTCACGACGTCGCCGATATCCTGGTAATCATCATTGCAAGCTTGATGCTGCTGCTGGCTTTTATTGCAGCCTTGGGCGCCCTTTTCTCTAAATCAGGATCCTTGACAGTTAGTTGGGGAGTAGTGATTGCCCTACTTCCCCTGGCTGGACTGATTCAGTTCTGGTACATGACCTTTTACAGGCCAGTGCATGAGCGCCCTCGTGTAAACGTGGTTGCCAAGATCGATGAGTTCAGACGGTACGGGAAGGTTACGCATGCACAGGGGGCTGTGACAGTTAATAACGTGGGGAGCGGGGAACTCGATGTTCTAGGAGCGTTTTACACTGTGACGGCTTACGATAACGGCTCGACAGGCCACATGATGACGAGTGATCAAGTACGGGACGCCCTGACTCGTAGTCGGGTGGCTTGGCGGGAGGAAAGTGGTTATAAAGGGGTACTAAAGGTTGGCCGCTTGGTCAGACATGGTGGCCACCTAACTCCTGGACAGAAGTTGCTTACATCATTCTCCTTTGATGTTGATAACAGGCTCCAAGAGAAGCTGCGGCTGACAGTTTTCCTATCTCTAATCACACACGGCGGGGAGGACTTGGGAGAATTCCGCAAGTGTGAGCCGGAGGATGCAGAGGAGACGTACGTGTGCTTTCAGTCAAAACTTCCTCGGGAAAGCATTATTCGTGGCTGGCTAGGAGATAGTCCCGAGGCTCGTGTATCCCTCCGAAAGCCGACGGATGAAACTCCGGTACCTCATCTGGAAACAGATTTCTTGGCAGTCACATGGCCATCTAAAAAGAAGCACGAGGAGACAGCGGTACAGAGCATTGATCTGTACCGGCGCAGTAGGGCTGTAACGAGCAGCGTCGAGTACAGGTTGGATCCGTAGATGCGTCGCTATCTGGATTCCCTTGTCAGAGATGAGTGCTCTAATTTTTGCGTAATCGGTCGGCACACCCGTCGTCGTGGCTGACTGTCGGCGGCTGGAATCCGTGCCCCTGCCGTACCAGATGCATGCAGGGGTCAGTTACGGTCAACGACGGTGTCTCGCGGTCGATTTCTCGGCAGCTCGACCAGGTGAACCTCCAGGTCAGCGGCCTCGCTCCCCCACCGCTCGGCTCAGGAGGGGTTTCCTCCTGACTGGCCTCTTCGGGGTTCCAAGTGTTCTTCAGCGAGCTACCGACGCGCAGCGCACGCAGGTTTTTGCCGCCGGGCGGACTTCGAGGCGCTCCGTGGGGATCGGCTCACCGCATTGCTCGCAGCGCCCGTAGTCGCCTCTCTCCAACCGTTCCAGGGCGCGATCGAGATCGTTCAGATGTTCGCGCGCCTGGGACAGCAGGGCGGCGACGTGTGCCCGCTCGAAGGCCGTGCTCGCGCCCTCCGGGTCGTGCTCGTCGTCGATGGCCACCAGTGCGTTCGCCTCGACGATCCCCTCGTATTCACGGCTCAGGGCGGTTATCTGCTGCAGCGTGCCGACACGGTCGGCCGCGAGCAGCGCCCGCATCGACTCGCCCTGGGGCGCGGCGAAAGCGGCATTGGTGTGGTCATCGCTCATATCGGAGGAAACCTCATTGTCTTGCGCCGAATTCCCGGCTGCTCGGGCGGCGACGGCTTCAGCGATGACGGGGGCGGCCACGCTGGTACTGCTTCGGCCACGGAACGTCGTCACCGAGCACGTGGGCCGCGTGGAGCGGCCAGGTCGGGTTGCGCAGCAGTTCGCGCGCGAGCATGATCGCGTCGGCCGAGCGGTCCACGAGGATCTGGTCGGCCTGCTCCGGTGCGGTGATCAGGCCGACCGCGGAGACGGGCAGGGCCGCGCCCTCGCGGACGGTTCGGGCGAAGGGCACCTGGTAGCCGGGCTCCACTTCGATACGGGCGTTGTGGACGAGCCCGCCGCTGGTGATGTCCACCAGATCGACGCCGTGGGCCACCAGGTGCCGCGACAGCTCGACCGTCTCCTCCGGGGTCCAGCCGCCGTCGGCCCAGTCCGTGGCCGAGAAGCGTACGAACAGCGGGCGGTCTTCCGGCCACTGCGCCCGTACGGCGTCGGTGACCTGGACCAGGAAACGGCTGCGCCCGTCGAGGTCGCCTCCGTACTCGTCGCTGCGGTGGTTGGACAGCGGTGACAGGAACTGGTGCAGCAGATAGCCGTGCGCGGCGTGGATCTCCAGGACCTCGAAGCCACCGGACAGTGCCCGCGCGGCGGCCTCGCCGAAGGCCCGGACCAGGGCGCGGATGTCGTCCGCGCCGAGTTCCCGCGGGGCCGGCCAGTCGCCGAAGGGCAGCGGTGACGGTGCGACCGTCTGCCATCCTCCGGCCTCCGGTTCGACGTAGACGTCACCCTCCCAGGGCGGTGCCGTCGACGCCTTGCGGCCCGCGTGGGAGATCTGGAGGCCGGCCATGGCTCCCTGCTCGTGAACGAAGTCGGTGATCCGCTTGTACGCGGCGGCCTGCCCGTCATCCCAGATGCCGGCGTCGGATGGGGTGATCCGGCCCTCGGGTTCCACCGCCGTGGCCTCCTGCATGACCAGGCCGGACCCGCCGCGGGCCAGGGAGCCGAGATGGACCAGATGCCAGTCCTGCGGATAGCCGTCGACCGAGCTGTACTGGCACATGGGAGCCACCCAGGCCCGGTTGGGGAAGGTCGTGCCGCGGAGGGTGAGCGGTGAGAAGAGACGGCTCATCGGAGGCCTCGCAGGAGGGGTGTGGGGGGCCGGGTGCCCCGCAGCCGTCGAGCCGTGACCGCCTGGGTTCCTGCGGGGCGCCCCGCACGGTGGTGCACCCCCGAGTACCCCGGCCGCTCCAGGCACACACCACCGGCCAGGCGTGCTCACCCGCGCGGATGGCAGATGTCCGGGCATGTGGCGGTCCCGGGCCGGTCGCGTGCACACCTGGGGCGTCCTGATCGCCCGGGGCATCCTGATCGTCTGGGTCGTCCTGATCGTCCTGATCATCTGGGTCGTCCTGATCGCCCACAGCTGTCGCCACAGGCGTCGACCCTCGCAGGAGCCCCCTGAGGTTCTTACGGGACTGGTTCTCCCCCGCCGCCAGCAGTGCAGCGTCGGCTGTCACAGGACCTGGCGCCGCCGGTACGACCGCTGGAGCCCGTTCCGCACAGAGCCGCTTCTGACATCCACCGCTGACATCGACGACGCCAGGCATCGACGCGGGCGGTGGAAGGCTCCCCGCGGTTCGGCTACCAGCGAATGGTCTGGCCCGTCCCGCACACCATCGACCCAGGCAGAGCAGAGCCGAGCAGACGCGGCCCACGGCGTACGGGATGGGAGCTGGGGAGAGTGCTGGGTGCAGGTGAGACGGAGGCTGTGGATCCTCGGCCGGCGTGCCGGTTCCGCTGGCCGCCGAGCCCCCGGCGTGTACCGCTGTCGGGGGCCGGCGTGCCGGTTCCGCTGGCCGCCGAGCCCCCGGCGTGTACCGCTGTCGGGCCCGACCGCACAATGGTCACCGGATTTCTGGAACACCCAGGTTGGAGCACGACTCATGGCACAATCCGCCGCTCAGCAAGACCCCGGGCAGGCATCAGCCCCCCAGACGGCACCTCCGGGGACCGAAGGGCTCGGACAACTGCGTGAGACGTTCCTGCCCAAGCGGGTCGGCCCTGTGCGGCTCGCTGCCCTGCTGCTCATGGGGACCGTTTCCCTGATCCTTCCTCCCCTGGGCGCTTACTTCCTCTGGCTCGCTGCCCAGACGCCCAATCTCTCGCGCAAGCAGGCCGCCCGCCGACTGCACTTCTTCGAACACGGCCTGGCCGAGGTGGGGAAGAGCGGCGACGTGTCCGTCTTCCGCTGGGACACGATGACGGTGCTCCAGGAGATCACAGAGCGGTACGCAAACGGCATATATGTCGGCACCACCTACGTCTACACGCTCTATCGCGCGGACGGTACGACGCTCAAGGTGACCGGCTTCTACGACCAGGCCGAGCGCTGGGGCCCGGCATTGCAGCAGGAGATCACCCGGGCACAGATCCCCGGACTGCTCGCCGGGCTGGAGCAGGGCGGGACCCTGACCTACGGGGAGCTCTCGGTCAACCTGGGCGGTGTGGCCACCTCTAGGGACAGCCTGACGTGGCCGCAGATCGAGAAGGCCGAGCTCTCACAGGGAGTGCTGGTGCTGCGCAAGGTCGGCAAGAAACTGCCCTGGGCAAGGGTGCCGGTCAAGGCGATCCCGAATCTCTTCCTCTTCCTCGCCCTCGTGGAGCAGCTCCGATACGGCGGGCCGCGCCAGAACGCCTGACGGCCGGAGCGCGGTCAAGGGCACCGCGTGGAGGGGCAGTCGCAGATGTGGAGCCCTCCCCCCTGTGGAGCCATCCCCCTCTCGGAGCCGCTCGTGCGTCCTCCTGAAAGCCGTGGTCTCTCAACCGAGTCGGCGAGCACCCGCAAGAGGCGGTCGCGCTGGTGCAGAGTCAGTCGCAGCAGCAGCATCGCCTCATGTCCGCTGACTGACGGGCACCGGTGCTGCCGGGCGGACAGCGGTGAAGTCCTGGGCCTCGTCGCGGGTGGCGGAGAGCAACAGCAGCCACTCGTCGCAGCCCTGCCATGGGTGGAGGTCGCCACCGCCTCCGCGCACCACCCGCGGTCCGTCCCCGGTGCGGGGGCGTGCGTCTGCAGGGGCGTCCGTGAAATGGGGCACCCACACGTCGGCGCAGATCTCGTTCGCCGACCCCATCGCCGCCAGTCCGAACGCGTTCTCCGCGGCGGCCGTGCGCTCCTCGTCGGCGAAGTCACCGAGCACATGGTCCTCATCCGGCCTCCCGTCCCCGCGGAAGGTCAGCGTGGTCGTGCCTGCCCGGGCCGCGTACTCCCACTCCGCCTCGCTGGGCAGCCGGAAGGGCAACGCCCTGAGCAGGTCGTCCACGTCGCCCTCGAAACGGGCCGTGCTGGTATCCGTTTCGGCGAAGCTGTCCTCGTACGCGGGCAGCCAGTGCCGTGCTTGCGCCACCGTGAGCGGATGCCGGGCGATCAAGAACGGCTCGACCCGCACTTCTCGCACCGGCCGGGCCCGGACGGCACCGGCGAAGAAGGGTTCGAGGTTGTCATCGGCGCCGTCGGCCCGCTCGATGGCACGAACCGCCTCCAGTTCCGCGTCGGACAAACCCATCCGGAACGTCCCACCGGGAACGGCCCGGAAGACCACACCGGAGGGCACGTGCCGCCAAGCCGGGCGGCCGGCCACGATCTCTTGAGCCCACATGGTGCCGGACGCTAGCAGTCGGGCATCCCGGCGGAGAGGGGAGGTGTGCTCAAGGCATCACCTCCTGGACGCTGCGGCTTTGCACCACCACCGCACCCACCGCACCCACCGCACCCACCGCACCCACCGCACCAGATCGAGCGGAGAGCCACGGTGACAACGGTCGAGCCCAGAAGGAGCGCGGACCGTACGTTCGCCCAGATCAGCGCCTGAACCGCCCGGAAAACGGGATTGCTCGCCAGGCTGCTCTCAGTTCGCTTCGTCCTGCTGCCAGACGCGGGGCCAGTTTCCGGAGGGTGGAGGGGGGCCTGCGATGCCCAGGTCTCGGCGGGCGAGGGCGTAGAAGTGGTCACGTGCTCGGCTCATCCGCCCGACTGCTCTTTCCCAGCCGGCGGGGTCCTCCTTCAGGCCGCGCGCATAGAGTTCGACGTTCCATACGGCTTCATGCCACTGGCGAGCCGCCGCTATGGTCTCGGCGTCGCCGACGAGCAGCACCGTCTCCCACTCGGCCGCACGCCGTGCCTCGGCCTCGCTGAGCTGCACCAGGCCCTGTTCCGGATCCAGCGGGTCCACCGCGTGCTGGAAGCCTCTCGCGGCGCCTATGCGCTGGGCGATGTTGATCTGGTGCTTCAAGATGTTCGCGTAGGACGCGTAGGTGTCCAGTCGCTTCTGATCCCAGCGTTCGGCTCTGGCCCGTCGCCATCGGCTCCGTTCCGTAAGGCTGGTTGCCACGTAGGAGCCCACGGCTCCCACGGCCACGCCGGCCAAAGCAGGCAACTGCTCCCACACTGTCGATCCCCCCATGACTCACGCGGACGGTCGGAGACACCGTGCCGTACCGGGGGGCTTCGGGGGAGGTGGATCCGAAGGTTTTCGGCTCTTGGGGCGGCAGCGATGACGCCGTGGGGCGGCAGCGATGACGCCGGGCGGGGCCATCCGGATCTGTGATCGCGCTCGGGCCTCGTGGGCGCTCAGCGCACAGCGCTCACGCACAGCGCTCAGTAATGGCTCGACACCACGACGAACAAGCACGCGGCCGCCGCGGCTGCGCAGAGAACGGCGGTGGTCATCAGCAGGCAGCCGAGCCCTCCCGTGGTCCAGGCCATCGCTGACCAGGCGAACCGCCGTGCGCGTTCTGCCTGTCGCACTGCTTCGTGGTGGTCGGTGTCGTCGTACCAGCCATGCTCAGTCATCGTGCTCCTGCCGTGGCTGCCTGCCGACGATCGCCCGTAGCGCCGCGAGGTGGCCATGGTAGGCCTTGCGGCCCTGAGGGGGCAGTCGCAGCCAGACGCGTTGGCGGGTGGTGCGGGCCGCCTTGCGTTGTTCGACGTAGCCGGCCTCGATCAGGGGGCCGGGTCGGCGTGCTTGCTCCATACGGACGCGGACAGGCCCAGTTCTCCTGCTGAACCGCGAACCCGGCCTCCTCTGCTGTGTCGAGCAGTGCGCGGACGCGCAGGCGGTTCGGTGCGTGGACGTGGTGGTCGTAGCCGTCCATCGGGTCGGTGGGGCCGGTGCGCATGAGGGTTTCGGGTGCGGCCGGACGAACACGAGGTGGAAGCCTACGGGCCCCCGCTCGGGGTGGGGTGGTGTCGATTCCGTCCAGCTTCAGGAGCGTGCGTCGGAAAAGGGTTTGAGCCGTGGGGAGGGCGCTGCTACTTTCCCGGTGGGCCGTTGAGTCGTCGTAGGAGGTGAGACCCGTGAACGCAGTTATCCGTGGGTGCTCCCTCATCCCGTCACGGTCCGGCGGCTGACGTTCGGTGTCGCCAGGAGCGCCTGAGATCGAGGCACTCCTGGAAGGGAGACTCCGATGGACACAAAGCCTTCTGTATCCGGCCTGAGCGAGAACGCCGTGGTGATCACGCGTGTCGCGGACAGGCAATGGCACGCCCTGCACGACGACCTCGTGGTCGGTCGCGGGCATGCGCAGTACCGGCCCGACGGACGCTTGTTCGTCAGTGTCGATTCCTGGCACGACGTCGTCTTCGACCGGCTCGCCCAGGTGATGGTGACGGAACTGCCCGCACCGCTGTACACGGTGGTCGACGAAGCGGACGTCGAGCTGACGGCCCAGTGGCGGCGGGCCGGTTTTTCGGTCGGGCGCCGTGAGTGGGAGTACGCCGTACCGACCGATCCCCGGGTCACAGGGCTCGAAGAGGTGCTGCCGCCTCCGGGCGTGACGATCGTGCCCGCCGGACAGGCCGACGAGGGTCTGCTGCGGGACGTGGACCGCGCGGTCCGGGACGAGGTCGAGGCGGCCGTGGGGTGGTGGCAGTCGATGCCCGCGGAGGTGTTTCCCCGTACCGAGGGTGACACCGTCGTCGACCCGTCGAAGTACGCGGTCGCCTCGGCGGCGGGCCGCTACCTGGGGCTGATCCGGGTGGTGACTCCGATTCGGCCGCGCATCGGGCTGGTCGCCGTGCGGGCCGGCGAGCAGCGCCGGGGCATCGGGCGGGCACTGCTGGCCCATGCGCTGGTGACGGCGCACCGCTCCGGGTTCGACACGGCCTGGACCGAAGTGCACGAGTCCAACCACGCGGCCACAGCGTTGTTCCGGGGCGTCGGTGCCCGGCCGATGAGCAGCAACCTGGAGTTGGTTCGATGACCAGGAACAAGAACGTCATCGAGGTCGAGGGCAGGGTCGTCGAGTGCTTGCGCAGCGCCATGTTCACCGTGGAGCTGGAGAACGGCCATCAGGTGCTGGCGCACATCAGCGGGAAGATCCGCAAGAACTACATCAAGATCATGCTGGAGGACCGGGTGCTGGTGGAACTCCCGCCGTACGACCTCACGCGTGGGCGGATCGTGTTCCGGTACCGGAACTAGCCGTGTTCGGCATCCCTTCAGTAGCGGCCGTTGATCGCGGTCGTATGTAGGTGACCTCGGTATTCCGGCCACGGTGTGATCGTGGCCGGAATGCCAGGGTGCCGGAGTGGCAGGGTGCCGGGGTACCGAGGTGCCGGAACGCCAGAGTGCCTACCGAGGTGCCCGGATGCCGGGTGGCTCTTGCGGCTGAGGGTCGGCTTGCCCGCAAGCGCTCGTCAGAACCAGTGCAGGCAGTGCGGCGGGCGTTCCGTGCGGAAGAGTGTGTCGGCGCGTGTTGTCGCCCCGGGGTGGTGGGTCCTGATGTGTCCGGCGCGTACGAGCGTGCTCGGGCTGGTGCCGCCGAGGTAGAGGGAGCCCAGATCCCTGATGTCCAGGGACAGGTCGGGCTCCCGGTCCGTCGGGACGCACTCGGCCTTTCCGGCCCGGACGGTCAGCAGGTAGCGGTCGTGTTCGCCCAGGAACGGGTCGTCCACGTCCAGGACGAGTTCGCCGTCCGTGAGCCAGCCGCGCGCGGTCAGTGCGCGGGGGACGTCCAGCAGCCGTACCCAGAGCCAGTCCATGGCGCCGCTCACCTCGCCGGCGCGAAAGTCCACGAGTTGCCAGCGCAGCGGGTGTTCGGGCGGGACGTGTTTGAACACGACCTTGGTGACCAGGTCGTGTCCGAGGGCGAAGCGGGCCAGGGCACTGAAGACCGTGTCGTCCGTGGTGATCGTCTCGTCGACCGTCAGGGTGCCGGAGTCGATCGAGTAGCTGGCGTACCCGTCGGGGGTGCCCTCGGCGTTTCGGTGTACTGCGACGTAGCGCGGGGCCGGCGAGATCGGGGGTTGCCCCGCGCGCACGGCCCACCAGCGGCGCGGCCGGGAGAGCGCGCCGGGCGTGGCACGGCGGTACCGGTCGTAGACCTCTTCCAGGATCTCGCCGCACTCGGCCCGGCGCAGGACCTCCACCGAGCCGCCGTCCGGGCCCTTACCCGTGCCGGCGGCTGTGCCGGTGGCCGTGCCGGTGACCTCACCGTCGGTCCCGCCGCCACGCTGGCCGTTGCCCGTGCCGGCGGCTGTGCCGGTGGCCTCACCGTCGGTCCCGCCGCCATGCTGGCCGTTGCCCGTGCCGGCGGCTGTGCCGGTGGCCTCACCGTCGGTCCCGCCGCCATGCCGGCCGTTGTCCGTGCCGGTGGCCGTGTCGGTCCCCGGTCCGACGGCCGTTCCGCGCAGCACCCCCCGGGGTGCGGCGAGGGCCGACCTGTGGCGTGGCACCTGTAGGTGTCCCGTGTACGTCGCCGGTCCGAAGCCGAATCTGCCGTAGATCATGGCCTCGGACGCCAGCAGCACGGAGAGGAACGCCCCCTGTGTGCGCAGGGCGGTGAGCTGGTGCCGCATCATCGCGGTGAGCACGCCCTGACGCCGGTGCGAGGGCAGGACGCCGACGGCGGTCACCCCGGGAGCCGGGGCGAGGGTCCCGCCCGGCAGGGTGAGCTCGAAGGAGTGCGTGGCGGCGGTGCCGACGGGCCGGCCGTCCGTCGTCTGTGCGATGAGGCAACGGTCCGCCTCGAGCGCCGACCACCAGAGCCCGCCGCCCTCGACCGGGGTTTCCCGGAAGTGGCCGAACGCGGCGTGGACCGTGTCGACGAAGACGTCGAAGTCCTTCTCGGTTGTCGTGGGACGGATCTCCATCGCTGCCACTGCCTCCTCCGGACGCCGACACCACGACCCCGTGGTGTCCGGCCACAGTGCAGCGTCAACTCATGGTCGCGACAAGCGAATTTCCGTGTGGCACGATCCACCGCGTGGAATGGGTGACTCTCGTGGGGACGGCTCTGGGTGCGGTGCTCGGCATCGGGGCGACGCTGGCCGGCGAGCATCTGCGGTGGCGGCGCACGGTCGGCCGTTGACGCCTCGTACCACTCGCTGCGCCGGATACGTGAGGAGCTCGCGTCGGGGTCCACGCTCGCGTCCGAGGAGTACGACGCCGCCCGGCAGGCTCACGGAGATGCGACCCGCGCGGCGCGCGTGGTGCTCCGCGCGGATCTGGCCGGGCTGGAGGCGTGACCCGAGGTGATCGGCCACCCTCTTGGGTCGTCTCCGACATCCCTTACTTCTTTTTCTTCCGAGACTGTTGCTGTTGCTGTTCGTCGTTGCGGCGACGCTCCTCCGTGTCGTCCATCGCCTTGACCACCAGCATCATCTGCCCGCTGCCCGGGAGTGTGCCGTACTTCGCGACGTTGTTGTGGAACCGCTTGGGGTTTGCCGCCACCTCTTCGATCGCACGTCCCCACAACTTGCCCAGCAGTCCCGTGCCGTCGCCGCTGGCGGCGCCGATCGCGTCGCCGATCCTTCCGTAGATCTCCTTCTCGGTCTTTCCGGGTTCCCTCTCCCGCTCGGAATCCGCCATGTGCACTCACTCACCTTCGCCTCATGGTTCGACAGACTGGGAGTTGACGGTCAGTCGACCCTCATTGGAGACGACCCACGCATTCCAGGCAAGGACGGAATTCTCTACGCAGGTTGGGCGTGCGGTACGTCGTCGACTTCGCCCATCAGTTCCACGCCATTCCCGGGAAACGGCCCGGGAAGGGGTCCAGGGGTCCAGTAAGGGGTCCAGTAAGGGGCCACAGGGGTCCCAGTGCTGGCATGATGCTGCTCATGTTCACTTACCGAAAGGCACATGCCGCGTAAGCGGCCGGGCGCCCTGCGCGCCGAGCGATCTCTCCGTGTTCCGTGGAGCTTGCCTCCGGACCGGATTCACGGCCTCTCCGCCCGCACCAGCATCGCGGTCGACCGGGCGGAGCGGCTCTCGAGCGACTACTACATTTACCCCGGCGCCACCGACCGTGCGTTGCGGCGGTACCGAGCGTTTCTGCATCCACCGGGACGACGGCCTCTGTACCCGCAGGACGGGACGTGTTCGTGCCGCGGTTGCTCCTTCGAGGACGTACGGCACGCACGTGACGTACTGGATGCGGTTCTCCGGCACCTGTCTCCCCGGCCCCGTGCCGAACTCGCGCGCCTGGTACGTGCCCTGGATGCCCGCTACGTCGAGCGCACGCTGCCGGATCCCTTTGCCGCTCGGCGGCAATGGCGGTCCGACCTCTGGTGGAGACGCCGCCTGGCGGGCAGCCCGGAAGCCGGTTGAGGGCAGCACACGGCCGCCCAGCAGTTCAACCGGGCAGGGCCGGACGGTCACCGTGGGAAACAGTGAGAACGGGGGTCAGCCGCGCAGCGCCACGTGGTACGACGACGCCCACAGCACCGTCGCGCTGCCCAGGCCCACCACGAGCCGCACCGTCCCGTCCGCGAGGCCCGCCGCGACCAGGACGAACCCGGCGATCGCGACGGCCGTCAGCAGCGACGCCGTCCACCGGTACTGCCACTGGTCGTACAGGCGGGCCAGCGGGAAGAAGTGCAGCCCCACGACGAGGGCGATGCCCGCCGGGACGGCCTCGGGCCGGCCCGCGGCGTTGGACGCGGCGATGACGGCGAAGACGGCCACCAGCTCGACCGTGTTGACGATGCCCACGCCGCGCGCCCAGCGGGCCGGCAGGTTCACCAGCCGGGGTGAGGGCGTGGTGTTCTCGCGGTAGGCCAGGTAGATCGCCGCCGTGGTGAGCAGCAGCGCCGTCACTTCGATGGCGAGCGGTGCGACGTCCGTCGCCGAGCCGGTCGCTGACGCCGCCGCCACGGCCCACAGCAGTGCGAACACCGAGAGCACCAGCACGCCTCGGCGGCGCAGGGTGCGCGTGAGCGCCAGGCACTCGGGGTCCTCGGCGGACGGGGCGGCGGGCGTTGCTTCGGAGGTCGACGGCACCCGCGGAGAGTACAGGGGCCTTGCGCGAAGTTCCGTCGCTTTCTGCGCTGCGGCCGGATTTCGTCTCCTACGGGCGGCCGGATTTCGTCGGCTGCGGTGCGGCCGGATTTCGTCGGCCTGTGGTGCGGCCGGATTTCGTCGGCTGCGGTGCGGCCGGATTTTGTCGGTCTGCGGGGTGGAGTGGTCGTCAATCGGTCCGGAAATCGTTCGAAACATTCGGGTAGAGGAATTGATCATTCCAGGGGCTTGAGAGGCGTTCCGAGTCGTCGGATTGTTGTGCGTCGGCCGTCAACGTCCGCCTGAGCAGCGGGATTCGCGTGCGTCTCGCCGCCGCAATCGGCCGAACATTTCGTGACCGCCGTCGAAACCATTGACAGTTGACAGGACCCGGCCAACACTCCCCGATGACAGAGCTCCCCCGTCGACCCACCCCCACGAGGACGAGGAGGAAGCACCCCCATGAAGAAGTCACCAGGCCGCTTCCGGCTGCTCATCAGCAGTGTCTGCACCATGCTCCTGGTCGCCGCCGCGGCCCTGACGATGCCCGGCACCGCGCATGCCGACACCGTCGTCACCAGCAACCAGACGGGCACCAACAACGGCTACTACTACTCGTTCTGGACGGACGCGCCGGGCACGGTGTCCATGAACCTGTCGTCCGGCGGCAGTTACAGCACCTCCTGGCGCAACACCGGGAACTTCGTCGCGGGCAAGGGCTGGAGCACCGGCGCCCGCCGCACGGTGACGTACTCGGGCTCGTTCAACCCGTCCGGCAACGCCTACCTGACCCTCTACGGCTGGACGGCGAACCCGCTCGTCGAGTACTACATCGTCGACAACTGGGGCACCTACCGGCCCACCGGCACCTACAAGGGCACCGTCACCAGCGACGGCGGTACGTACGACATCTACAAGACGACGCGGTACAACGCCCCGTCGGTGGAGGGCGTACGCACCTTCGACCAGTACTGGAGCGTGCGGCAGTCGAGGCGGACGGGCGGCACCATCACGGCCGGCAACCACTTCGACGCGTGGGCCCGGGCCGGGATGCCGCTGGGCAACTTCAAGTACTACATGATCATGGCGACCGAGGGATACCAGAGCAGCGGCAGCTCCAGCATCAGGGTCGGGTCGTGAGGACGAGGCGTGTGCCGGCGGTCCTCGTGACGGCGGCGGCCGCGGCGCTCACGGCCACGACCGTCACGGCCTCGACCGTCGCCCCGGCACAGGCGGCCGCCCCGGCACGGGCCGCCGCCTCCGCGCGAGCCGCTCCCCCGGCTGGTGCCGCCGCCTGCGGCGGGTACGTCGGACTCACCTTCGACGACGGACCGTCCGGCAACACGACGAAGCTGCTCGACGCGCTCCGCCAGAACGGGCTGCGGGCCACGATGTTCAACCAGGGCCAGTACGCGGCGGCCAACCCGTCCCTGGTCCGGGCCCAGGTGGCGGCCGGCATGTGGGTCGCCAACCACAGCTACACCCACCCGCACCTCACCCGGCTGAGCCAGGCACAGATCGACTCCGAGATCTCCCGCACGCAGCAGGCCATCACCAACGCGGGAGGCGGTACCCCCAAGTTGTTCCGCCCGCCGTACGGGGAGACCAACGCGACGGTGAAGTCGGTCGCGGGCCGGTACGGCCTCACCGAGGTCATCTGGCACGTCGACTCGCAGGACTGGAACGGCGCGAGCACCGACGCGATCGTCCAGTCCGTCGCCCGCCTCACCGACGGCCAGGTCATCCTCATGCACGACTGGCCCGCCAACACTCTCGCCGCCGTCCCCCGTATCGCCCGCACGCTGGCGTCCCGGGGCCTCTGCGCGGGAATGATCTCCCCCGGTTCGGGCAGGGCTGTGGCGCCCTCCTGACCGTGCGGGAATGATCTCCCCGGGTCGGGCAGGGCGGTGGCGCCCTCCTGACCGTGTGGCGCGACGGCTCCACCGCCGTCGCGCCCTTGGGATCTTCCCGACGTCACGGAAAGCGGTGATTCTGCTGCCGTCACGGGCCCAGAGTGGACGCATGACAACGAGATGCGGCACTGAGCGGGCACCGCGAACGGGGGCCCTCCGATGAGCGATGGCGTGATCTCCAGCGGCTGGGACGTCCTGGACGCCTCCCACGAAGCCCTGCGCACCGCGGTCCGCGCCGTCCCCGACGACGGCTGGCACCTGCCGACGCCCTGCGCGGAATGGACCGTCGCGCAGGTCTTCCAGCACGCCGTCGGCGACCAGATCGGCTTCGCCGCCGCGCTGACCGGTGAACCCGGCCCCGACTTCGACCCGTTCGCCCCGTCGGGCGCGATGGAGGGGGTGGACCCGGCGACGTTCCTGGAGGACGCCCTGGCGCGCGCGGCGAAGGCGTGGGCGGGGGTCGCCCCGGACATCGCCGAGGTGGCCACGCCGGTGCCGCCGCACACGATGTCCCCGTGGTCGGGCTCGGCGGCGTGCGGGCTGGACGCGGCGGTCCACGCCTGGGACATCGCCCGGGCGACGGGCCGACCGTCGCCGCTCACACCGGAGTTGGCCCGTCCTCTCCTCGAGGTCGCCCGGGAGATCGTCGAGCCGCTGCGTTCCTACGGCGCGTACGCCGCCGTCCTGGCGCCCGAGCAGGGCGACGACGACGTGGCGGTCCTGCTGCGTCACCTCGGCCGCGACCCCCGCTGGAGCGCCTCCTAGCGGGCAGGGCGGGCAGGGCGGCATCGGGGGGGGTGCCCTGGTGGGTCGGCGTATCTGAGTACGCGTGCTCATGACCGGCCCGCGGCGGCGCCCGATGCTGGCCGTATGAGGAAACGGGGAATCGTGGCGGCCGGAGCCGCACTGGTCGGCGGTGTACCGGTGGCCGCCTGGGGACTGACGGGGCAGCAGAACTACCAGGGCGTGCCGGCCAGTGAGCTGGACTACGCGTTCCAGCCGTGGGACATCGGCGACGGTGTGGCCGCGGTCGCCGGCGGGCTCGCGCTGGCACTGGCGCTGGGCGGCGTGGCCTGGCTCGTGCGGGCCTCGCTGCGCGGGGCGATGGACCAGCGGTGGTGGGGTGTGCTCGGGCCGCTGGTGGCGCTCGGGCTCATGGCGGGTGTGGGCTGGCGGATCCTGACCGCGGGCGGCATCGGAGCCAACATCGGGGCCGGGTTGCTGATCTTGTTCGGTACGCCGGTCGCCGCCGGGCTGCTGCTGTGGTCCCTGGCGTGGGCCTTCTGGCTGGTCACCCAGCACCACGGGTCCGAGGGCGGGCTCGGTGGCGGCGACCTGGGCGGTGTCGCCTCCCGCGGGGTGTAGCGGCCGGGCGGTGGCCGAAACGCCACGGCGGACCGGCGGCGGGTGGGGCAACGCCCTTATCCCGTCGGGCGGTTCGCCTAGGTTGGTGGACCGGTCACCCTTCCCCACCCCCCAGGAGGCCCCGCCGTGTCCGACGACAGCCTGCGCGACCGCATCGACACGTCCAAGCCGCACTCGGCCCGCTTCTGGAACTACTTCGTCGGCGGCAAGGACAACTACGAGGTCGACCGCGAGATCGGCGACCAGATCAAGTCGATCTTCCCGGGGCTCGTCGACGTGGCGGTCACGAGCCGGCGCTTCCTGGGGCGGGCCGTCACACATCTGGCCGGTGAGCGGGGCGTACGGCAGTTCCTGGACGTCGGAACCGGGTTGCCGACCGCCGACAACACGCACGAGGTCGCGCAGCGCGTGGCGCCGGAGTCGCGGATCGTCTACGTCGACAACGACCCCATCGTGCTGGCCCACGCCCATGCCCTGCTCAGCAGTACCCCTGAGGGCCGGACGGCGTATCTGGACGCGGACCTGTACGACCCCGAGGCCGTGCTGGAGGCTGCCGCCGGCACGCTGGATCTCTCGCGGCCGGTCGGGCTGATGATCCTCAACACGCTCGGTCATGTCGCCGAGTACGAGCGGGCGCGGGAGCTGGTGCGGCGGCTGATGGCCGGGCTCGCGTCGGGCAGTTATCTGGTGATCAGTGACAGCACCGCGACGAGTGAGGGCATGATCGCCGCGTCGGAGGCGTACAACTCGAGTGGGGCGGTGCCGTATTACGTCCGTCCGGTGGCGGAGATCGCCGGGTTCTTCGACGGGCTGGAGTTGGTGGAGCCGGGGGTGGTGAGGGTTCCCGAGTGGCGGCCGGAGGGGGAGGGCGGGGGTGTGGGGGTGGCGGCCGGGGCTGCGGCGGTGGATGCGTTTTGCGGAGTGGGGCGTAAGCCGTAGGTGCGTGGTCGGTTCGGGTCGGGTGCGGCGTGGTGGGGGCTCGTCGCGCAGTTCCCCGCGCCCCTGACCGGGGCGGGCCGTGCGTCGGAAGGTGCGGCGCCGTGAGGGCTCGTCGCGCAGTTCCCCGCGCCCCTGACCGGGGCGGTCCGTGCGTCGGAAGGTGCGGCGCCGTGGGGGCTCGTCGCGCAGTTCCCCGCGCCCCTGACCGGGGCGGTCCGTGCGTCGGTAGGTGCGGCGCCGTGGGGGCTCGTCGCGCAGTTCCCCGCGCCCCTGACCGGGGCGGTCCGTGCGTCGGAAGGTGCGGCGCCGTGAGGGCTCGTCGCGCAGTTCCCCGCGCCCCTGA
>NZ_JBHWFG010000064.1:0-16855 GCF_042733745.1 Streptomyces sp. NPDC059696
GTCCGGTCCTCTGACGCCGGCCTGTCCGGTCCTCTCCCCCCGGCCTGTCCGGTCCTCTCCCCCCGGCCTGTCCGGTCCTCTCCCCCCGGCCCGCCCCCCCCACTTCCCCCGGCCAGTCCGGTCCCCTCCCCCTGGCCTGTCCGGTCCCCTGTCCCGCGCCTGCTCAGTCGCCTCCGCAGGCGTCCTCGAAGAAGTCGAGGTTCTCGTGGAGCTCCTTCATCATGCGGTCCCGTTCGGCGTCGTCGACCTGGACGGGCACGACGCCGTGGGCACCGGTGAGGCGGCGGAATCCGCCCCGGCTCTCCAGCCGGCCCTGCACCCGGACCGGGAGTCCGACGAGGTGGGCGTGCCCGGCGATGCGGTATGCCTCCTCGTCGAGGGTGATGCGTACGTTCGGCACGTCGGCACCGGCCAGCACGCGCAGCCGTACCGTGCCCTCGCCGCGCGGCCCGGACCTGCGCAGCCGTACCACCGCTCCGGTGATCCGCACGGGCACGGCGGGTTCCTCGCGCAGATAGCGGGCGCCCGCCTTGCGCAGCACCGGCAGGTCGCCGGGTGAGAACTCGACGGGCTCGGCGGAGGGAGCGCACCCCTCGGGCACACCGGCCGCCGGGGCCCACTCCACGGAGATCCGGGCGCCCTCCGTGCCCCGGACGAGCGCCACCAGGGCCTCGGTGAGCTCATGGCTCACTCCCGCCTCCACGGCGGTGCCGAAGCCGTCCATGCCGCCGGTGGCCCGCTGGTAGTCGATGGCCTCCCGGGCGGCGAACAGGGCCTGGTGGAGGCGTACGGCGAGGGGGCGGCCGCCGGCCACCGGGACGAACGCGGTGAGGCGGCCGTCGGCGGCGGAGCCGACGAGGACGTTCTCCAGGGCCGCGGCGGCGGCGCGGCGGTGCCGGGCGCCGTGGTAGCCGGCCCGGGCGCGGGTGGCGAGGGCCGCCGCGAGCAGCATGCGGCGGGCGGCGCCGCGCAGCCGGTCCTCGACGGTCCAGGTCGCCGCCCCCGCGGGCCCGGCGGGGACGTCGTGCCACCAGCGGATCTCGTCGCTGGGCACGGCGAGGGAGACGAGCACCTCGCGGGCGGACGGCGAGCCGCTGCGGGACAGGGCGAGCAGGGCCTCGCCGAGCAGTTCGTCGCTGTCGGGGAAGGCGCGGCTCTCCGGCACCAGAAGGCTGGTGCCGGCGGAGCCGGGGCCGGGCGGGGTCCACCGGCCGTAGCGTCCCGGGGCGCCGCCGCGCCGCTGCCAGCCGTGCCGGCGCAGCAGGGTGCCCAGCACCGCCGGGTCGATGTCGGCGGGCTCGGGCGGCGCGCCGCTCCAGGCGGTGTCGACGGGGTGCGGCCGGACCTGCCTCAGTGGTTCCTCGGTCGGGCGGTGCGTCACGGTTTCCCTCCCGTCCCGACCCGCGTCATGATCTCGCACAGGGCCCGGTCGTCGAAGATGCGTGAGGTCGGTATGCGCACGGTGGTGCGGCGGCGGCCGGTGACCGGCTGTCCGGCGAGGTTGGTCCAATAGCAGCAGTGCCTGAGGTCGAGCCGGTCGTGGCCGGCGCGCAACCAGTCGTCCCGGGAGCGCGGCACGAGCATCACCACCAGGATCTTGTGCACCGACACGGGGGTGCGGGCGAGCTTCGCCAGGTGGTCGTTGTCGAGCGTGAAGGAGAAGGTGCGGCCCGGGGGGTTGGGCGGCACCTGGTAGGTGGCCTTGAGCTGCACCTTGATGGTGACCTCGTCGTCGACCGTGTGCCCGGGGGCGCTGTGGCTGACGTGCCAGTCGATGCCGTTGTCGGGAAAGGGCTGGGACAGCGAGCAGCCCGCGGCGGCCGCGACGGCGTGCAGATAGCCGACCTGCAGTGTCTCCATGCAGGCGGTGGTGGCGAGAGTGCCGCGAGAGGGAGCCGTGCGCTCGGGCAGCAGCCCGCCCCGTTCGGGCTGCGCTATGGCCATGGCCAACAGCCTTCCAGAACAAGTGATTCCCCGCTGCGGGCCCGCTGAACTGCAATGACCCGTACTCCTGTTGTCTCCTTCCGGCGTACGGCGCAAACAGCCCGGGTATCACCGGATCGGGCAGCGGACGGTGCGTCAACTGCCGAAGGTGAACGAGGGGTTGTGTGGCTATGACGACGTGCTGGTACGAGGGGCCGCTGGCCGCCTTCGACACGGAGACGACGGGCGTCGACGTCGAGACCGACCGGATCGTGTCGGCCGCCGTGGTCGTCCAGGATGCGCCGGGCGTCCGGCCGCGGGTGAGCCGCTGGCTGGTGAACCCGGGGGTGCCGGTGCCCGCGGAGGCGACGGCGGTGCACGGACTGACGGAGGAGCACCTGCAGCGCAACGGCCGGTGGCCGGCGCCGGTGATGTACGAGATAGCGCAGGCGCTGGCCGAGCAGGCGCACGCGGGGCGGCCGGTGGTGGTGATGAACGCGCCGTTCGATCTGACCCTGCTCGACCGGGAGTTGCGCCGCCACCGGGCTTCGGCGCTCGGCCGCTGGTTCGAGTCGGCGCAACTGGCCGTGCTGGACCCCCGGGTCCTGGACAAGCACCTGGACCGCTACCGCAAGGGCCGGCGGACGCTGACCGACCTGTGCGCGCACTACGGCGTCGCCCTGGAGGGCGCGCACGACGCGGCGGCCGACGCGGTGGCGGCGCTGGAGGTCACCCGGGCGGTGGGCCGCCGGTTCGCGTCCCGGCTGGAGCGCCTCGCCCCGGGCGAGCTGCACACGCTGCAGGCGGTGTGGCACGCGGCGCAGGCGCGGGGCCTGCAGGCGTGGTTCGCGCGCAGCGGCGTGGACGAGGCGGTCGACCCGGCGTGGCCGCTGCGTCCGGATCTGCCCGCGGCGGCCTGAGCACCGGCCGGGCCCGCGAGGGCATGAAAAAACCGGTCCGTCTGTGACGGACCGGCTGTTTCCGGTGGGCGATACTGGGTTCGAACCAGTGACCTCTTCGGTGTGAACGAAGCGCTCTCCCACTGAGCTAATCGCCCGGGAACGCACTGAACCATACAGGCCCGGGCACGTTTCCTTCAAACCGCTCCGAGGTGCCTGAGGAGCCCGCGCCGCCCGGACCGCATCATCAGCGCGTGATTGACGCGGAAGACGGGGCGTCCGGGCACGGCGAGCCGCCGCAGCAGCGGCTTGTGCACGCGGACGACCTGGTCGTACCGCGCGAGGCTGCCCGTCCCGCGCGGTGTCACGGTCCAGCGCGCCCAGCCTTCGATGTCCCCGGACAGGGACGTCTCCAGCACACCGGCCGCGGGGTCGTGCCGCACCTCGCGCGCCGTGAAGGTCATGTCGTACGGCAGGACGGAGCGGATACGGATCACACCGGTGGTGTCGTCGAGCCGGGTCACCTCCCGTACCTGGCGCCACCAGTGCGGATACTCCTCGGGGCGTTCCAGCACGCCGTACACGGTGGCGGGGGGTGCCGGCAGGGTCCACAGACTGCGGAAGCGGTAATGGTTCCAGTCCATTCCGGCAGTCTGCCCACTCGTGACGCGGGCTGTCTGAGTACGCGCCTGAGTACCGGCACTCATGCCGTGCGGGGGTGACCCGGACCACACTGCGGTCCATGACCCACCTTCCGCCCCCGGCCGAGGAGTTGCGGCTCCTCGACGCCGAACTCCGACAACTGGACGCCCGGCGCGCCCAGTTGCTGACCCGTCGCGCCTGGCTGGTCGCGGCCCTGCACCAGGCGCGGCAGCGCCCGCAGGCCCAGTCGTCGCCGTGGCCGCCGCAGGCCGCACCGGCCCGGCCGGAGACGGCCGCGCCCAGCGTGCAGAACGTGCTGCTGGTCCTCGGCGGTGTCCTGCTCACGCTCGCGGCGGCGGTGTTCACGCTGGTCAGCTGGGGGCACATGGGGATCGCCGGGCGGGCCCTGGTGCTCGGCGCGGTCACGCTGGCGACCCTCGCCGCGCCCGTGGCCCTGCTGAAGAGGGGGCTGCGGTCGACGGCCGAGTCCGTGGCGGGCCTCGGGCTCGCCCTGACGGTCCTGGACGCCTACGCGCTGCACGCGGCGGCGCTCGCCGGGACGGACGGGACCGGGTACGCGGCCGCCGCGACGGCGGTGCTCGCGGCGGCCTGGACGGCGTACGGGCTGCTGCCGGCCACGTCCGCGCTGCGTCTGCCCCTGCCCTGCGCCCTGGCGGCGGCCCAGGCCCCGCTGCTGCTGTGGGCCGTGGCCGCCGACGCGGGCCCCCACCTGATCACGGGCGCGCTGCTGGTGACGGCCGGGCTCGACGCCGTGGCGGTGGCGCGGCTGACGGCCGGGGCGGTGCGCATCACCGCCGTGGTCGCCGCCTACGGCATGGGCGGCTGGGGCGTTCTGGGAGCGGCCTGGCTGTCCTTCACGGCCGGTGGTCCGGGTGACGCCTGGCGCGCCGGGGCGCTGCTCCTGCTCGCGGCGGTGATCGCCGTGGGTTCGGCCCTGCGGGGTCCGGGCGTCGGGCACGCCCTCGGCCTCGCGGTCACGGCCGGGCTGCTGGTCGTGGGCGCGCTCGGCGGTGTGGTGCGTTCCGTGGTGCCGTCGCAGTGGGCGGTCCCGGCTCATCTCGCCGTCGGCATCGCCCTGTTGGCCGTGGTACGGGCCGGGCGGCTGCCGGAGGCGCTGCGGCGGGGGTTCGCCCGGGCCTCCGGTGCCGTGCAGGCACTGGCCGTGCTGACGACGCTGCCCGTGGTCGTGGTGGTGCTGCTGGGTCCGGCCGGCCGGCTGGGCCGGGTGTGGAGCGGTGCGCCGTCGGACGCCCGTGCGGCGGTGGCCGTCGACGTGCCCTGGCCGCCGCACGCGATGGTGGCTCCGGCGGTGCTGGCGGCCGTGGCGGCGGTGCTCGCCGCGGCGGTCCGTACGCGTCTGTGGCGCCCGCGGGCCCGGATCGGTGCTGTCGGCCTGCTCTGGGCCACGGCGTTGATCCTCCCGGCGATCCTGGAGATCCCGTACACCGCCGGGTTGCTGGTCCTGGGCGTGCTGACGGCCGCCGCCCTGTACGCGTGCCGGATCACGGCGCCGGCCGCGCAGGTCACCGCACTCGTCCTCGCCCTGGTCACGGCCGCCGCTCTCACCCTGGTCTCCCTCGCGTCCCAGTCCGCGACCCTCGCCGTACTGTCCGCCCTGACGACGCTGTTCGCCGCGGCCTCGTGGCGGGCGGGCGTCGCCCCGTTCACGGCTCCGGTGTCTCTCGTGTACGCCGGTGCGCTGGCCTCGGCGTGGGGTGCCGCCGCGGACTGGACGCCGGCCCGGACCGCCCTGCTGGTCCTGGCGCCCGCAGCTGCCGCGGCCGTGCTGGCGGCACGGCTCGGCGCGTCCCGGGCGACCGTGCCGGTCGAGGCCGTGGGAGCCGCCCTCGGGCTGTTCGCCGTGGCTCTGGCCGTCACCGACCCGCCCATGCTCGCGCTGGTGCTGGCCCTGTGCGGGGTGATCGCCGCGGGCACGGCCCTGCGCGCCGAGCGGCGTCCCGTCGGCTACGCGGCCACGGCCCTGTTCGTGGTGGCCGCCTGGGTCCGCCTGGCCGCCTGGGACGTCGGCACGCCGGAGGCCTACACCCTGCCGGTGACGGTCCCGGCGCTGCTCGTCGGAGCGCTGCGGCGGCGCCGTGACCCGCGGGCCTCCTCCTGGACGGCGTACGGCGCGGGGCTCGCCGCGACCCTCCTGCCGAGCCTGGTCGCTGCCTGGGCCGACCCGATGTGGACCCGGCCGCTGCTGCTGGGCGGCGCGGCGCTGCTGATCACCCTGCTGGGCGCCCGGTACCGGCTGCGGGCACCGCTGGTGCTCGGCGGCTGGGTGCTGGCCCTGGTGACCCTGCACGAACTCGCCCCGTACGTCGTCCAGGTGACGGGTTCCCTCCCCCGCTGGGCGCCTCCCGCCCTGGCCGGCCTCCTGCTGCTGGCTCTCGGGGCCACGTACGAGCAGCGGATCCGGGACGTCCGGCGGATGCGGGAGGTCCTGGGGAGGATGCACTAGCCGTGTCCGCACAGGCCCGTCGTCCGCCGCGGGGCAGGCGGGACTGTGCGGGGACGACCTGGGGGCGCGCGGCTCCCCGCGGTGTGCGCCGTCGAGGCGCCTCCGTGTGCCCCGTGGGCGCCTCGACGGCGGTCCGGGCCCGTGATGTCATACGTGGTCTTCGCAGGGCCGCCGGGCAGCGGCGCGGTCCAGCTGGGACGGGGAGGCAACGTGACGGACCTGGGGGAATCGTCGGGCCGGGGCCCGGGCGCCGAGGACGGGGGGACGCTGGAGCGTCTGCTCTCGGTGGTGGGGGCGGGAGCGGTGGAGTTGCACACAGCCCCGAAGGGACTGCGCACGAAGGTCACCGGTGTCCATGTGCTGGACGCCCTGGAACCGGCGATCCGTGCGCGGGAGTTACTGCTCGCCGTCGGAGTGGACCCGCGTTCCGCGCACGCGGTCGACGTGGTGCGCCAGGCGGGTGAGGCCGGTGCGGCGGGTGTGGTGTTCGGTCCGGGCCGGCCGGAGGCCGCCGCGCGGGCGTTGCAGGCGGCCGCGGAGGAGAGCGGCACGGCGGTGCTCTTCCGCACCGCCTGGTGCACATGGGCGCAACTGGTGGGTGTGCTGAGGGCGGGGCTGGCCGCGGCGGGCGCGCCCGCGGTGCCCACGGCCGGCGATGTGCGCCTGGGCGATCTGGACTCGCTGGCCGACGCGGTCGCCGCCCTGGTGGGAGGCTCGGTGACGATCGAGGACACGGAGTCGCGGGTGCTGGCCTACTCCTCCACGGAGGAGAACGTCGACGAGATGCGCCGGCTGACCATCCTCGGCCGTCGCGTGCCGCCCTGGCGGGTGGCGGCCATGCGGGAGGCGGGGTTCTTCCAGGCCCTGTGGGGGGCGGACGACGTGCTGCACCGGCCCGCCCGAGGACAGGATCCGGAGCGTCTGGTCGGTGCCGTGCGGGCGGGCGGAGAGGCGCTCGGGTCCATCTGGGTGGCGGCGGTGGGCGGCCGGCCGCTGTCGCCGAACGCCGCGGAGACGCTGCGCGCGGCGGTCCGGGCCGCCGCCGCCCACCTGCTGCACCACCGCACCCACAGCTCCGACGGCCGGCTGGTGGAGGACGCGGCCCGGGCGCTGCTGGAGGACCGCGGATCGGTCGAGGTGCTCGCGGAGCGGGCCGGGCTGCCGCCCCGGGAGCCCTGTGCCGTCCTGGCGGTGGGGACCGGCACCGGCCGCCCCGCGGACGACGGCCCGGCCGGGCTGCACGGCCTGCTGGCCTTGCACTGCGCGGCCCTCGGCCACCGGGTCGTGGTGGTTCCGGCGGGCGGCAGGACCCTGGTGCTGCTGACCGGGCTGGAACGCGACCCGCAGCGGGCCGGCGCCCAGGTGAGACGGCTCGGCAACGCCCTGGCCGAGCAGTTGTCGGGGACGATCGGCACGACGGTGAGGGCAGGGCTCGGTGACGTGGTCCCCGGCCTGGCACGGGCGCCCGAGTCCCGCAGGTCGGCGGAGCAGGCCCTCCGGGCGCTCATCGCGTCCGGCGGACCGCACACCGTGGCGCGGAGCGAGGACGTCGCGGACACAGTGGGCATCCTCCGAGTCGTCGATGCCCTGCGCGAGGTGCCTCTGCCGGCGCGGACGTCGGTGGCCCGGCTGAGGGAGTTCGACGCCGAGCACGGCGGCAGCTGCCTGGTGCAGACCCTGCGCGCCTACCTCGACCACTTCGGTGACGTGTCCGCCGCTTCGCGCGCCCTGGGCGTGCACTCCAACAGCCTGCGCTACCGGTTGCGCCGCATCACGCAGGTCTCCGGGCTGGACCTGGACAGTCCCGATGCCCGGCTGCTGGCCCAGGTGCAGTTGCGGCTGGGCGGCGAGGCCGACGGCACCCGCCTCTGACCGCCCTGGACCGAGGCTCGTCCACGCGGGCCGCCCGTCGTTCGGCCGTGGCCACCATCCGGAGGCCGCTCTGTTGTCGTGTCGCACAACGCCTGCGCCCGACAGGTGAGTTGCGGCCGTCGGCCGTCGCTCAAGGCCCACGGCTTTGACGATTGGACGAAGACGCCGACCGGGTGCGGACAGGAGCCTGGTGGTCCGCCCCGGGCGTTCCGGGGCGCCGCGCCTACGACACCGGAAGGGCACACCATGACCGGACTGACTGCCGCCGCCGAGCGACGCGAACGGATCCTGCAGGAGGCGGTGCGGCAGGGGCTGCTGGACGCCGAGCGGTCCCCGCTGGCCGCTTTCGTCGACCTGGACGGCGTCGCCGCGACCGTCGCGTCCCTGCACCGCGCCTTCCCCTCCTCCCCCGGTGTCCTGCACGCGTTCGCGGCCAAGGCGAACTGTCTGGTGCCGGTGCTGGCGGAGCTGCGGCGGCTCGGCATGGGCTGCGAGGTGGCCACCGCGGGCGAGCTGGCCCGCGCACTGGCCGCCGGGTTCACGCCGGAGCGGATCGTCTTCGACTCACCGGCCAAGACGGAGGCCGAACTGCGGCACGCCCTCGACCTGGGGGTGACCGTCAACGTGGACAACTACCAGGAACTGGCGAGGATCGACCGGGCGCTCGGCGACAGTGTCCCGCTCTCGCGCATCGGGGTGCGTGTCAACTCCCAGCTCGGCGGCGGCAGCATCGCCGCCATGAGCACGGCGACGAGCACGTCGAAGTTCGGCGTGCCCCTGGCGGACCCGGGAAGCCGGCAGCGGCTGCTGCGCGCCTACCACGACCACCCGTGGCTCACCTGGGTGCACACACACGCCGGTTCGCAGGGCTGCCCGCTCGACCTCATGGCCGGCGGGGTCGCGCGGGCCGTGGCGTTCGCCGAGGAGGTCAACGCCTCGCTGGGGCGGCGCCAGGTCGTCGGCATCGACATCGGCGGCGGACTCCCCGTCAACTTCGCCGACGACGAGAGCACGCCGACCTTCGACGCGTACGTCCGTCAGCTGCGCACCCAGGCTCCCGCCCTGTTCTCGGGCGGGTACGAGCTCGTCACCGAGTTCGGGCGGTCAGTTCTCGCCAAGAACGGGTTCACCGCCGCTTACGTGGAGTACACCAAGAGCATGGGCGGCCGGCCGATCGCGGTCACCCACGCCGGGGTGCAGGTCGCCACCCGGACGGTGTTCAACCCCGACGCCTGGCCCCTGCGCATCGAGGCGCACGAGGGAGACGGCAGGGCCAAGCGGGGTGGTGCGGTCCGCCAGGACATCGCGGGACCTGCCTGCTTCGCCGGGGACCTGCTTGCCCGCGACCGTGCGCTGCCGCTGCTGGAGCCCGGTGACCTCATCGCCGTCCCGGACACCGGCGCCTACTACTTCTCGACGCCGTTCCACTACAACAGCCTGCCCGAACCGGCCGTGCACGGGGTCCGGACGGACGGGGGAGGCAGCGGTGTCCGCTTCGAACTCCTGCGTCCCGCGCAGGACCCGTGGCACGTACCCGTGCTCGAACCCGCCGCCGGAGTGAGGTAGGGGCACCGGGGTGGCACAGGCCAACCGTCGGCGCACCGGCCGGGACGGGCCGCTCCTCACCCAGCGCGCCGCTGTCGTCTTCCTGCTCGCGGCCCTGGTCGGCATCGGTGCCACCGTCCTGTCGGCACTGTCCGGCACCACCTGGCCCGTCGCGGTGAGCGTGGGCGGCGGGGTGACGGCACCGGCCGTGCTGTTCTTCCACCAGATCATCGACTAGGACGGGCGGTTCCCGGCAAGGCGCCGCCACGGGAACCGCCCGTCTCAGCCGTCCGCTACGGCATCCTGTCTCCGAGCAGGGCCAGGTTCTCGATGGCGGCGAGGCCGTACAGCGCGGTGTCGTTGGTGGACACCCAGGCGGCCTCGCTGCCCGGCACCAGGGCGGCCGGACCGCTCACCTTCTCCGTCCGCCAGGGCGCCGACTCCTGGTAGCCGTCGGAGTGGTAGAACTTCTCCCAGGCCCGCGCCGCCAGCTTCTCGTCCCCGGTCCTGACGGCCGCGTAGGCGTCCAGGCGCGAGTGGCCCTGGAACAGCAGCAGACTGCCGAAGTCGGAACCGTAGCGGGCCTTCTGTTCGGCCTTGGTGGCGTTGAAGTACCGGCAGTAGTCGACGTACGCCTCGTTGAACTCCGGCATGTCGACGAGGTCGATCAGCTCGGCGCACAGCTCGTTGAGGCCGAAGACGGCCGACAGGTGGGAGACGCTCACCACGGGCTTGTCCGCGACGGCGAACCTGCCGGTGTCCAGGTCGTAGAGCCCGGTGCCCTGGACGAAGCCGTTGGGCTGGGCGGCGATGGTCTCCATGGTGGACAGCACCCGCGCCTTGGCCTTCTCCCACTTCGGGCCCATGCGTTCCCACTCGGTCAGCCAGGCCGAGACGAGGCCGCTCCAGTCCGTGCCGAAGCCGATCGACAGGGCGTGGCGGTCCGGGGTGTACGGCTCGGTGCGGATCTTGCGGATCGGGTCGAGGACGAGGAACGTCTCGTCGGAGTCGACGTTGGCGTGCATGAGGTCGCCGACGCGCTCGTCCGCCGTGAGGAAGTAGTAGTAGCGCCGGTAGGTGGTGTTGGCGATGCGTTGCTGCTTGGCGCTGTCGGCGAAGTGCTGCACACCGTGCCGGGTGCCGAGGCCCGCCCACTTGCCCAGGTGATAGACGTCGACCTCGCCGGTGTGCCGGGTCATCGCCTCGGCGAAGCGGAAGATGTCGGCGCGGCCGGAGCGCAGATAGGCGAACCAGAGCCACAGGTCCGGCGACAGCTCGGAGTTGTCCCAGGCGTAGCCGCCGATGTCGTACCGCCACTGGTGCCGGAACGTGTCGTAGGTGTGCATGATGTCGCCGTAGTCCCAGAAGCCGTACCAGCGGCGCTGCTCCACCTGGTCCTTGTAGTAGGTGAAGAGGAAGTCGAGGTGGTCCTCGATCTTGGCCTTGGCGGGGGTGGAGCGGTCGGGCTCGGAGTACAGGCCCGGCCCGAAGACCTCGGCCCTGATGAGCTGCCCGGGCGGGGCGGCCAGTTGCGGCAGTACACGGACGGCCTCGACCTGTTCGGCGAACCGGTCGGGGCTCGGGGTCGTCTCGTTGGCCCAGAAGAGGAGTTCGGAGGTGCGGGCGATGCCGTACGGGGTGCCGAACTCCGGCTCGTAGTCCTCGTAGGTGATGTTGAGGCCTTCGAGCTGCTCGGGGTAGGTGTCCTGGCCCATGCCGTCGTGGTAGAAGCGCATGTCCATCGGCTGCGCCTCGGGCGACCAGAGCCAGAGGGTCACCTCGGCCTGGTCGGTGTGGGCGTCGCGGATGTCGAGCTGGGCGGGGAACTTCTCCCAGAAGTCGCGCAGCCCGAAGGAGAACCCGCCGCTCGCCCCGCCCACGTAGCCGAAGCCGGAGGCGCGCCGGCCGCCGCCCGCGGTCACCCAGCCGTGTCCCTTCTTGGTGCGCTTGCGCAGGGTGAAGCCGTCGGCGGACAGCTGCGCGAGGGTGTAGTCGCCCCACTCGGGGATGTACCGCAGCCGGGTCGTCACCCGCTGGTCCCAGGTGGCGGGGTCGGGCAGCTTGCGGCCCTCGAACTGGGCCGCCTGCACGGCCGCTCCGGGGTCCCGGCGCAGTCCGGTGATGCCCTTGACGGCCTCGCGCAGCAGCCCGGTGCCGTCGCCGCCGATCCGGATGTGGCGGTCGTACGCCTCGTCCCGCAGGGGCACGGTGAAACGGACTCCGAGGCCGCGGATGAAGTCACCACTGGCCTTGCCCGGCTCCTGGGTGCCGTCGTAGGTGATGGTGTGCACCATGCGGAAGGAGTCGGCGCCGGCGTAGAAGTAGAGCCTGATCGAGAAGGGCAGCCAACTGCGGCCGCCCCTGCGGTGCTTGCCGTCGATGCGGACGACCGCGCGGACCGGGCCGGCCTGTTCGACCTCGGCCTTGGAGATCGCGCCGTCGAAGCGTTCGGTCCGGACCGCGCCCTGGTCCTCGTCCTCGATCTCGGGCTGGCGGATCAGCACGAGCCGGCCGTTCTTCGCGATCTCGGTGGGGCCGCGGGTGACGGACTTGACGAGGGCGGAGCCGGACGTGGCGATCCTCGCGGTGATGACGCCGGTCGAGATGTCGATGGTGCCGCCGCGCCGGTGCACGGTGACCTTCTTCTCGGGGGCGGCGGGCGTCCCGGCGGCGAGGGTGAGCTCGCCGTCCCCCGAGGCGACCGCGTGCGCGGTCCACTTGAGGGAGCCGTCGGGCCAGTAGGCGAGGGGCCAGGACTGCACGGGCACGGCCCTGCCGGAGGCGTCCGTCAGCGCGAAGGTCTGGTCCTTCCGGTACGCGCCCTTCGGCCAGGGCACGCCGACGGTGGAGCCGGGTGCGGCACCGAGGCCGCCGTCCTCCAGCCAGTCCAGGGTCACCGGGTCCGCGTCGGCGGGTCCGGCTCCGGGTGCGGCCTGGGCCTGCTGAGCGCCCAGTGCCCGGCTGAACTGGGCGGCGGCTCCGGTGACGGCGGCTGCCTTGAGGAGGGATCTGCGAGGGATGGGAGACATGACGATGCTGCCTTTCCTTGTCCGTGCGAGAAGCCTGTGCTGGTCAGGGGCATGACAGGGCTGTGCGGCGTCGGGGCGCCGACCCGGAACACGGAGGGCAGCCGCGGGCACCGCCGCTCAGCGGCGCCGGTACCGCTCCTCCACGGCGACGGCCGCCGCCGCGACGGCCCCGAGGACGGCGACCGCCAACGGCACGGCGAACCATGCGGACACCGCCACCACGGCCAGTCCGCCGACGATCAGGAAGGAGCCGGCCGGGTCGAGCACCGTCCGCCGCCCGGCCCCGGCCAGCAGCGTCCGCCAGTGGGCCCCGGGCACCCACACGGCCGCCGCGCGCAGCCCGGCCACGACGAGCCCGAGCAGCGCGACGACGCCGACGGCCCCGACCAGCGGTCCCCCGGGAAGCCCCGCACGGGCCGCCTGCACGTCCACCCAGACCGCCACCGTCACCGCCCACCCGGTGACCCCGACGAGCCACCCACCGCGCAGGGCGGTGCGGAAGTCGGCGACGAACTCCCGCCAACCGCCGCCCTCATGAGCGGTACGGCGCCGCAGGTGCCGTGCCCCGGCGGCGAACGCGGCGGGACAGGTCACGACCCCCAGCGAGGCCACCGCGATCCACACACCGGTCAGCAGGCACTCGGCGAACACCGCGAACCTCTCGGCGAACACCGACTCGCCCCGTGCCTTCACCCGTGTCCCGGCCATGCCGGCTCAGCCCTTCAGACCCGACGTGGCCATGCCGTCGATCAGATAGCGCTGGAAGGCGAGGAAGAAGCCGAGCACGGGCAGCAGCGCGACCAGCGACATCGCGATCATGCCGCCGTAGTTGGCCAGGCCTTCCTGGTCGACGAACATCTTCAGGCCGAGGGAGACCGTGTACTTGTCGGGCTCGTTGAGATAGATCAGCGGGCCCATGAAGTCGTTCCAGGAGTTGATGAAGGTGAAGATCGCGCTGGTGATCAGGGCCGGCCGGCTCAGCGGCAGCACGATCGACCAGTAGATCCGCAGGTGCCCGCAGCCGTCGAGACGCGCCGCCTCGTCGAGTTCCCTGGGCATACCGCGCATGAACTGCACCATCAGGAAGACGAAGAACGCCTCGGTGGCCAGGTACTTCCCGAGCAGCAGCGGCGTGTAGGTGTTGATCAGCTCCATGTTGCGGAACAGCACGTACTGCGGGATCAGCAGCACGTGGTACGGCAGCAGGAGCGTGCCGATCATCAGCGTGAACAGCAGATCGCGGCCCGCGAACCGGATCCTGGCGAAGGCGTAGGCCGTCAGGGAGCAGGACACCAGGACGCCGACGACCGAACCGACCGCGAGGAAGAGCGAGTTGAAGAAAAAGGTGGAGATCGGGATGTCGGCGATGCCGTCGGCGAGGCTCTTGTAGTTGCCGAGGACCGGGTCGCCCGGGAAGAGGTCCAGGCTGCCGACGATGTCCTCGCTCTTCTTGAAGGACCCGCCGACGACCCAGACCACCGGGTAGAGGATCACCGCGAGGATCAGCAGCGACCCGATGTGCCAGGCGAGTGAGCCGGGCAGCTTGCGCCGGAGCGCCCCGGCTCCCGCCGCGGGCTCGATGTCGGTGGCCTGCGCGCTCATCGGGCGCCCTCCTCGTAGTGCACCCAGCGCTTCTGGGACCAGAACAGCACCGCCGTCACCAGGGCGACCGCGACCAGCAGCAGCCAGGCCATCGCGGAGGCCAGTCCCATCCGGCTGTTCTCGAAGCCCTGAACGTAGAGGTAGCAGGTGTAGACCATCGAACCGTCGGCCGGACCGCAGGCGTTGCCTCCGGCGCCGCCGCCGACGATGTACGCCGAGCTGAAGATCTGGAAGGAGTGGATCGTCTCCAGCAGCACGTTGAAGAAGAGGACGGGCGAGATCATCGGCAGCGTGATGTTCCAGAACCGGCGCAGCGGGCCCGCCCCGTCGACCTCGGCCGCCTCGTACAGCTCACGCGGGACCTGCTTGAGGCCGGCCAGGAAGATGACCATGGGCGCGCCGAACTGCCACACGGTGAGCGCCACCAGGCTGTAGAGGATCAGGTCCGGGTCGCCGGTCCAGCCGCCGACGTCGATGCCGAGGATCTTCTGGGTCCGGTCGACGATCGCGTCGTCCGAGAAGATCGCCTTCCACACGATCGCGACGGACACACTCGCGCCGATCAGTGACGGCGCGTAGAAGGCCGCCCTGTAGAAGGCCTGTCCGCGCCGGTTCTGGGCGAGCAGCAGGGCCACACCGAGGGCGGCGAGCAGCTTGAGCGGCGTGCCGACGGCCACGTACCAGAGCGTCACCCGCACCGAGTGGCGCCAGCGTGGATCGCCGAACATCTCGGAGAAGTTGTCGAGACCGATCCATCGGGGAGCGTCGAACAGGTTGTAGTCGGTGAAGGCGAAGTACAGCGAGGCGATCATCGGGCCCGCCGTGAGCAGCAGGAACCCGGCGATCCACGGGGACATGAAGAGATAGCCGGCCAGGGTCTCGCGGCGCCGCCGCCGCTTGAGGGCGGCGGGGCGCGGGGAGTCCGCCGGACCGTGCCGCGGCTCGGAGTCCTTGCCCCGGGGCAGGTCCTCCCTCGCGGGGGCGTGTGTCACGGTGGTTCCCATGTCAGGTGCCGAGAGCCGTCTTCGACTCGGTGAAGAACTGCTCGACGGCCTCGCCCACCGAGCGCTTGCCCAGGCCGAGTTCCTCACCGATCCGCAGGAAGGCGGCCTCGCAGACGTCCGCGCCGTTCGGGTGCGGGGTGATCGGCTCCAGGACGCCCCCCTCGACGAGGGACTCCTCGTAGGCGGCGATCGCCTTGTTGACCTCGTCGGTCGGCTGGTACGCGTCGTACTGGGCCTGCGTCGCCGGCACACCACGGTCGTAGCCCATGATCCTGGCGACCTCCGGGTCGTGCACCATGAAGTCGATGAACCGGGCGACCTCCTCGGGATGCCGGGTGCGCTTGGACGCGCTCAGCATGAGGGAGCCGAGGTACTGCCCGGTCTTCTTGCCGTCCGTGGTCGGGATGGGGGCCAGGCCGTACTCGCTCTTGCCCTCGGAGGTGTAACGGACGGTGAAGTTGTCCCAGGTGAACTCGCCGGCGGAGATCTCCCCGGCGACCGCCGACTTGGGCTTGATCTGGGCGACCTTCTTCTGGCTGGCGTAGCTGCCGTCCTCGACGCCCCCCTCGGCCTTCGTCCACCAGTCCGTCAGATCCGCCTCGGTGAAGCCGAGCGCGTCCTCGGTGAAGAACGCCTTGCCGTTCTGGCGCAGGTAGAGGTCGTAGAGGTACATGACGTTGTACGGGCCGGTGTCGCCGGCGCGCCCCGTCCTGTCGCGGATCTTCTTCATCGCCGCGTGGTAGTCGTCCCAGGTCCAGCCCGGCTCCGGCCTGACCCCGGCCCGCGCGTAGACGGGCTTGTCGATGACCAGGGCCATGGAGTTCGAACCGACCGGAACGCCGAGGAGCTTGCCGTCGATCTCGCCGAACTTCTCGAGTCCCGCGCGGAATCCCTCCATCCGGAGGGTGCCGGCCTCGGCCTGCTCGCTGAGATCGAGCAGTACGTTCTTCGCGTCGTATTTCCTGAGGAAGCCGATGGCATTCTGGAACACGTCCGGCGGATTCCCGCCGGAGGCTTGGGTGTTGAACTTCTTCCAGAAGTCGGGATACGGCTGGAAGTCCGTTTTCACCTTGATCTTCGGGTACTTCTTCTCGAACAGCGCGATGGTCTTGTTGATGCGCTGGGCACGGTCCTCCGCACCCCACCACGCGTAACGGATCGTCACCGTCCCGTCCGCGGAGGCCCCTCCGTCGCCCCCGCAACCGGTCGTCGCGGCCAACCCCAGCGTGGCTGCCGTGGCTCCGGCCGCCTTCAGGATCGTACGTCTCTCAACATTCCTGCCGTGCACCACGGTTGGGCCTCCCCGCGCATCGTTCCCGCTCGCATGAATCGTTTCAAGTAAGCGCTTGCTGGCACAAGGTACGGAGGGGCTGAGAGTGCGTCAATGATTCGGACAAGAATTTCTCGCCGAGGCCGTGGGTCACGGAGCGGGACGTGGAGCCGGGTCCGGGGGCGGGGCCGGGGCGGCATCACTGGTGGCGACGGCACGGCCGGGGCGCCGACGCGGCGGCGCGAGCCGGACCGGTTCCGGGCGCGACCGAAAAGCGACCCTGTGTGACCGGGCAGGACGGCGGGGCCTGGGGGCGAGTTCCGGCCAGGGGCCCGTCGTACGGGTGGTGTCGCCCGGGGGCGTGGCGGGTGCGGCGCCGACGGGGTGTGGGCCGCCTCAGGGCGACGGAGGGGTGGATGATGCGGACGGGCATCGTCGCCGGCCCGGCCCGGCCCGGCCGCGGGAACGGTGCTCCCGCCCGCGCCTCACCGGACGTCGGTGACCGCCGCACAGGCCCCCGCTCGGAGAGCCCCGGAGGGCGTCCCCTGCCTGGACACAACGACGGCGGCCCACCTGCGATGACG
>NZ_JBHWFG010000065.1:0-16715 GCF_042733745.1 Streptomyces sp. NPDC059696
GCGCGTGGGCGGGCGGGGGGGCGTGTCACCTTGTTGTTGGTGTCGCCGTGGGGGGGGGGGGGGGGGGGGGGGGCGCCGGCCCCCGCCCCCCCCCCCGGGCCCACGACTACTTCGCCTCGGAGTCGCCGTCGGTCTTCTTCGGCTCTGCGTCCGTCGTCGCCTCGGTCGCCTCGTCGGCCGGCCCGTCGGCCGCGTCCTTCTTGCCGAGGTCGACGGCCTTGTCGTCAGCGGGGGCGTCGGCGGCGGAGTCGTCGGACCCGGTGAGGGAGGAGGCGTCGTCCGGGACGATGTCGGCGTCGGACTTCAGGTCGTGCTCGATGCCGTGGACGATGCGGTTGTACTCGTCGTCGGTGAGGACGGCGCCGATGGCGTTCTTGGCGAAGAGGAGCTCGACGCCGGGACCGGCGTCGACGAGGACGGTGTCCTCGTTCACCTCTTTGACCGTGGCGTACATGCCCCCGATGGTGCGGATACCGCTGCCGGGCTGCATTTGGTTCCGCATCTCCACGGCCTGCTGCTGCTTCTTCTTGGCCGATCGGGTCATCAGGAACATGGCCCCGATGAGCACGATGAACGGGAGGAGGGTCAGGAGACTCACGGGTCGGTACTTCCTTCACACGACCGCGCTGTGAGCGGCCAGATGGTTGGGGGTGTGTACGCCGCCGTCAAAGGCGGCATCGGCGGAGTCTAAGCGAGTCCGCGCGCATGGAACAACGCTCAGCATGGCACCGGGGTTCCCCCTCCGGCCACTGTCCTCGCCGCCCCGGAGGCGTGACGGCGCCGTCACGCCCCGAACAGGTCCCCTTGTCCGTTTCCGGCGCTCTGGGAGCGTGGCGGGGTGAGGCCGAGGTGCGCCCATGCGGCGGGTGTGGCCACCCGGCCGCGGGGGGTCCGGGCCAGCAGGCCTTCCCGTACGAGGAAGGGCTCGGCGACCTCCTCCACGGTCTCACGTTCCTCACCCACCGCGACAGCGAGGGTGGAGAGACCCACCGGGCCGCCGCCGAACAGTTTGAGGAGGGCCTCCAGCACGCCGCGGTCGAGGCGGTCGAGGCCGCGCGCGTCCACCTCGTACACCGCGAGGGCGGCCGCCGCGATGTCCCGGGTGACCAGCCCGTCGGCCTTGACCTGCGCGTAGTCGCGGACGCGGCGCAGCAGGCGGTTGGCGATACGGGGCGTGCCACGGGAGCGTCCGGCGATCTCGGCGGCGCCCTCCGGCTCGACCTCCACCTCCAGGAGGGCGGCCGAACGCTGGATGACCCGCTCCAGTTCGGCCGGTTCGTAGAACTCCATGTGGGCGGTGAAGCCGAAGCGGTCGCGCAGCGGGGGCGGCAGCAGGCCGGCCCGGGTGGTGGCGCCGACCAGGGTGAAGGGCGGGAGCTCCAGGGGGATGGCCGTAGCGCCGGGGCCCTTGCCGACGATGACGTCGACGCGGAAGTCCTCCATCGCCATGTAGAGCATCTCCTCGGCGGGCCGGGACATGCGGTGGATCTCGTCGAGGAAGAGGACCTCGCCCTCCTGGAGGGAGGAGAGGATGGCGGCGAGGTCGCCGGCGTGCTGGATGGCGGGGCCCGAGGTGATGCGGATGGGGGCGCCCATCTCGGCCGCGATGATCATCGAGAGGGTGGTCTTGCCGAGGCCGGGGGCGCCGGAGAGCAGCACGTGGTCGGCCGTGGCGCCGCGCGCGCGTGCGGCGCGCAGCACGAGGTCGAGCTGTTCGCGGACCTTCTCCTGGCCGATGAACTCGTCCAGGTCCTTGGGGCGCAGGGCGGCCTCGACGGCCTGGTCGTCACGGTCGGCGACGGAGTCCACCAGCCGCTCTCCGGCGGTGGTGTCGGTCGTGTCGTCCCAGTTCATGAATGTGCCTCAGAGGGTCGTGGATCGGCGGGTCCGGTCAGCGGGCGCGGTTCAGCGTCTGCAGGGCCGCCTTCAGCAGCTGCCCCACCTGGGGCGTGCCCCCGGCGGCCTCGGCCTGCGGGGTCACGGCGGTCACGGCCTCGTCGGCCTCCCGGGTCGCGTACCCGAGGCCGATCAGGGCGGCGTGGAGCTGGTCGCGCCAGCCCGAGCCGGCCGGTGCGCCGACCGCGGGGGCGCCGACGGGCGCGCCGAGCCGGTCCTTCAGTTCCAGCAGGAGTTTCTGGGCGCCCTTCTTGCCGATGCCGGGGACGGCGGTGAGGGCCTTCTCGTCGGCGGTGGACACGGCCCGGCGCAGCGCGTCGGGGCTGTGCACGGCGAGCATGGCCTGGGCGAGTCTCGGCCCGACGCCGCTGGCGGTCTGGAGCAGCTCGAAGACCTGCCGCTCGTCGTCGTCCGCGAAGCCGTACAGCGTGAGGGAGTCCTCGCGGACGACCAGGGAGGTGTGCAGCTTGGTCGGCTGGCCCATGCGGAGGGTGGACAGGGTGTTCGGCGTGCACTGGACGGCCATGCCGACGCCGCCGACCTCGACGACGGCGGCGTCCGGGGCGAGTGCGGCCACTGTGCCGCTGACGAAGGCGATCATGCCGTCCGGCCTTTCGGTGCTGTGGCGGTGTGCAGGGCGACGGCCTGCTGGAGTCGGTTCTGCGCGGGGGCGCGCCAGATGTGGCAGATGGCGAGGGCGAGGGCGTCGGCCGCGTCGGCGGGCTTGGGCGGTGCGCTGAGCCGGAGCAGGCGGGTCACCATGGCCCCCACCTGTGCCTTGTCGGCCCGGCCGCTTCCGGTGACGGCCGCCTTGACCTCGCTGGGGGTGTGCAGCGCCACGGGGATGCCACGGCGGGCGGCGCACAGCATGGCGACGGCGCTGGCCTGGGCGGTGCCCATCACCGTACGGACGTTGTGCTGGCTGAAGACGCGCTCGACGGCGACGCATTCCGGCCGGTGCTCGTCCAGCCACTGTTCGATGCCCTGCTCGACGGCGACGAGGCGGTGGCCCAGGTCGGCGTCGGAGGGCGTGCGGACGACGCCGACGCCGATCATCGTGAGCGGCCGCCCGGCGACGCCCTCCACCACGCCGACACCGCACCGGGTCAGCCCCGGGTCCACCCCCAGTACGCGCACGCGCCCTCCCTTTCGCTCACCTGTTTGTGCAGGCTATCGGGTACCACCGACAACGCCACGGGCCGACGGGGTGTGTCCCATCGGCCCGTTGACTCGGTGGAGCCCGGAAATGCGGAGCCCGGCGCTACGCGTCGACCTTCTCCATGACCTCGTCGCTCACGTCGAAGTTGGCGAAGACGTTCTGCACGTCGTCGCTGTCCTCGAGCGCGTCGATCAGCTTGAAGATCTTCTTGGCGCCCTCCTCGTCCAGCTCGACCTGCATGGTCGGGACGAAGTTGGCGTCGGCGGAGTCGTAGTCGATGCCGGCGTCCTGGAGGGCGGTGCGGACCGCGACCAGGTCGGTGGCCTCGCTGAGGACCTCGAAGGACTCGCCGAGGTCGTTGACCTCCTCGGCGCCCGCGTCGAGCACCGCGGCGAGCACGTCGTCCTCGGTCAGCTCGCCCTTGGGGACGATCACGACGCCCTTGCGGTTGAACAGGTAGGACACCGAGCCCGGGTCGGCCATGGAGCCGCCGTTGCGGGTCATGGCGACGCGGACCTCGGAGGCCGCGCGGTTGCGGTTGTCGGTGAGGCACTCGATGAGCACGGCCACGCCGTTCGGGCCGTAGCCCTCGTACATGATCGTCTCGTAGTCGGCGCCACCGGCCTCGAGACCACCGCCGCGCTTGATCGCGGAGTCGATGTTCTTGTTCGGGACCGACTGCTTCTTGGCCTTCTGGACGGCGTCGTAGAGCGTCGGGTTGCCCTCGAGGTCGACGCCGCCCATCCGCGCCGCGACCTCGATGTTCTTGATCAGCTTCGCGAAGAGCTTGCCGCGCTTGGCGTCGATCACGGCCTTCTTGTGCTTCGTCGTAGCCCATTTAGAGTGGCCGGACATCTGCCTGTCTCCTTCGCGTAACCCATCTCAGCAACGAACGCAGGAATCCTACAAGGATCCCGCTGTCCGGTTCGCCCGCACCATGTCGACGAACAGGGCGTGGACGCGGTGGTCTCCGGTCAGTTCCGGGTGGAACGACGTGGCCAGCGCGGTGCCCTGGCGGACCGCGACGATGTGACCGCCGTGCTCGGCGAGCACCTCGGCCCGGGCTCCGACGGACTCCACCCAGGGGGCGCGGATGAAGACGCCCTCGACCGGGTCGCCCTCGATGCCCTGGATGGCGACGGCCGCCTCGAAGGACTCGTTCTGCCGGCCGAAGGCGTTGCGGCGCACGATCATGTCGATGCCGCCGATGGTCTCCTGGCCCGAGCGCGGGTCGAGGATCTTGTCGGCGAGCATGATCATGCCGGCGCAGGTGCCGTAAACGGGCATGCCGTCCCGCACGCGCGCGCGGAGGGGTTCCATCAGGCCGAACAGGACGGCCAGCTTGGAGATGGTGGTGGACTCGCCGCCGGGGAGGACGAGGCCGTCCACCTCGGCGAGTTCGTCGGGGCGCCGCACCGGCCTGGCCACGGCGTCGGCCGCGGCCAGGGCGACGAGGTGCTCCCGTACGTCGCCCTGGAGGGCCAGGACGCCTATGACGGGGGTGTCGCTCATGGATTCCTGTGCCTTACCAGCCGCGGTTGGCGTAGCGCTCGGTCTCGGGGAGGGTGTCGCAGTTGATGCCGACCATGGCCTCGCCGAGGTTGCGGGACGCGTCGGCGACGATCTTCGGGTCGTCGTAGAAGGTGGTGGCCTTCACGATGGCGGCGGCGCGCTTGGCGGGGTCGCCGGACTTGAAGATGCCGGAGCCGACGAAGACGCCCTCGGCGCCGAGCTGGCGCATCAGGGCCGCGTCGGCCGGGGTGGCGACGCCGCCGGCGGAGAACAGCACGACGGGGAGCTTGCCCAGCTCGGAGACTTCCTTGACCAGCTCGTACGGGGCGCGCAGCTCCTTGGCGGCGGCGTACAGCTCGTTGTTGTCGTAGCCGCGCAGGCGGGCGATCTCGTTCTTGATCTGGCGCAGGTGGCGGACGGCCTCGACGACGTTGCCGGTGCCGGCCTCGCCCTTGGAGCGGATCATCGCGGCGCCCTCGGCGATGCGGCGCAGAGCCTCGCCCAGGTTGGTGGCGCCGCACACGAACGGCGTGGTGAAGGCCCACTTGTCGGAGTGGTTGACCTCGTCGGCCGGGGTGAGGACCTCGGACTCGTCGATGTAGTCGACCCCGAGGGACTGCAGGACCTGGGCCTCGACGAAGTGGCCGATGCGGGACTTGGCCATGACCGGGATCGAGACGGCGTCGATGATGCCCTCGATCATGTCCGGGTCGGACATGCGGGCCACGCCGCCGTCCTTGCGGATGTCCGCCGGGACCCGCTCCAGGGCCATGACCGCGACGGCGCCCGCGTCCTCGGCGATCTTCGCCTGCTCCGGCGTGACGACGTCCATGATGACGCCGCCCTTGAGCTGCTCGGCCATGCCGCGCTTCACACGGGCGGTACCGGTCTCGGGAGCCTGGTTTTCGGAGATGGACACGGGTGACCTCGCTGAGGGGAAAAGGGGTTTCTGCAGCACTGAGGAAACGTGACAGAACCAGGCCACATCAAGGGCCAATGGCAACGCCGTGGATCCTTTTCGGGCGGACGGCCGGGAAACGCCGGGTGAACGGGGCTCAGGCGGCCCGGTCCACCAGGGCCGAGGGAGGCTCGTCGTCCATCTCGAAGGCCATCGGGAAGGGGGCGTGACCGGCCAGGCGGAACCAGCGGACCTTGCGGTGCCGGCGCAGGGCACGGGCCGCGCGTACGGCGTCGTTGTGGAAGCGCCGGGCCATGGGCACCCGGCGGACCGCCTCCGTGAGTTCCCGGGCGGCCTCCTCTCCCCCGGGTGCCTCCCGCACGGCCTCCACCTGCGGGGTCTCCCCGAAGACCGCCCGCAGCGCCTGGCTCAGTTCGCTCTCGGCGACCTCCCGCTGCTCCTCCTCGGCCTGCCGGGCGGCGTGGGCGGCTTCGTACAGCACGATCGAGGCGGCCGGGTCCAGGACACCCGAGGTCGCCAGCTCCTGTGCCACCGAGGCGCGCCGCAGCAGCTGGGCGTCCAGGGCCGCGCGGGCGGCGTCGATCCGGGCGTGCAGACGGTCGAGCCGGCCGGCGGTCCAGCTCAGGTAGAGCCCGATCGCGACCAGGGCGACGGCGATCCAGATGAGAGTGGTGGTCACGGGCGGCAAGGCTAGCGGCACGAGCGCTCCCACCGTTCACCCCGCCCTGCCGTGGCCGACGGTGAGGCCGCTGCCGCTCGTCACGCCCCGGGCGAACCGGGCCCGGCCAGGAGGAGCGGCCCGGGCAGGAGGAGCGGCCCGGGCAGGAGGAGCAGCCCGGGCAGGAGGAGCAGCCCGGGCAGGAGGAGCAGCCCGGGCAGGAGGAGCGGCCTGGGCGAACCCCGGGCGCCCGGATGCCGACCCCGAGCGAGCCCAGCCCGGGCCCCCGGCTCTCAGTAGCGACCCCCGCCGCCCGGATCCGACCCCGCGCGAGCCCGGTGCCCCCGCTCCCAGTCCCGGGCGACCCCGCCGCCCGGGTCCGACCCCGCGCGAGCCCGGGTTGCCCCCCGGCTCTCAGTCCCGGGCGAACCCCAGCCGCCCCCACAGGCCGGTCGTGCGTTCGTCCTCGGCCACCGCCGCCGCTCCGGCCGTCACCGTCTCGTAGACGGAGAGGATGTCCGCGCCGACCGTGGACCAGTCGAAGCGCCGGACATGGGCGCTTCCCCGCGCGCGCAGTTCCGCCCGCCGTTCCGGGTCCGCCAGGAGCCGTACGGCGGCGTCGGCCAGGGCGTCCGCGTCCTCGTTGGGGAACAGTTCACCGGCCGCTCCCCGGTCCAGGACCTGGGCGAAGGCGTCCAGGTCGGAGGCGAGGACGGGGGCGCCGGCGGACATGGCCTCCACGAGGATGATGCCGAAGCTCTCGCCGCCGGTGTTGGGCGCGACGTACAGGTCGACGCTGCGCAGGAAGCGGGCCTTGTCCTCGTCGCTGACCATGCCGAGGAACTCGACACGGGAGCGCAGCTCGGCCGGCAGGGACGCCACGGCCTCCTCCTCGTCACCGCGCCCGGCGACCAGCAGCCGGGTCTGCGGGCGCGCGGCGAGGATCTTCGGCAGCGCCTTCATCAGCACCGGGAGTCCCTTGCGGGGCTCGTCGATGCGGCCGACGAAGCCGATAGTGTCGCCCTGCCACTCGGCCTTGGGCTCGGCCTCGGCGAAGAAGTCGACGTCGACGCCGTTGGGGATGACGACCGCGTCGCCGCCGAGGTGCTCCACCAGCGTGCGGCGGGCGTACTCGCTCACGGCGATCCGGGCGCTGATCTTCTCCAGGGCGGCCTGGAGGATCGCGTACGCGGCGATCATGGCGCGGGAGCGCGGGTTGGACGTGTGGAACGTCGCGACGATCGGCCCCTGGGCGGCCCAGCAGGTCAGCAGGCCGAGCGACGGCGAGGTCGGTTCGTGGATGTGGATCACGTCGAACGCGCCGTCGTGCAGCCAGCGGCGCACCCGCGCGGCGCTCAGGAAGCCGAAGTTCAACCGGGCCACGGACCCGTTGTACGGCACCGGCACCGCACGCCCGGCCGAGACCACGTACGGCGGCAGCGGGGTGTCGTCGTCGGCCGGGGCCAGCACGGACACCTCGTGCCCGAGGCGGATGAAGTACGCGGCGAGGTCACGGATGTGGAACTGGACGCCGCCCGGTACGTCCCAGGAGTACGGGCAGACGATGCCGATTCTCACGGGCGCCCCTTCGTGGGATCGAGGTCCGCGAGCCACAGGCGCTGCAGCATGTGCCAGTCCTCAGGATGGTCGGCGATCCCGGTGGCGAAGGCGTCGGCCAGCGCCTGTGTCATGACGGACGTCCTCTCGGCGCGCGTACCCGACTCGGGCACCTCGACCGGCGGGTGGACACGGCCCCGCATCACGGGCGAGTCGTCGTACCAGAGGGTGACGGGCAGCAGCAGGGCGCCGGTCTGCTGGGCGAGCAGGGCGGGTCCGGCCGGCATCCGGGCCGTGTCGCCGAAGAAGTCCACCTCGACGCCCGACGCGGACAGGTCGCGGTCGGCGACCAGGCAGACCAGGCCGCCGTCGCGCAGCCGCCTGGCGAGAGTGCCGAAGGCGGTGCCGCCGCTGTGCGGCAGGACCTCCATGCCGAGGCCCTCGCGGTAGGCGACGAACCGGTCGTAGAGCGTCTCGGGCTTCAGGCGCTCGGCGACCGTGGTGAAGGGGATGCCGAGCTGCGTGGTGACCCAGGCGCCGGCGAGGTCCCAGTTGGCGAGGTGCGGCAGGGCGAGTATCACGCCCTTGCCTGCGGCCATGCCCTCGGTGAGGTGGTGCAGGTCCTTGGGGTCGAAGCCGCTCTTGATCCGTTCCCTGCTCCAGGCGGGGAGGCGGAAGGACTCCATCCAGTAGCGCAGGTAGGAGCGCATGCCCGCACGGGACAGCTCGGCCAGGCGCTCGGGGCTCGCGTCCGGCATCACGCGCGCGTAGTTGCTCTCCAGCCGCTGGACGCCCTTGCCGCGCTGCTTCCAGGCCAGGTCGGCGATGGTCCGGCCGAGGCGTACGGCGGCCGGCTCGGGGAGCTTCTTGACCGTGCCCCAGCCGAGGCCGTACAGGGCGTCCGTCAGCCGGTCCTGTGCGCTCACGTGGCCGCCTCGCTCCCGTGGGAGGCGTTCTGCTGCTCGTCCTCATTGTCCTGCCCGTCCGGCGTGGCGGCTGCGGCCTCGGCCTCCGCGGACTCCCTGCGGACCGTGACGACCCGCTGGATCAGCGTGACGAGGCTGCCCACGGCGACGATCCACAGGGCGACGGGCAGCAGGTACTGGATGCCGGGGACACCGAACGCGTGCAGGCCCGCGAGACCGGCCGCGACCAGGGAGATCACCAGGCGCTCGGCCCGCTCGACGAGCCCGTTGACCGCGACCGGCAGGCCGATCGACTCGCCCCGGGCCTTGGTGTACGACACCACCTGCCCGCTGGCCAGGCAGAAGATCGACACGGCGCACAGCACGAGGTCGTCGCCGCCGCCGGCGTACCAGAGGATGAAGCCGCCGAAGATCGCCCCGTCGGCGACCCGGTCGAGCGTGGAGTCCAGGAAGGCGCCCCAGCGGCTGGAGCGGCCGAGCTGGCGGGCCATGTTGCCGTCGACGAGGTCGGAGAACACGAACAGCGTGATCACGACCGTGCCCCAGAAGAACTCGCCCATGGGGTAGAAGACCAGCGCGCCCGCGACCACACCGGCGGTGCCGATGAGCGTGACGGTGTCGGGGCTGACTCCCCGCCGGATCAGAAACGCGGCGAACGGTGTGAGGACACGCGTGAAGAATGCACGCGCGTACTTGTTCAGCATGGCCTTCCCGAGGGTCGGTGTCGCCGTCTGGCCCCTGCTGGCCACCGGCTGGCCCATCGTAGTCACGCGTGCGCGTGGGCGAGGTGCGGGCACCCGGACCCCTTTCGGGGGAACCCGCGAGCCGCTGGTGGGCACCGGGATCACGTCGTTCGTATGGACGCACCGTGACGGGAGTGGGAAGGTCGAATGACCGCGGGCGTCGCCGGAGCCGCCACCGCACGCGGCTCCCGCGAGTCCGCGCCCACAGTGACCTCACCGTGCACGGGAGGCAGGATCATGGGCGACAAGGTACAGACACACCCCGGGGCCGCCGGCAGGGCACAAGCGGCCGACCACCCTCAGTCCGTACGGAATGTGGTGCTGGTCGGCCACTCCGGATCGGGCAAGACCACCTTGGTGGAGGCCCTCGCACTCACGGCGGGGGCGGTGAACCGGGCGGGCCGCGTGGAGGACGGCGGCACCGTCTCCGACTACGACGACATCGAGCACCGGCAGCAGCGCTCGGTACAGCTCTCCCTGGTGCCCGTCGAGTGGGACGGCATCAAGGTCAATCTCCTCGACACCCCCGGATACGCCGACTTCGTCGGTGAGCTCAGGGCCGGTCTGCGCGCGGCGGACGCGGCCCTTTTCGTCGTCTCGGCCTCGGACGGCGTGGACGGCTCGACCCGCATGGTGTGGGAGGAGTGCGCGGCCGTGGGGATGCCCCGGGCCATCGTCGTCACGCACCTGGAGTCGGCACGCTCGGACTTCGAGGAGATGACCCGCACCTGCGCGGAGGCCTTCGGCGCGGACGACCCCGACGCGGTCCTGCCGCTCTACCTGCCGCTGCACGGCCCCCCGGCACCGGACGGGCACGCGCCCGTGACCGGGCTGATCGGGCTGCTGTCGCAGAAGCTGTTCGACTACTCGACCGGCGAGCGCAAGGAGTCCGAGCCGGTCGAGGACCAGCTGCCGCTGATCGAGGAGGCCCGCAACCGGCTCATCGAGGGGATCATCTCCGAGAGCGAGGACGAGACCCTCATGGACCGCTACCTCGGCGGGGAGCCGGTCGAGGTCGGGACGCTCATCCAGGACCTGGAGCGGGCCGTCGCACGGGGCGTCTTCTTCCCCGTCCTGGCGGCCGCACCGGCGGGCGAGGGCGCCCGGCAGGGGCTCGGCACCCTGGAGCTGCTGGAGCTGATCACGCGGGGCTTCCCGACGCCGCTGGAGCACGAGACGGTGCGGGTCACCACCATCGACGGCAGGCCGCGCGAGCTCACACCGTGCGACCCGGACGCTCCGCTGGTCGCGGAGGTCGTGAAGACCTCCTCCGACCCGTATGTGGGGCGGCTGTCGCTGATCCGGCTGTTCTCCGGCACCCTGCGCGCCGACCAGACCGTCCACGTGTCCGGGCACGGACTGGCCGACCGGGGACACGAGGACCACGACGTCGACGAGCGGATCGGCGCCCTGTCCACGCCGTTCGGCAAGCAGCAGCGGCCCGTGTCCCACGTCATCGCGGGTGATCTGGCCTGCGTGGCGAAGCTGGGCCGCGCCGAGACCGGCGACACCCTGTCCGCCAAGGACGATCCGCTGCTCATGGAGCCGTGGCAGATGCCCGACCCGCTGCTGCCGCTCGCCATCCAGGCGCACAGCAAACCGGACGAGGACAAGCTGTCCCAGGGTCTGGCCCGGCTGGTGGCCGAGGATCCGACGATGCGGCTGGAGCAGAACCAGGACACCCACCAGGTGGTCCTGTGGTGCCTGGGCGAGGCGCACGCCGACGTCGCCCTGGAGCGGCTGCGCAGCCGCTACGGCGTCCAGGTCGACGTCGTGCCCCACAAGGTGTCCCTGCGCGAGACGTTCGCGACCAGGTCGGCGGGCCGCGGCAGGCACGTCAAACAGTCCGGCGGACACGGGCAGTTCGCGATCTGCGAGATCGAGGTCGAGCCGCTGCCCGGCGGGTCCGGCATCGAGTTCGTCGACAAGGTCGTGGGCGGTGCGGTGCCCCGGCAGTTCATCCCGTCGGTGGAGAAGGGGGTGCGGGCGCAGGCGGCCAAGGGGGTCGCGGCCGGGTATCCCCTCATCGACGTACGGGTGACCCTGCTGGACGGCAAGGCGCACTCGGTCGACTCCTCCGACGCCGCCTTCCAGACGGCGGGCGCGCTCGCGCTGCGGGAGGCCGCGGCCGGCGCGAGGATCCATCTGCTGGAGCCGGTGGCCGAGGTGTCGGTGCTGGTCGGCGACGAGTTCGTGGGCGCCGTCATGAGCGACCTGTCGGGGCGGCGCGGACGGGTGCTCGGCACCGAGCAGACGCCCGGCGGGCGCACGCTGATCCGGGCCGAGGTGCCCGAGATCGAGATCGGCCGGTACGCGATCGACCTGAGGTCGATGGCGCACGGCACGGCGGGGTTCAGCCGGCGGTACGCGCGGCACGAACCGATGCCGCAGCAGGTCGCGGACCGGGTGCGTGAAGAGGAGCGCGTGGCCTCGTAGTTGGCGCCGGGCGCCACCAAGTTCCCTCCTGGGGGCTCCCTTCCGCGGGGGCGGACGGCTTGACGGGCCGCCCGCCCCCGCTCGCCGGTGCGGACGGATACGCTGATGACCTGATCAACAGGTGTGCGGAGCGCGGAAGTCGGGAAGGCCGCAGATGCGGATGCGGCAGCGATGGGGGCGGCAGTGACGGACGGATTCGACTTCAGCCCGGGGGCCCAGGTGCCTCTCGCGGGTGCGAGCGGCCAGACGGCGGCGACCTATGCGCTGGCCGCCGCGGCCTACCGCGACGACGAGGTCACCAAGATCCTGAAGGCCGACAACGAGTGGCACCAGTCGAAGGTGACTCCCCCGCGCTCCTGGGCGAAGATCTTCCGCCCCCGGTTCGGTGAGGCCTTCTCCCGTGCGGTGATCGACCGGATGCTGGGTGCCGGACGTGCGCCGGTCATCCAGTCCTTCGGCATCGAGCCGCAGGTCGTCGTGGAGCACTGTCTGGCGGCCCACCGCATCCGCCGCGACCGCGACAACCGGCTCTCGGCCATCACGGTCATCTGCGGGCTGCTGTTCCTGCCGGGCTTCCTCGTGTGGCTGCTGGTGTTCACGCTGCGCACCACCATGGCCAAGCGGGAGGACAAGCGCACGGGCGCCCTCGCCACGACCCTGCTGGTCGCCGTGGGTGCGCTGGCCGTGCTGTTCCTGATCCGCATGCCGTTCACGGGCTTCTGGGCCCTGTACGGGCGCGCCGCGGTGATCATGCCGGTGGTCGGCTGGTTCTGGGCCAAGCACATCTGCGAGCGGACCGCCCGCGACCTGCGGGAGCGCTGGTCGAGCCTGCTGTCGGGCGGCGGTGTCGGCGCCAAGATCCCCGAGGCGGTCCCCGGCAACCCGGGTGACGCGGCCGAGCAGGTCCGCAAGGAGCTGGCCCGCCTGGCCGCCGAGCAGCGGTCCAACTCGGTCTTCTACGCCGGCCCCAAGGGCATACTCGGCATGGGCACGCGGTGGGGCAGCTGGCAGCTGGCCGAGGAGCTGGTCTCCGCCGAGCCGGGCAAGGAGTTCCACCCCTTCCGCAGCTGGGACGTCATCGTGGCGATCCAGGGCGGTCTGGGCATGCTGGAGCGCACGTCCATCAACACCGGCGGCTTCCCCAAGCCGTCCATCACGCACTGGGTCGTCACACCGATCGGCGAGAAGGCGACGGAGGTGTCCCGGCCGAGCGGCACGGACGTCGACGCGTACACGGTGCGGACGCACGCCATACAGGACATCTGCAACAAGCAGCAGTTCGGCAGCGGCGACCGGCACTACCTGGGTGTGCAGTGGACCCTGTGGGACGGCCACCTGGTGATCACGATGCTGATCACGGTGACCGTGCTGCACGACACGCTCCGCATCGAGGTCACCGGGCATGCCCTGGGGCCGGTCAACTCCCTGTTCAACGAGAAGCCCGCGGCCAAGGAGAAGTCGGTGCAGAAGGCCTTCCGGTTCTGGGAGACCCGCACCGTGAAGCTGCCGCTGATCGACGCCGACGAGGTGGTGCGGCTGGCCGCGCGCGCCCCGCTGACCTGGTATCCGCCGCTGCTGAACTGGCTCGGCGGCAGTCTGACGCTGCCGGAGCCGTTCGGTCTGCGGCACGCGTGGGCCGACCAGCCGTGGCGGCACCGCTTCATGGCCGACGACGCGCTGCGGGCTGCGACGCCGGTGCTGCGCGTGGTGCATGCGGCGGCGCTGAAGGTGCTGCGGGAGAACGGGGTGGACGTGGAGAAGTTCGGATCCAGGTCGGCGGCGCTGAGCGGGGCGGTGCAGGAGGCTTCGCCGAAGAAGGCGGATGTGTACGACGCGTAGTCGGTGAGGTGCCCGGCGTTGTCGCTGAGGCGCGGATGGGTGCGCAGCCCGGCGCTTCGGGGTGCCGCCGCGCCCGCCCGCGCCCGCCCGTGCCGCCCCGGGCGGCACGGGTGCCCGTGGCTTATGCCGGCCAGGCCTCCGCCAGCATCTTCCGCGTGTCCGCCAGCAGCTGCGGCAGCACGCGTGTGTGCCCCACCACCGGCATGAAGTTCGTGTCGCCGCCCCAGCGCGGCACGATGTGCTGGTGGAGGTGGGCGGCGATGCCCGCGCCGGCGACCGTGCCCTGGTTCATGCCGATGTTGAAGCCGTGCGCCCCGGAGGCCGTGCGCAGGGCCGTCATCGCCTGCTGGGTGAGTTCGCCGAGCTCGGCGGTCTCCCCCGCCGTCAGGTCGGTGTAGTCGGCCACGTGCCGGTAGGGCACGGTCATCAGGTGGCCGCCGTTGTACGGGTAGAGGTTGAGCACCGCGTAGACCTGCTCGCCGCGCCGGACGACGAGCCCGTCCTCGTCGGACTTGGCCGGGATGGAGCAGAAGGGGCAGCCGTCGCCGGCGCCCGGGCCGGTGGGCTTGTTCTCGCCCTGGATGTAGGCCATCCGGTGGGGCGTCCACAGACGCTGGAACGCGTCCTGCGTCCCTACTCCCAGCTGCTGCTCCGGCTCACTCGTCATGCAGTGCAGCATATGGCGTCGAGCTGGGGGGGACGGCAAAGGCCCCCGGATCTCCCCGGGGGCCGGTGCACCGCGTGATCAGACCTGGGCGCGCTCCTCGACGACCTTCAGGATCTTCGCGATGGCCTCGTCGAAGGGGATGCCGTTCTCCTGCGAGCCGTCGCGGTAGCGGAAGGACACGGACTCGTGGGACATGTCCTCGTCGCCCGCGATGACCATGAAGGGCACCTTCTGCTTCTGGGCGTTACGGATCTTCTTCTGCATGCGGTCGGAGGAGGAGTCGACCTCGACGCGCAGGCCCTTCTTCCTGGCCGCGGCGGCGAACTTCTCCAGGTACTCCACGTGCGCGTCGCCGATCGGGATGCCGACCGCCTGGACCGGGGCCAGCCACGCCGGGAAGGCGCCCGCGTAGTGCTCCAGGAGCACCGCGAAGAAGCGCTCGATGGAGCCGAACAGCGCGCGGTGGATCATGACCGGGCGGGTCTTGGTGCCGTCGGCGCCCGTGTACTCCAGGTCGAAGCGCTCGGGCAGGTTGAAGTCGAGCTGGATCGTCGACATCTGCCAGGTGCGGCCGATGGCGTCCTTGGTCTGGACGGAGATCTTCGGGCCGTAGAAGGCGGCGCCGCCCGGGTCGGGCACGAGGGGCAGGCCCTGCTTCTCGGCGACCTGGCGCAGCGTCTCGGTGGCCTCTTCCCAGGCCTCGTCCGAGCCGACGAACTTCTCCGGGTCCTTGGTGGACAGCTCCAGGTAGAAGTCGGTCAGGCCGTAGTCGCGCAGCAGGCCGAGGACGAAGGTGAGCGTCTTGTCGAGCTCCTCCGACATCTGCTCGCGGGTGCAGTAGATGTGCGCGTCGTCCTGGGTGAAGCCGCGGGCGCGGGTCAGGCCGTGCACGACGCCGGACTTCTCGTACCGGTACACCGTCCCGAACTCGAAGAGGCGCAGCGGCAGTTCACGGTAGGAGCGCCCGCGCGCGTCGAAGATCAGGTTGTGCATCGGGCAGTTCATGGGCTTGAGGTAGTAATCCACGCCCTCGTCGAGCTGCATGGGCGGGTACATGCCGTCGGCGTACCAGTCCAGGTGCCCGGACGTCTCGAAGAGCTTCCCCTTGGTCGCGTGCGGGGTGTAGACGAACTCGTAGCCCTCCTCCTCGTGGCGGCGGCGCGAGTAGTCCTCCATGACCCGGCGGATGATGCCGCCCTTGGGGTGGAAGACGGCGAGGCCGGAGCCGATCTGCTCGGGGATGGAGAAGAGGTCGAGTTCGTTGCCCAGCTTGCGGTGGTCGCGCTTCTCGGCCTCGGCGAGGAACTCCAGGTGCGCCTTCAGCTCGTCCTTGGTGGGCCAGGCGGTGCCGTAGATGCGCTGGAGCATGGGGTTCTTCTCGCTGCCGCGCCAGTAGGCGGCCGCGTTGCGCATCAGCTTGAACGCCGGGATGTTGCGGGTGGTGGGCAGGTGGGGACCGCGGCAGAGGTCCTTCCAGCACAGGTCACCGGTCTTGGCGTCCAGGTTGTCGTAGATCGTCAGCTCGCCGGCGCCGACCTCGACGTCCGCGCCGTCGTCGGAGGAGGCGGAGCCCTTGAGGCCGATCAGCTCCAGCTTGTACGGCTCGCCGGCCAGCTCCTCGCGGGCGGCCTCGTCGGTGACCACGCGCCGGGAGAAGCGCTGCCCGCGCTTCTGGATCTCCTGCATCTTCTTCTCGATGGCCTTGAGATCCTCGGGCGTGAACGGCTTCTCGACGTCGAAGTCGTAGTAGAAGCCGTCCTTGACGGGCGGGCCGATGCCGAGCTTGGCCTCGGGGAAGAGCTCCTGCACGGCCTGGGCCATGACGTGCGCGGTGGAGTGGCGCAGGATGTTCAGACCGTCCTCGGAGGAGATCTCGACGCCCTCGACCTCGTCGCCGTCGGACAGGGCGTACGACAGGTCCTTGAGCTCGCCGGCCACGCGCGCGGCGATGATCGAACGCTCGCCGGCGAAGAGCTCGGCGGCCGTAGTGCCCGTCGTCACCACGCGTTCTTCCCGCTCGGAATCGCGCTGGATGATCACACGGACGTCTGACACCGGTCTCTCCTGACTGAAGGGGGCTGCGGCGCCATACCCGAGCGCGCGCACGAGTAAGGATCGTACCGACCCGGGACCACCCGACGCGAAATCGATCTCCGCGGCCCCTCCCCCCGGGCATCACCGGTCCCGCCCCGGGCCTGCCCGGCCCACTTCCCCCGGCCTGTCCGGTCCCCTCCTCCCGGCCTGCCCGGCCCACTTCCCCCGGCCTGTCCGGTCCTCTCCCCCTGGCCTGTCCGGTCCTCTCCCCCCGGCCTGTCCGGTCCTCTCCCCCCGGCCTGCCCGGCCCACTTCCCCCGGCCTGTCCGGTCCTCTCCCCCCGGCCTGTCCGGTCCTCTCCCCCCGGCC
>NZ_JBHWFG010000066.1:0-15135 GCF_042733745.1 Streptomyces sp. NPDC059696
CGGCGGCGCCGACGAAGGCACGGCCGTCCTTGCAGAACACCGCGCCGTCGTCTGGCCCCGTGGGCCCGGCGTTGCCGGCGAGCGCGCGAAGCCTGACCTCGGCGTCCTCGGGCGAGGTGACCACGACAGCGGCCCGGTGGGGCAGGTCGCGCAGTTCCCGCTGGAGGGTCGCGGCCAGGTCGCCGAGCTGGGCGTAGGAGACCTGCGCGGCGAAGTCGGCCACCTGCGTCAGCCGCTGGGCCAGCGCCGCGGGCGAGTCCCCGTCCAGGAGCAGCAGTTCGGAGTCCTGGAGGGAGTTGGCCAGCAGCGTGGTCCGGCGGTTGACGGCAGGGCGGCGCCCGGAGGCGTCCGACCTGTCGAGGACGACATGGGTGTTGATCCCGCCGAAGCCCATGGCGGTGATGCCGGCCCGCAGCGGTGCGCCCTCGGGCCACGCCTCCGCCTTGCGCAGGACGCGAAGGTTGGCGGACTCGTCGGTGAGCAGGTCGTGGGGGTCCACGCAGCCGATGGCGGGGGGCAGCACCCCGGAGTCCAGGGCCATCACGGCCTTGATGAGTCCGGCGATCCCCGCGGCCGCCTTGGTGTGGCCGATCATGCCCTTGATGGAGGTGATGACGGCGCTCGGGGCCTGCGGGTCGGCAGCGGCGCGGGCGCCCATGATCGCCCGGAGCTCGGTGGCGTCACCGACGGCGGTACCGGTGCCGTGGCCTTCGAACAGCGGCACGGTCTCGATGCCGAAGCCCGCCCGGTCGTAGGCGCGCGACAGCGCGAGCTGGTACCCGCTCACCTCGGGTCGGGTGATGCCTCCCTGACCGTCGGAGGAGATGCCCCAGCCGGCGATCGAGGCGTACACGCGGTGCCCGGCGGCGACCGCGTCCTCCTCGCGCATGAGCACGACCATGCCGCAGCCCTCGCCCGGCCAGAACCCGTTGGAGCCGCGGTCGTAGAGCCGCATCTCCTTCCGGGCGAGCGCACCGGTCTTGGCGAAGCCGATGATCTCGAAGGGGTCGATGGACAGGTCGACACCGCCGGCGATGGCGACGTCGAGGTCGCCGCTCTGCAGCGAGGTCGCCGCGGTGGTGATGGACAGCAGGGAGGAGGAGCAGGCGCCGTCGACGGTGTAACCGCCGCCGTTCAGGTCGAAGTGGTTGCAGATCCGGCCGGCGATGGTGTTGGAGAGGCCGCCCGCGAGGGTGTCCTCGTCGACGGCGGGGAAGGGCCTCTTGTAGGCCTCCTCCACCCCCTGGAGGAACGCGCCGAGCCGGTCGTCGTCCCAGTCCTGCCCCTGGAGCGCGTCCGCGAGCACCCTGCGTACGTAGGGCCAGCGCAGCCGCATGCCGTTGGCACGGGAGAACTCGCCGGTCAGCGTGTTGCCGACGACGACTCCGGTGCGCTCGGCGGGCAGTCCCTCACCGGCCGGGAAGCCCGCGTCCGCCAGCGCCCGGGTCGCCGTGTCCAGGGCGAGCCAGTGGGTCAGGTCGGTGGAGCGGTAGGTGCTGCCGGCGATCCGGTGGGCGACGCGGTCGAACTCCCAGCCCTCCAGGACCGCGGCGTTGCGGGCGTAGAAGGTGTCGGGGACCGCGGGGTCCGGGTTCCAGTAGTCGTCCAGGCGCATTCGGACGTCGGGCAGTCTGCGGAAGGCGCGCCGTCCGGCGACGGCGTTCTCCCAGAGCTCCCGGGGTGTGGTGGCGTCGGGGTACGTGCAGGCGACCCCGACGATGGCTATTCGGCTCATACAGGCACCGCCGCCTTGTTCTTCGTGGCTCGTTCGGCTGCGCACTTGCCGTGGAAGCAGGTGCCGTCCTTGCAGGGGTCGCCCGAGAGGACGACCGTCGCCGGCTGCGGCGCGGCGCCTCCCGCTACGGACCCGGTCGCCGGGGCCGCCGGGGCGGCCACGAGCTGTTCGACCGGGGCGTCCTGGCGGTCGTGGGCGCCGTGGACGGCAGGCGCCTGCCGCTCCTGCGCCTCTCGCTGCTTGGCGAGGAAGTGCAGACCCCACAGGTAGCCTCCGCGGATCAGGCAGACCAGGGCGGTGGCGAAGAAGATGCCGTAGGCGATGCCGAGGCCGGTCAGCACGCCGTACATCGCCGCCACCCCGGCTCCGAAGAAGATCTGGGAGGACCGCTTGGAGGGCGAGGTGCCGGGGTCGGTGACCATGTAGTTGGTGAAGAGCACGAAGGCGACACCGGTCATCATGCCGAGCGCCGCCGGGATGGAGGTGCCCATCACCAGCCCTCGGACGACGGCCTGCACCACGAAGCCGCCGAGCCAGGCCATGATCAGCCACATGCGGCCGGTCAGCTTCGCGTTCAGCATGGTGCCCAGGACCAGGATGATCGCGGGGAGGACCCAGTCGGCCGGGCCGTACAGGTACTCGGTGAAGTGGTAGGGCGGCGCGATGCTCGCCCAGGGGAAGAGGAGCAGGATCACCGCGATGCCGAAGTTCGACGGGTTCATGTAGTGCCGCATGCGGCCCTTGAGCGGGGCCCGCAGCACCCACTTCGTGCCGACGGCCACGACGACGCCGAAGACCATGACCCAGACGCGGTCGTTGACGTAGGTCAGCATGTTCACGGCGAGACCGGTGATGTGGGCGGGGAAGAGGAACTCGACCATCCCCTTGAACCCCCCGCCGGCGTAGCGGGGGGCCCGCTTGTCGACGCGGGCGCTGACGGCCTCCAGCGCGATCTCCACCACGTAGGCGGTGAAGATCGCGATGAAGGGCCACAACCAGGGCTGTTCGAAGCCGAGGAAGGTGTACCCGGCGATGTTGAGGATCGAGATCGAGATCGCGAACCGGCGCAGGGCGGTGGTGACCTTCACGTCGTGCCGGGGGGCGGCCGTGAGCGTCTTGGTTTCGGGCACGGTCACTTCTCCTTCACGTCGGCGCCGAGTTCCAGCGAGTGCCTGCCGGGAGCCAGCTGGAGGTCCTTGTTGCGCACCTGCCCGGTGCGGTCACGCCAGGTCAGACGGGTCTGCACCGGGCCGTCGACCTCGTGGCCGAGCCCGATGTGCACGTCCTGGCTGCGCTTGCCGGAGTGGCCGCTGCCGCCGTCGACCCGGCCCAGGCGGGTACTGCCGTCGGACAGGGTCACGGCGACCTGTGCGCCGATCACGGGCGACCCGGCCGCGTCGGTGAGACTGAGGTTGAGGTGGTCGCCGGTCTCCGGGCTCATGTTGCAGTAGAAGACCGGGTCCTCCCACTGCCGGGCCACCACCATGTCCAGGCGGCCGTCCCCGTCGGCGTCGCCGGTGGCGATGCCACGGCTGGGCACGGGCACGGCCAGACCGAGCTGTTTGGACAGGTCGCTGTAGGCCTCGCCGTCCTTGTCCTGGACGAAGAAGCGCAGGTGCTGGTCGCCGGCGAGGTCGTCGCCCTCCTCCACCCGGGGCCAGAAGCGGGGGTGCTTGACCAGGGAGTCGTTGGCGGTGGCGAGCTCCTGGAGCTGCGCCCAGCGGTTGCGCTTGCCCTTGACGAAGCCGACCGCCTGGGTGATCTCCTGGACGCCGTTGTTGTCGAAGTCGCCCATCTTCACGTCCCAGCCCCAGCCGGACCAGGCGAGGTTGAGGGGCGAGCTCTCGTCCTTGTACGGAGCGACGCCGTCACGGAACTTGGCCCGCAGGTCCGCCTTGTCACGCGCGGTCGCGACGAAGGCGAAGTTCGACTCCTGGATGCCGAAGGACGTGGTGATGTTGGAGACGAAGGCGTCGTACAGGCCGTCGTTGTCCAGATCGCCGAAGTCGACGCCCATGCCCTTGAAGGAGCTGCGGCCCATCTCCTTGGACTTCGGAGTGGTCGCGGTGTGGACGGCCTTGACCTCGCTGAACTTGAACGTGCCGGGGGTCGACCTGTTGTACAGCAGGGCCGAGGTCCCGAAGTCGTGCGCCAGGTACATCTCGGGGCGCTGGTCGCCGTCCAGGTCGGTGGCCGAGACGGCCAGGGTCCAGCCCCGGTCGATGCCCTTCGGCAGGACGTTCTTGATCTCCTCGAAACCGGAGGGGGTCCAGCGGAAGAAGTGGCCGCCGCCGCCGTTCTGGGCGTGCGAGAGCGAGTCGTTCATCGTCACGCCGCCGTGCACGCTGTCGTCCAGGACGGGGCTGTTGGGGAAGTAGTTCCCGATGTAGATGTCGTTGTGCCCGTCACCGTCGAAGTCGGCGACGGTCGCGGCGTTGGAGTTCCACAGGGGCCCCTTGTAGGTGCTGCCACTGCTGCCGGGGACCAGTTCGACGGGCTCGAAGCACTTCGGGTCCATCGTCGTGGTGTCCTTGCCGGGTTCCTTCTTCGCCTGGAAGATCACCGGGGTGCGGCCCCAGTAGTAGACGAGCAGGTCCATCGCGCCGTCCTCGTTGAAGTCCCCGGGGACACAGCCGATCGGCGCCATGATGTCGCTCTTGGGCAGCGGGGCCGGGTCGAGCACGAAGGGGGCGTACGAGGCGCTCTTGCGGCCGGGCGCCGGGGCGGGCGTGACGACGGCCTGGTCGATCTGCGGATCGGTGATGCAGAGGTCGTTGGGCAGGCCGTCCCCGTCGATGTCGTTCATGGCGACCCCGGCGCCGACCGAGGAGATCCACGCCTCGATGTGCTTGTAGGCCTTGTTCACTTTACGGACGCTCTGCTTCTTGTAACCGCCCGGCATGGATATCGCCATCGGCTCGAAAGCGAAACTCTCCGCCATTTCCCTTTTCTCGGCGGCGCTGGACTCCGACGGCTTCACCGCGTAGAAAGTGCCGACCATGACAGCGAGTGCGACGACCCCCGGAGCCTGCTTCCGCAGCCAGGAAATTGGATGTGTCATGCGACGGCGCCCTTCTGCGTGTGGGGAACAGAACTGATGGTGGCGGCGACCTGCCGCCGCCAGATCTCGAAGGCCGGGGTCTCCCCGCCGGCGCAGGTGGCGGGCCGCGCGTCGGTGCACACCCGCGCGGCCTCCGCCGGGGTCCGCCCGCCGCACAGGATCTGGGCGGCCAGGTGCGTGTGGGCGATCGTCGTCCCCGCCCGCTCCCGCGCCTCGCAGGCGAACGCGGAACCCTGTACGAGGCTGGGCAGGTGGTCGCCCGCGTGCTTGGCGAAGCGCCGCAGCTCGTCCCCGTCCACGCTTCCCGCGTAGGTGCAGGCCAGCCCGGCGCCCGCGTAGAGGTCGGCGTGGCGGTGCTCGGGGAACGCGCCGATGAGGTCGGCCACGACGTCGGGATCGGTGCCCCCGACGAACCACATGGCCCGCCCGATGCCCTGGTCGATGGCGCGCGCACTGTAGGCGTCCGGGCCGCCCTTCCAGGTGAAGGGATGCTCGGCGGCGGGGTCGCGGACGTAGGAGTCCGTCTTGAAGTACGCCTGGTGGAAGCCGTACCCGTCCAGGATCAGCCAGCGCAGCACCGGGTCGGTCGCGGTCACGTCGGGCCACAGGAATTTGGGGAGCCGGGCCATCGCCCACCCGATGCCGACGTAGATCATGTAGTTGTGCCGCCGGCCCTCGCCCTCCAGGATCCCGGTCAGCCTCCGGCTGCCCCCGGTGAGGGAGTCGAGCATGACGGCGCCCATGCCGGCGCCCTCGTAGGCGAACCCGCGAAAGGCCCGGGGCACAGTCTCCAGCCAGTCCACGGCCTGGTTCGCCGAACGCGCCTCGACCGCGTACGCGTACCCCTGCAGGAAGCTCGTCCCGACCGTCTCCAACTGGTGCTTGGCCTCCGCGTCCTTGATGTGGAAGCCCCGTGTTTCCAGCCGTGTTTCCCGAACATTGGGAGTGAGAACTCGGCGCCTCAGCGCACGCAACATGGACACCAGGAAGACCGCCCCTCGATTCTTTTGCCTGACATTCCTATTCGTTCAGCCGAACATATTCAATTGGGGTGCCCGAATGTCTACTCCGGAAATGCTCAAGGGGAATTCACCGGAAGCTTTTCACGGACCGATCTGCGCCAGATCTCATAGCTGGGAACACCGTCGCCGGCGCCCGAGGGGGGCGCGGCGTCGTCGGCCAGGCCGGCGGCGGACTCGACGGTGAGGCCGGCCAGCGCGTGCAGCGCGGTCCGGGTGTGCTCGGGAACGGTCTTGGAGAAGTGGCGCGCCTTCGCGGCGAAGACGGCGCCCTGGGCGACATGCCCGGCCAGTTCGCCCGACCGGGCGCGCAGCGCGTCCAGTTCGGCCGCGGTGGAACACCCGGCGAACGTGGCCGCGAGCCCGACGCCCGCCCACAGGTCCGGCCTGCGCTCGGAGGCGAACCGGTCGACCGCGGCGCACACGGCCTCCACCCGGGCGCCGTGGATGAACCACAGGGCGCGCCCGATGCCCTGGTCCACCGCCCGCTGGAAGTAGTCGGGCCGGCCCTCCCAGGCGTACGGGGTGTCCAGGCGCTGGCCGTCCACCCAGCGCTTCGGGTCGAAGTAGGCGCGGTCGAAGCCGTACCCGTCCACCGCGAGCCAGCTCATCGGCGGGTAGAAGTCCTCGCCGTCGAGCGCGGGCATGACCTTCTTCCACAGCGGCCTCGGCAGCTTGGCCATCGCGAACCCGATGCCGATGTAGTTGAGGAAGATGTGGCCGCGTCCGGTCCCCTGGAGCAGTTCCGCGGTGCGGCCCCCCCGGCCGGGCATCGAGTCCCGGATCACCGAGGCCATGGTCGCGCCCTCGTAGGCGAAGCCCCGCAGCTCCTCGTCGACCAGGGAGAGCCGTCGCTCGGTCTCCCACAGGCTCTTCGACTCGATGCCCCACTCGAAACCGGTCACCACCGTCTGGGGGATGGTCTCCAGCTGGCGGGTCGCGGCGGTCTCGGCCACCGGGAACCCCCGGCCCGCGAAGCTCACGTCGAACAGGGACGGAGCCATGAGAAGTCTGCGCAGAGATCCCGTCGCCGATGCCACGCGTGTGCCTCCCTCGACCGGCCACCAGGGGGGTGGCGAAGGGCCTCATGGTCGGCTCGCTGCAAAGATCAGGGCATCTTCGCAAATGCGCAACACCCTTGTGCCATAAGGGGTTTGGGTGTAGATGAACGCGTCAGCAACTCATGTCGTGCGGCATGCGGGCCCGCCCTCGCGGGCCCCGATCAGCACGCTCGGCGCCGGCCCGGGATCAGCGCATCCGGCGCACCGCCACCTCGTCCTCGTGGACGTCGCGCCCGCAGGATGTGCAGTCCAGCCGCACCCGCACGCCGCCGTCGCACCCGACGTGCTGCGCCTGGCGGGGCGGCCCCAGCTCCGCGGGAAGGTTCCGGTCGCCCCACTGCATCAGCGCGACCACGGCGACGGTGAGTTCACGGCCCATGGGCGTGAGCGGGTACTCGTGGCGTACCGGCTTCTCCTGGTACACGACCCGCCGCATGACGCCCAGATCGACGAGGCGGCCGAGCCGGTCGGCCAACACGTTCCGGGAGATCGGCATCTGGCGCAGGAACTCGTCGTACCGTCCGACGCCCAGCAGGGCGGAGCGGACGATCAGCAGGTTCCAGCGCTCCCCGATCACCTCCAGGGAACGGGCCAGCGAGCAGTCCTGTCCTTCGTACGTCCGTGGCAGCATGCCCGACCGTACCGTTCGGGTTGCTTCACAGGACCCACGGGACGGTCAGGTGACAGGAAAGAGAGCACGTTGGAAGAGGCTCGCGTGTGTGAGGACTGGTGTGATGAGCGATTGTTCCCCTCCCACCCAGACCGTGGAGGTCAGGCATGGCCATCAGTACCGGAACGTCACCTCTCACCTTTCGCGGCGGGCTCGACGCCGTCAACACCCGTCACCACCAACTCGGCCTGCGTGTGTTCCTGTTCATCGTTGTGGCGCACTGGGCGGAGCACCTGGTCCAGGCCTACCAGATCTACGTCATGGGCTGGCCCATCCCGCAGGCGCGCGGGGTGCTGGGGATGCCGTTCCCCTGGCTGGTCACCTCGGAGTGGATGCACTACGGCTACGCCCTGGTGATGATGGTGGGCCTGTTCCTCCTGCGGCCGGGCTTCACCGGCCGCTCGGCCACCTGGTGGAAGGCCTCCCTCGGCATCCAGGTGTGGCACCACCTGGAGCACCTGCTGCTCCTGGTGCAGGTGCTCGCGGGGGCCCACCTGCTGGGCAGGGCGGCGCCCACCAGTCTGATCCAGCTGGTCATGCCCCGGGTGGAGCTGCACCTCTTCTACAACACCCTGGTGACGGTGCCCATGGTGGTCGCGATGTACCTGCACACCCGGGCGGGCCGGCCGGACAACGCCGACGCGCGGTGCGGCTGCGCCCCGAAGGGCTGACCCTGTGGCGACGCGCGGCGCAAGGCCCTCGGGGTTCGTCTCCCTGCTGCTCCTGCTGGCCGGGGTCCTGTTGTTCTGGCTGACGGTGCCGGGCCTGGGCGACGCGGCCAGGACCGCCACGGCGGACGGGCCGCGGGGCACCTTCACCGCCGTGCGTCTGGTGTGCGCCGGACACGCCGGGCACACCACCTGCGAGTGGCTGGGGACGTTCCGCTCCGCCGACGGCGCCGTGGAGCTCGGGAGCGTCAAGCTGTACGGGAGCGGCCGCGGCGCCTTCGAGGCCGGCCAGAGCGCGCCGGCGGTGGACGTGGGCAACGCGGGGCGGGTCTACGATCCGGCCGGATCGCATACCTGGATCATCACGGTGGGGCTGGCCGCCCTCTCCTACGTCCTGCTGGTCACCGTCGCCCGCCGCCACCTGACGCCACCACCCCCGCCGTCGCCGACGACGAACGCCTTGCCAACGACGGCCTGAACACCCGACCGGGGAACACGAGCGGGCGGGTCGGGGCCCGCCCGCTTCTCCTCGAGGTCCCGCACGGGACGTGCCGCTCAGCTCTCTTCCAGGGCCCCCGGCCGGCGGCCGGACAGCTCCAGCAAGTTGTACGCTGACGCCGCCGACACCAGCGTCATGTGATGGTGCCAGCCGGGAAAGGACCGCCCTTCGAAGTCGAGCAGTCCGAAGTCGTCCTCCAGCGTCTGCACCGCGGTGCCCGCCCGGTGCTGGAGCCCGGCCAGCGCGAGCAGCTCGTCGGTCCGCCGCTGCGTCATGTTGGTCAGCCAGATCCGCGACGAGCGGGGCCCCGCGTACGACGGAACGCCGAAGATCCGATAGGTGGCGTGCGGCGTGTGACGGGCCAGCCGCACCTGCGGCAGCCGTACCAGCGTGGTCATCGTGGCGGTGCGATCCGCCCCGCCGGGACCGTCGTGGCCACCGGGTCTGAGATGGCTGCCGTGCTTGAGGCCGAACAGGCGCTGTGCCTCCACGGCGGCGGGCAGGTTCGAGGCGTATGCGCCACGCGCCGTCGTCCTGCCGACCGGCACCACCGGGGTCCGACCGGGCAGCGACACGACGAACTCGCGTCCCCTGGCGCTGAGTCCACGCACCAGCGAGATGACCCCCGAGTGATGGCCCAGGTCCGCCACCACCGGCCGGGGGCTGAGCTGGGTGCTCCCGCACAGCGCGTCGACGAGGTCGAGTGCGTGCTGTTCGACGGTGCGCTGGCCCACCGACTCGGGAATGCGGGCCCGCGCGCGGCGCGCATGGTCCTCGACCCAGGCACCCGGCAGCAGCAGCCCCCAGTGGACGGGCACGGCCTCCGCACCGGTGGCGAGGAACGCTCCCACCGCGAGCTGGCAGTTGACGGAGCGTCCGGTCGCGGGGACGAAGCGCCGGTGCACACCGCAGGAGTGGTCACCCCGTTTGCGTAATACCGCCACCGACAGGACCCAGGCACGCGGATCGAGCTGCTGCTCGACCCACCGCATCAGCTCGACCCGCGCCGGAACCCAGTCCCAGGGGCTGGCGTTGAGGAACTGGTGCATCGACTGCGACGCGGTGGGCGAGCGCGAGACGGTGGCGGCCATCCGCTTGATCGACTTCTTGCCGTCGGTGGTCAGCAGGCCCGTCAGATACGCCTGGGCCCACGCCCTCTGATCGGCCCTCGGCAGGTGCCCGAAGATCTGATCGGCAAGTACGGAGACCGGCAGGTGCGCGTGCCCCACGTCGTGTGCCGCCATGGCTCGTTTCCCTTCTCCTGGGCAACCGATCGAGCGCCGCGATAGCGTAGCCAGCAATATCGTCTTTTCACGGGAGAGGGCGCTCCCGTCGGCTGGAGACCGGACAATGGACGTCCAATCCTGCTGGATCCGACGATCGCCGATGCCCCGTCCCCGCTTGACCAAGCCTTTTACCTACTTGGCCGATCCGTGGTTGCTCCCCGGTCGCGATTCCGCCGAAGCTTGGATGCCGCCGACCGCCCCCTCGCGATGGCCCCCGAAACCCCGTAGGCATGGAGAATGCGCACGATGCGTCGCCACGCCGACGATCTCGGAGAGGACATGGTAAAACAGGATCGGGCGGCACGTACACGGAGCATGGCCCGGCGTTCCGCCCCGCGCGGTTCGAGCCCTACAGCTGGAACGGGAGCGCCCCGGGAAGCCCGGCATCGACGGAGAGCCGGCTGCCCGCCCCCGGTGAACTGGTGCAACGGGCCTACGGCAACCGAGAGTCGGTCATGACGGCAGCCGCGGACCGGCCCGTCCCCGGCTGACGTCCCTCCCGGGGGCCGGAAGAGGATCGGACCGCACGGTCGCCTTCGGCCACCGGCTCGGCGGCACCGCCGGCGAAGAACGGACGGACACCGCGGACGCTCCCGCGTCCGCGCATCGCTCCGCCTGCCGTGGCCCACCCGTCACCGCGCCCATGCATACCTCCCCGCACGTCCCCGTCGGCGGCGCGGACGTGACCCCGGTCGCCAAGTCGCCGGAGCATGACCTTAGCGGGCGATGAGTGAATGGCTGGAGTCTTTCGGCAGAAAATCATCAAAGGCCGGGACGCCGTCCGCTGTACACCTCCTCCCCTACGGACCCCCGACAGACGGGCCCGGCCCGCGCCCGCCGTGCGCGCTCCTGCAGAACACGGCATGTGTCGGGGCGAATCGGCCAAAATTTTTTACCTCACATAGACAAAAAAAGAATCATTCTTATGATGCATCGAAGGCGTTCCTCGGAGGCGCCTCCGCACGTTCGGTCACGCAAACACGGTCAGCTTCGATGATCCGGGAAGTGCACACGTGATGAGTTCAGCCGAAAGCGACGCCTCGACCCGCCCCCCGGGGCCGCAGCCCATCGCGGCCGACCGCCCGGCCCGCAGGGACGGCCCCGCGGAACTGCGCCCCCCCGCCCCGGAGCCTGCCGCCCTCGACGGCGGCAGGCAGAACGAACGGTTCTGAGGGGCGGGAGCCGGTCTGCCCGCTACACACACCGCCCACCGCCGCCCCTACGCGCGCAGGACGTGCGCGGCTCAGCCCTTCTCGTATCCACCGACGGTCAGGAGAGCCCGTGGCTGAGGGAGCCGGCTCCGCAGGTCACCAGCGTTCGAACACCGCGCCCGCCACCACGGTCGACCCCTGCGGACTCCCCTCGGAACCATCACCTGACACCGCCCGACCCCGACCCATCCGCCTTCCCGACCACCGGAACACCGACGCCGGCCGGAGCACCGGCACCGCACCGGTACGCGGAAGCAGACGCCTCCGGGCCGGGCGCAAAACCCTCCAGCGGGTGTTGGGGGTGGGTTTGTTACCTGATTCGTTGACGGATCGGGGGAACGCGAAGCTGTTCGTGCGGTTGTACGCGCAGGATTATCGGCATGTGACGGGGTTGGGGTGGTATCGGTGGGACGGCACGCGGTGGCAGAGCGATGAGGACGACACCGTTTTGTGGGCGGCGGGTGAGATGGCGGAGAGTATCGCCGTCACCGATCCGCGGGGGGTGTATTCGGACGCGGCGCTGCGCAAGCACCGGCGGCGTGCGCTGAGCACGTCGGGGATCAACGCGCTGCTGGCGCAGGCGAGATCGGCTCCGGGGATGGTGCTGAGCGCGGGAGCGCTGGACGCGGACCCGTACATGCTGTGCACGCCGGCGGGGGTGGTGGACCTGCGGTCGGGGGTGCTGCGGGCCCCGGACCCGGACCGGGACTTCCATTCCCGTTCGACCTCGATCGGCCCCCGGCAGATGCCGACCCCGCGCTGGGACCTCTTCCTGACCGACACGTTCGGGGACGACGACCGGGGCAGGGAGATGATCCGGTTCCTGCATCTCCTGCTCGGCTACTCCCTGACGGGGGACGTGGGGGCGCAGGTCATGCCGTTCCTCTTCGGCTCGGGCAAGAACGGCAAGTCCGTGCTGCTCGATGTCCTGATCAAGCTCCTGGGCGATTACGCGGACGCCGCGCCGCCCGGTTTCCTGATGGCCCGTCCCTTCGAGGGACACCCCACCGACCTCGCCGAGCTCCACGGCCGCCGCGTGATCGTGTGTTCCGAGGTGAAGCCCGGCGACCGGTTCGACGAGTCCCGGGTGAAACTCCTGACCGGCGGCGACCGCATCAAAGCACGCCGGATGCGCCAGGACTTCTTCTCCTTCGCCCCCACCCACAAACTCTGGCTCCTGGGCAACCACCGCCCCCAAGTCGGCACCGGCGGCTACGCCTTCTGGCGCCGGATGCGCCTGATCCCCTTCGACCGCGTCGTCTCCGACCACCAGAAGATCGACAACCTCGCCGACATCCTCGTCACCGAAGAAGGCCCCGGCATCCTCAACTGGCTCATCACCGGAGCCCACCACTACCTCAACGGCCCCCGCGACCTCACCGGACCCGAAACCGTCCGCATCGCCACCACCGCCTACGCCGAAACCGAAGACCACACCGGCCGCTTCCTCACCCACCACGAGACCACGCCGTGATCAGGACGGAGGCGTCGAACGCGAACCGGAACCGTTCGGAGGACCGACCCCCGGGTGGTGGTGGGGGTGGGAGAGGGGTCCGCCTTCGGAGCGTTCGGTTTTGTGGCCTTTGGCGCGGGGGGTGAGGGTGGTGGGGTCGACGGCTTCTGCGGGTGCGCCGGTGGCGTAGAGGCCTTGGGGTGCGGTGTCGCGGTCGTGGGGCAGGAGCCAGAAGACGCGTCGGCGGAAGGTGCCGGAGGAGCGTGAGGGGCGGGCTCGGGGGTGGAGTACGGCGTATCCGACCATGCGGCCGTCGCGGTGGTAGGCGGGTTTTCCGCGTCGGTTGGGCAGTCGGTCCAGGCTCTGTCGTACGTAGTCCAGGATCGAGATGTCCTCCAGCCAGACCAGCTCCGTTTCCTCACTGATCTCGTCCCCGTCGATCAGAGCACTCACTCCGCCTCCTCCTCGACCACAGCCGCTACTGGACACTGTGCACCGGGCCCGCGGCCATGAGCAGCCTAAAGTCGGATACCGCAACGGCCCGGCGCGGGGGTATGGCATCCTCCCTCCGGCACGGGCCCAGGATCTCAAGCGGCCCACGGAGCGATCGGATACCACGGGATGACCTCCCGGCGCGCGAGGATCCTGACGTCCCAGTACAGGAACGTGAAGACACCCGCCACGATCAGGGTCACCGCGGTCACGGCCGCCATCCGACCGGGATCCGCCGTCATCCAGGCAGCCGCCCGCCCGCCCGCGAAGTACGCCAACAGGAAGAAGACCACCGCGATGACCAGCACGTTGCCGATCGACTGCAACAGGAAGGCCGACGCCCCGTAAAGAGGGTTGCCGCTCTGCGCCGCGTCGCGGAAGAGCTGCCGGAACAGCGGATACGGCCGCCCCACCAGGAACCCCCCGACCAGGACCCCCATGAACACCGTCTGAGCCTGCGGAAAGCGACGGGACGCCTTCGCGAACGGATCACGGGTGTACCCCAGCGCGCTGAGCCCCAGCCAGAACATCGCCAGCCCGATCACCCCGAACGTGACCATCGACTGCACCGTCCGCCCCGACAACTCCCCCGCGACCGGCTGCGCCTGGGAGAACTGGGGCATCGACGTCCCCACCAGACCGACCACCGCCCCGTACGTCACCGAGACCGCGGCCATGCCGAGGAACAGCCATCCCAGCGGCTGAAGGGCCCGCACCGCCCGGCCCGCCCGGCTGTTCACGCTTCCCAGCATCGGGGCGACCGAACCGAACACCGCGATGTTGCACGCGGTGAAGGTCCCGGCCAGACCGGAGACGAAGGCGAAGACCGTCCCGGACACCACCGACGTCAACGCCGACGCCTCCGGATCATGTCCGAGCAACGACGTCGCGATCGTGCCGCCCACGACCTGGTCCACGAACTCCGCCGACCAGACGACGGTCAGCACGAACCCGGCGAACGCACTCAGCAGAAGCAGCAACCCGCGCCGCCGGACCGCCGGCCCCTCCGCCGCCCCTCTCCGCTCCCGCGCCGCTGACTCAGCGATGCCTGCCACAACAGGTCCCCCTCCACGGCTGCCGGAAAGTTCACAGCGTAGAAGCGGCGCTGGGCGGACCCATCTCCCAGAATGCTCGCCCGAAGCACGGAACCGAGAACGGGCCGATGCCACACCGGATCCCGACACACAAGCGCACGAAGGGAGTTGAGCGAGGATGCTCCCCCGGTGAACATGAAGGCGTCTTCGCCCGCGCGCATCCGAGGAGCCCCGTGCCGCACATAGCCATCGGCAATGACCACCCCGGTATCCGGGGGCTGATGTTCCTCCGGCCCGACACCGCCGCACCGCTCAACCACCTCGCCAACGTCCTGCTGCGTGCCCCCGCCTCCCTGAGCCGGGGCGAACGGGAGCTGATCGCCGCCTACGTCTCCCGCTTGAACGAGACACCGTTCTGCGCCGGAACCCACGGGGCCGCGGCGGCAGCCCAGTTGGACGGGGGCCCCGAGGCGGTGGCCGCCGTCCTCACCGCACCGCAGGACGCCCCGGTCTCCCCCCGGCTGCGCGCCCTGCTGGCCATCGCCGCCGAAGTCCAGGCGGCGGCGCGCCCCGTCACCGACGAGGCAGTGGCGGCCGCCCGCGCCGCGGGCGCCGAGGACAGCGACATCCACGACACCGTGCTGATCGCCGCCGCCTTCTGCATGTACAACCGCTACGTCAGCTGCCTGGCGACCGACATCCCGACGCAGGACGACTACTACGCCCAGGCCGCGGACCGCATCGTCACCGACGGCTATGCCACAGCGGGCGAACAGAAGGACACCCTGGCCGGCAACGCCCTCACCGGCTGAAACGAGCCGCCACTGCCTCATCACCCCGGCACGGGCGTGCCCGGGTGGTGGTGGGGGTGGGAGAGGGGTCCGCCTTCGGAGCGTTCGGTTTTGTGGCCTTTGGCGCGGGGGGTGAGGGTGGTGGGGTCGACGGC
>NZ_JBHWFG010000067.1:0-14847 GCF_042733745.1 Streptomyces sp. NPDC059696
GGGCAGCGCTCCGCGCTGCTAGTTGGGCGCTTCGCGCCGGGGTACGGGCCACTCCGTGGCCCTGGGCTCGGATCGCTCCGCGATCCGGCCTGACGGAATCCGCTCCGCGAATTCCTGAAAGCGCTGGCTGGGTAACGGAGGGGTGCACAGGTTTCTTTTCGAATAAAACCCGTAGCGTTTTATTCGGCTCCCCGAGGACGCTTTACACATTTTCCCAGAATTACTATTCCATGCATATCGAATAAGATAGCCCCGGTGGCGCTTGCCGAGCCGGCTCTTTCAGAACCCCTCCGAAACCGTCTGCAATCCCTAGCGAGCGCCAGCTCGTTCTCAAGGTCCGGCAATAGAGGAGATCAGAGATGGAAAAAGCTCTTGGAGCGGCGTGCGGGCCACTTTCCTGAGCCCTTCCCCCGCGGCATCAGGGACAGCTCCCGAAGCCTTGGTGACACGGTCACGATCACGCAGGGAGGGCATCAGTGGATTTCTGGTCCATTTTCCTTCGCGCGGGATCCTCACCTCCGAAATATTACGTTATAACTGTGACGAGGACAATACCGCACTTCACCAATATGATAGCGCTGAATTTCGATGCGATATTCTCCTCTCCGCTACTCCCAAATCTGAAAACCCACCGCTTCCGCGACCCACCGAATCAATTCCGGCGGACCAAGTCGTCAGGGAAGCGGAAACGATCCATTCACACCGGAGAACCCATGCTCGAATACCGAGACAAATTCCTGACATCGCCCACCCGGTCATCGATCCGATAACTTGTGTCAGAAAGCTCTGATCATTACCATCGAAAAGTGAGCGGCGTTGGAAAGTAAGACCATAGCGACTGCAGGTTCACTGCTTGGCCCGCGCACGGACCAGCGTCTGCCGGCCGTGGGCCACGAGTCGTCGGCCACCGTCACTCTGGATGCCCCAGACCTCCAACTGACAAATGGTCAAGGTACGTCCGGACTTCAGGACGTCCCCGGTCCCTTCGAGACGGGCGCCCACAGCAGGAGCAAGGAGATTGATTTTGCACTCCCGGTGAGAACCTCGGAGTCCTCGTCGAACAGTGTCAGCGCCGCGTAGCCGCCGACACTGTCTGCCATCACGCTGGTAACCCCAGCGTGGACATATTCGCCGTCGACGACGGCCGAACCACACGCTGGGTGCGGTGTGCGTCGGCTCTGCACCCGGGACCGCGCCCACCGCAGTCGGTGACGGCGGCACGGAAGCAGCACAGCAGGAGCCGGGTGCGCTGGCCTTCGGACGCACGGCTCTCGCCCCTCTCTGCTGGTGGCGGGGCAGAGTCGTGGGTCCGAGGTCCGTAGACTGCCTCTGGCCTGGAGTTATGCAGCGAAGCCGACGTTGGTGCAGTACTCGTACGCTCCGTACTGGGATCCCAGATCGGGCAGGACGTCGTCGGTCCAGGCCGCGTCCAGGCCGTGGTGGTCTCCGGCCGCCCACGCGCCGACGATCCGGTCCCAGCGGCGCACATTCATGTGCCGGAAGGGGACGTCGCGCTGTAGGGGGCGGGCGACGCCGGACTGGTTGAGAGGATGGATCTCGACCCTGGTGCCGCCGTTCGCGTTGAGGCGCTTGAGCAGGTGCCGGGCCACGTTCTGCCGACGCACCGCCTGGTAGGCGTCGTCGATCTTCTTCAGGTTCTTCTTCGAGGGGCGGCGCTTGCCTTCCAGCCACGCCTTCAGCGTGCGGTCGGTCACCGTCAGCCCGGCTTCCCTGGCGGCCTGGCGGGCATGGTCGGACCTCGTCAGATAGTTCAGGCGTGCCATCAGTCCGCGCTTCGCGGTGACGGGGGTGACGATGCCGCCGGCGAGGTCGTCGAGCTTCCGCCCGACGAGTTCGCTTCCTTTGACGCCGCTCGCGCCGAACTTTCCGAAGTCGTTGTTCCTCTCCGGCATCTACTGCTCCTCCCCCATGGTGTCGGTGTCGGCGCCCGCGGTGTAGAGGTCTTTGACCTTGACCTCGGTCACCCCTCGGCCTTCGGGAAAAACACGGCGCCAGTCGCCGATGACGTGGAGTTCGTCGGTGCCCATCGCGCGGACGACGGCGAGTCCTTCGTCGTGGGCTTTGAGCGCTTTCATCCAGAGGTTGGCGAAGGCCTGGGAGCGGATGATGTGCATCCAGTCCGGCCGGTACAGCTCCCGGTTGTAGTTCGACTCCCCCATGGTGGAGACGAATTTCGAGTACATCGCCTTCACGTACTCCAGGGTGACCGGGTCACTGTCGGCGATGGCGGTGTCGCGGGCGTCCTTGAGCGTGCTGCGGAACTTCTCCAGCAGGTTCTCCGTGGCTCCTGAAGTGTAGGACTCGTGGATTTCCGGCACCTCGCACAGGCCGTGCTTCGGGCTGGACAGGCGCAGCAGGAGCCGCAGGGTGGGTTCGGTGACCCAGAGGGGGCCGGGCTCGTCGCGCTCGCCGATCGGGTTGGGCAGCACGGCGTCGTGCTCCCAGACCGGTGGGGTGATCAGGTGGACTCCGGCGCGGCGGCGGTCGTGCGGCATGCCGGTGGTGTGCTCCAATTGCCCGAGCGGCAGATGGGTTTTGAGGGCGGACAGATAAGCGCCGTTGACGTCGAGTGCCGTCACCTCATGAACGCCGGGTGGCAGTTCGGCGCGGGTCCATTTGGGGCGGGCCTCCCAGATCTGGTCCGCGCCCCGGGAGGTCTGCTTCTTCAGGATGTCGGGAATCCAGGGGTGGGCGATCACGTCGTACCGTGCGCCCTTGCGGGTTTCGTCCAGCAGGCGCATGGCGTCCGGGATCGCCTTCTTCAACAGCGCCGCGGTGGCCGTTTCCACGTCGCCCTGGTGCTCGGCGAGTGCTCCCTCGACGGCCGCGTGGATCAAGTCCCCGGGGCCCGACGGTTCCTGGAACGCCCGGCGGGCCGGGCTCTTGGCACGCTTGGAGGGCTTCGGGGCAGCCGGGGCGGGCCGGTCGGCGGCCGGGGCCGGCGGCGTCCCGACTGCGCCGCCCTGGCATTCGGCGGGGTCCAGGTGCTGAGCGAAGCCCTCCACTCGCTGTCGGGCCGGACGCCCGCACAGCACACACGGCTCCGGGGCCATGAGTACCTCGACTTCGTCCCCGTCCTCGAACGCGAAAGAAGCGGGCCCGGCCTCAGCCGTAGCGTCCGCATCAACGGAGCGAACAGCGGTGGACTCCACCGCCGACTCGGTTTCGGGCGTGGTGTCGGTGAGGAGCTTGGCGCTCAATCCGTCCAGGAGGTAGGCGTACTTGGCGCGTACCTCGCCGGCCGGATCCCGGCCGGCCTCCCAGGCGCTGACCGTGGACGGGCTCACCCCGAGGGCGCGGGCCACCTGTGCCTTGGACAGCTGAGCCTGCTCGCGCAGGGCGCGGCGGGCTTCGGGTTCCGGGAGGTCGGCCTGGGGGGTGACGGAGTGGAGGAGGGAGTCGATCGCGTCGAAGTCGCTCACCGGAACGCTCCCTTCAGATGTAGGTGACGGGGTTGCGGGAGAGGTGCGGGACCTGGGTGGCGCGGCCGACGCGGTCGTCGCCGCGTTGCAGTTCTCCTTCGAGGGCGTAGCGGTCGCCGTGTTTGGAGATCCCGGTGATCTTCGCGACGGCCAGGACCGTGCCCTCGGTGTTGATGATCTGTACCTCGTCCTGGGAGAGCGCGCGGTCGGCGTTGAACTTCCAGATGCCGCGGCCGGTCTCCCAGACTTCGTCCTCGCTCATGCCGGGGCGCCATCCGATGGTGGATCGCCCGAGCCTGTCATCGGGGTCCGCCTCGCGCTCGGGGCCGATCTGGATCTGCAACACCTGCCCACCTCCTGGAGGCTGAACTGTTCAACTTGTCACCAAGTTACCACCCTTCCATATAACTTTACAACAAGTTAAAAAGTAGTCGGCTCGCTGGCGTCGCCCGTCCCGGCCCGCGGCACTCCCGCGTGGGCGCCCTTCTACGAGCGGGCGGACACTATCTCCCCCGAAGCCTGTGAGCGAGGGGTCTTGGCTCCGACCTCGCCCGCCGCGACGGTTCGAGGGTCGACTGCTTCCAGAGGCGAGCCCACCCGGTAGGGGCACTCGGGGTCGTCGGGCTGGTTGGGGCGGTCATGCGGCAGCAAGTAGAACGTACGACGGGCGAAGAGGCCGCTGTCGGCGCTGCGCGGCGCGGTGGGCCCCAGGTTGGTGTAGCCGATCATCCGGCCGTCGCGCTCGTATCGGGGTTTGCCTCTGCGGGTGCCGACCTTGTCCAGGGCTTGGCGGACGTAGTCGAGGTCTTCGGTGTCCTCCAGCCAGACGACCTCGGCTTCCTGGACGAGATCGCCTTCCTGCGGAATCGCGCTCATCAGGCCTCCTGGGTCTCGGCGGCCGGGCACCGGCCTGGGGTCGGGGCTTTCATGCTGTTCGTCTTCCCGGCTCGCGCGGCGCGGTGGGGCGGCCGGCCCCGTCCATCGTACGGTCGGGCCGTGCGCCCCTCCCTGGTGCGGAAGGCCCTCATGGCGTCCCGCTTGCGCCATCGGTGTTCCCGTTGTGGAGCAGGGCGAGGCCGGGATAGAGCTTCTTGACGTTGTTCTTGATCATTTCTGCGGGTGAGGTCAGGCCGAGTTCCTGGCGGATGCGGCTGGCGAAGGCGCGGCTGGTGGAGGGCCGGATGCCTTCCTCCGAGCACCACCGGCCGTAGGTCTCGTACAGCAGTTTCTGTTCGACGCGCAGTTCCGGGTTGGGGCGTCCGTTCTCGCCCTTGGTGCAGCATTCGGTGATGAAGCGGCCCACGTGGTCTTCGGTCGTCTCGTAGGCGGCGGTCGCCAGCCGCACGGAGGCCGGTCCAGTGAGCGGGTCGCGGGTCGTCAGATAGCGTCCGGCTCCCTCGATCAGCCAGTGGAGGATACCCGGGCCCTCCTCGTGGACGAGTTCGGCGGCCAGGTTGTCGATTTTCCGTTCGTCGGGGACGCTCCGCTCGAAGGGGATGATCCTCATGCGGCGCCAGAAGGCGTAGCCGCCGGTGCCCACTTCGGGACGGTGGTTGCCCAGGAGCCACAGCTTGTGCGTGGGGGTGAAGGTGAAGAAGTTCTGTCGCATGCGGCGGGCGGTGATGGTGTCGCCGCCGGTGAGGAGCTTGACGCGGGACTCGTTGAACCTGTCGTTGGGCTTGAGCTCGCTGCACACCACGATGCGTCGGCCGTGGAGTTCGGTCAGTTCGGTGGAGTGCTCGGTGAACTTGCCCTTCTCCATGAGGAAGCCGGGCGGGGCCGCGTTGGCGTAGTCGCCCAGGATCTGCATCATCACCTCCAGCAGCACGGACTTGCCGTTGGCTCCGGAACCATAGAGGAAGGGCAGGACCTGGGCACCGACGTCGCCGGTGATGGAGTAGCCGAGGAGCAGGTGCAGGAAGCGGGTGGTTTCCCTGCCTTGGGCGTCGTCGCCGAAGGTGTCGCGCAGGAAGCTGTTCCAGCGCGGGATGGGCATGGGGCGGGGCGCCACGAAAGTGGCCCGCGAATGCATGTCCGTGAGCGGGTCGGGCTTGCGCAGCGTTCCGGTTCTGAGGTCGACGACGCCGACTGGGGTGCACAGGGCGTAGATGTCGCCGTCCAGGACGTCGGGGTCCAGGCGGAGTCCGGGGGCGGCCTGCGCCTGGTAGAGCAGGGCTTTGAGTCCTGAGGTGGATTCGGAGTGCCGTCGGTGCGCGGCCAACTGGCGGGGAGTGAATCTTCCCTGGGGGTCGTGATCGGCGATCTGCTCGGCCATCTCCCCGGCAGCCCAGACCGCTGCCTCGTCGCCGCCGGTCAGTTTCCACCGGTACTCGTCCCAGGAATGCCATCCCATGCCGATCACGTAGCGGAACTGGTCGCGGTAGAGGCGGGCGAACAGTTTGGCGTTTCCCCGGTCCGTCAACGAGTTGGGCAGCAGTCCGTGCGGTTCGGGGACGGGCTGTGGTCGGGCGTCGGTCTGCTGAGCGGGCAGGTTCGCGTGCGACTCGGGCGGATCCCAGGCAAGGTTCTGCTGCTGGATCTGTGTTGCGGCCCTTTCCGCGTCGAAGCGTGTGTACTCGGCGCTCATGAACGTCCTCGGGGGTGGAGTGGGCGCTGAGCACCCGCAGACAGAGCTGTCTCGATGATCGTGAGGTTGCGGCTCTCCTGGGCGGGGCGTGCGGTGCGGGCCGCTTCCAGAAGCAGGGTGCGCGCTTCTTCCTCGGGGAGGTGGCCTCCTTGGACGAGTCCCCCGGCGGTGTAGGCGGCGCGGTTGAGTTTCTCCGTGAAGCTCGCCCCTTGCGGGGTCGCCGCGCATCCGGACACCTCGTCCAGGAGCGGGTTCAGGAGCCGTTCGGCTCCTTTCGCCGAGCGGCGTCGGCGGGGGTGGCCCGCGATCGCGGCGGGGCGGGGGGTCTCGGCCCGTACGTGGTGGGTGCGTACGAGTTCCGCTGCCAGCCAGCGGGGCAGCGGCGCCGGGATGCGGGTTGTTCCCAGCGGGCGGTAGCTGCCCGCGGTGGTCGTGGTCGCGGGGGCCACGATGTAGCCGTTGTCGGAGCGCACGTCGACCTGCCAGGCCAGTGCTGTTCTCGGGCTGGAGCCGGTCGAGGAGCGGTAGCGGGTCTCGGGGTGGGGGTTTCGGTACCAGATGTGCAGTCCCCCGGAGGGGGTCCGCACTCTCAGCGTGTCGGTGTCCGCGGCCGGGCTCTGCTCGCCGCGGAGGGCGGCGAGCAGAGCCAGGGTGTCGAAGCCCGTGGCCAGGCCGGAGAGGTTGACCTGGGGGGCGATGGGGATGCCCGGCAGGAGGCGGGAGCGGTCGGGTACGTGTGCGGCGTGGGCGTCCACGTCGAGGACGACCAGGTTCGCGGGGCCGCAGGAGACGCCGACTCCGAAGCGGGAGCCGGCGTGCCACCAGGCGTCGATGAGCTCAGGGTCGGTGGTCGCGGCGTGGAAGCCGTGGCACCAGCGTCCTGCCTGTTTGCACGGGCAGAGCACGGGCGGGTGCCGGTCCTCCTTGCACGCCTGGCAGTTGGCCGGAGGGACCTTCTGCTGGGGTGCGAGGGGGTGGACCGGCCATCCTGCCCGCGCGCACCACCGGGCGATCGTGTTTCCGTGCACGGCCTCGCCCGGGGGATCCGGTGGGGTCGAGGGGTGGCGGCTCAACACATCGTCCTTGTCGCGGTTCATGCCGTTCTCCGGCAGAACCAACGGGCCTGACGGGACTGAAGCATCGGGTTTGCCAGACGAGCGTAGCCCACGGGGGCGCAGCGGCAGAGAAGCCCCGGGACGTGTCGGTGGATCAGGATCCCGTCAGTCCCGCAGCCACCGAGTCCTAGGGGCGCTCAGTCCCGCGGGGCCGCGGGCGCTTCAGTCCCGCACAGCAAAAGACCAGGTCAGAGAGTTCTCCTCCAGAACAACGGGACTGACGGGACTCGACCGTGCAGTTATCAGCTGCCCACGACTACCGCTGCTTCCCATGCGCGCGCGCATGTCGGAGACGCCTGGTGAGGTGATAACTACCGGGTCGAGTCCCGTCAGTCCCGTGCTTTCTGTGGAGAACCCATCTGACCTGCGCTTTCTCTTGTGGGACTGACACGGGACCAAAGGGCTCCGGGGCTGAAGGCACCGCACTTCAGCCGGTGGAACGGGAGCTGGGAGCCAGGAGAAGCTGCTGGAGTTCGGCGGTGCACATCATGTAGCCGTCGGGGGCCGGCAGGTGTGCGAGGTAGTGGTCGAGGTCCGATGCCAGGGAGAAGACCCGTACCGGGGTGCCCGCGGCGCGGGCGGATTCGACGACGCTGCGTACGCCGTCCAGGACGGAGGGGTGGCGGGTGCGGTAGGAGTCGGCGACCAGGTGGTTGCCCCGGTCCGCGGCGAGATAGAACTGCACCAGGTCCTTGAGGCCGACGAAGAGTTCACTGGCCCCGGCGGCGCACAGCGCGGTGGTGGCGTGGACGGCGGAGGGCGTCTCGACGAAGGCGGACAGGGGGGTGCCGTCGGGTAAGTCGAGATGGGCTCTGAGTTGTGCGAACTCCGTCTCGTCGCTGACGAACGGCACCGAGAGCCCCACCCGGTCCGCCTCGTCGCCGAGGCGTTTGCGCAGGGTCGCCAGTACGGCGTGCAGGGCCTCGCGGTAGCCGGTGGAGCCCAGGAGCCAGCGTGCGCCGTGCATGCCCATCTCGGGGTTGGGCTCGATGGCGACGGGGGCGGCCTGGGTGACTTCGGCCGCGTGGTCGGAGCGCAGGTCGAGCATGCGCAGGACGAGTCGCTGACCGGGCAGAAGCGCTTCGACGAAGCCGCAGAGCCGCTCTCCGACGGCCTGTCCGTAAGCGGTGATGCCTGCGGTGTCGCCGGCCATGGCGTCGAGCGGGCTCAGCCCCAGGGCCAGGCAGAGGAATTCCTCACGGATGAAGAAGGACTCGACGCGGGCGGCTTCGGGTCCGCAGGAGTTGATCGTCGTGATGTCCTGGAGGTCCGCGATGACCGCACACGCCGAGCCGATGGCGTCCAGTACGGGGTTGCCGCCCCCGGGAGCCGGGGCTGGGCGGGGCCCGACGACGATGGAGGCGCTCTCCAGGTAGAGCGTCACCTCGCCGACGAGATCGGCGAGGTCCGCCTCCTCGACGCGCAGTACCGGAATCCCCCTGCCGCGGCACAGGGACTGCATGTGACCGGTGAGTCCACCGGAGCCGCACACCACGGCCCGTGCGGCCACGATGGCGTCGTACAGCCCCGCTTCCAGGGAAGGGGCGATGAGGATGGTTCCTTCGCGCGGACTTCGCGTTCGGTTGCAGGTGCCCTGAAGCACACTCTCGGTGCCGCCGGCCAGGAGAGATCCCAGAATCCGTCGCCCGTTCCCGTTCAACTAGTCCTCCGGATGTTCGGCGTTCTCCAACCCCAGTTGCCGACGCAGCTGCCGTGGTGTCACGGAGACGTCGTTGAGCCGTTCCACGGCCACCCGGTTGACGATCGCCCTCATCAGGCGTTCGTCACGGGGGACGCCCGTGGGAAGTACGGGGAGGCTGCCCAGGGAGCGAATACGGGCGTTCAGGCGGGCTTCCAGTGCTTCCCTGCTCCTTCGTTCGCGGGTGGCCAGCCTCCGCACTTCCAGTCCCACAGACTCCTCCAGTGCCTCGCGGACCGCTTCCTCCGGGTTGCTGACATAGCTGCGGTAGTGGGAATGCCGGGCGGCGAGGTCGTCGAAGCCGTCCTGTCGCAGTTCAAGCCGTTCGACGACGTGGGCGGCGACGGCGACGGAGTGGTTCTTGATGGCTGCGAGGTTGAACGCGAAGGCGCCGGTCCGGCCGTGCCTGACGATCTCGTCGCCCTCTCTCGGCACGCCGACGGTGGAGATCGGCCCGACCGGTGTGCCGTCGGAGCTCAGCAGCGTTCCGCATTCGTCGACCTCCACGCCGCGCCCGGTGCGCTCGTGGGGGACCGCGATGCCCTTGCGGAGGAGGTTGCGCCAGAGCGGCTGCTCCACCTTGGTGTAGTCGAATTCCCTGCCGAAGTTGGACACCACGAGGTCGGCTTCGACGCTGTGCCGCTCGTGCTGAGCGGCGACGGAGACCGTCAGCCGTCCGGACTCCGCCGGGGTGATCTCCTGCACCCGGCCGACGACCAGTTCCACCCGGCCGTCCTGGGGACGCATCGCTCGCTCGATGATCTCCATCGTGTACTCCACGGCCCCGACGCGCAGGGCCGCGAGGCTGGTGGCGAACTCGTCGAGCAGTCGGCGCAGGTCGTCGGTCGGGATGCGGTCGATGACCTCCGGGATGTACGGCTCCCAGGCTTTGGCGACCCGTTCGGAGACGATCACGGAGTCGATCTCGGGGTGCTGGTCCCTGACGGTCGCGCAGGCGGCCTGCCAGGCGGCCCTGACACGGGCGAGGAATTCCTCGCGGTCGCGGTAGGGCTCCATCAGGAGGTCGGGGCGCGGCAGCCGCACCACTCCGTGTTCGTGGGTGTCGGGGTAGGTGCGGAAGATCGTCCCTGACCTGGAGATCAGGTGGATACGGCCGACGTGTCCGTTGCGCAGCAGCAGACCTGCCGAATCGTAGGCGCTCAGAACCGATCCGACGATGGCCACGGAGGCATCGGGTGGGAGACGGGTAAGTGCGCGGAGCCCGGGGGCGGAGTACGGGTTGCGGACGAAGGAGGGGTGCCTGGCGACGCCGGCGGCGAAAGGCGGCTCCTTGAGTTCCAGGCCGGTGGCGAGGACGACGTGGTCCGCGTCGAGGATCTGCGTGTCCGGGAGCGGGCCGGGGCGCAGCCCTTCGGTCGTGTACGGGCCGAGGCCCCTGACGGTCACCTCGAAGCCGCGGTCGCATGGCCTGGTGTCGAGCGCCTCGCCGTCCGCTTCCACGAGGACGACTCCGGGGCAGGCTTCCCGGGCGGCCTCGATCAGCCGGTCGTCGAGGTAGTCCTGGAAGATGCGGCGGGGGGCGGGGCCCTGCTCGGTGAACTTCCAGGAGGCCCAGCGCTGGGGCCAGTCCCGGCGGTCGGCCTCCTGGTTGGCCCAGTTGATGAAGTCGAGCACGTCTTCGCGGAACACCGACATCCGGCCGGCCTGGATGTTGAAGACGTGGTCCCAGGGATTGCCGTCACGGTGATACGCGACGCCCGCCGAGCGGTAGTCGGCACGCCGCTCCAGGAGGATGACTTCCAGGGGTCTTCTCGCGAAATGGAGCAGCCGTATCGCGGTGGCCGTGCCGGCCAGGCCCGCCCCCACGACCAGCACCCTGGGGCGCGCACCCGTCTTGCCCATGAAGCCTCCCCGCTGACTCAGGGGCGCCCCGTCGTGCGCTCCCCGTCGGTGTCTTCGCTGACTGGAAGTTCCCTGACTGGGCATCAACTCGGCTTATCCGTACAGGTATCGGGCCGGAACACGATGCCGGGACAGGGTCGTGCACGATCGTGGCGCCGACGATACCCGAAGGCACCGGACGGCGAAGCCCCTGTCGGTGAGCCGCCCCCCGAGCTGGAAAGGGGCGGGTCGCCGGCAGGGGCGGCCGCAGGGCCCGCCGGAGCCTGTCCGGGGCCGTGGGGGCGGGAGCGTCAGCTGTCGATGCCGGGAACGGCGGGGACGTCGATCTCGGTGCGGGCGTAGTGGTTGAAGTAGTTGGTGTAGAGGTTCACGGCCACGTGGACGAAGACCTCGGCGAGCTCGGTGTCCGTCCATCCCTGGGCCACGGCCGCGTCCCACGAGGCGTCCGACGCCTCGCCCACCTCGCCGGCGATCTCCCGGGCGACCTGGACCAGGGCTTCGAGCTTCGCGTCGTCCCCGGGCGTCCCCCGGCGTATCGCCACGGTCTCTTCCAGGGTGAAGCCCGCCACCTTCGCCGACACCGTGTGCGCCGCCTGGCAGTACGCGCATGCGTCGACCGCGCCCACGGCGAGGGCGATCGCCTCACGTGTGCGGGCGTCGAAGGTTCCGTGTTCGGCGACGGCTCCGGTGATCGCGGCGTAGGTCTCCAGGACCACGGGGGAATGGGCCATTCCCCCGTGGATGTTGAGCACTCGCCCGAATCGCTTCTCCAGCCGGCGCAGAATCTCTCCGCCGGCTGCGGGTGCGGTGTCGATGGTGTGGACGGGAATCCGCGGCATGGGAATGCCTCTCCTCTTAGTGGTGGGAGTTCCTCGTCCTCGCAGTCTGCCCAAGCACCCGCCCCTGTGAGCTGTCTTCGCCGCCCTCCAGCCCTTTCTAGGCAGGTCGCCCGGCGACCCGGCACGGTGGCGGTCGGGCCGGGCCGCCGGAAGGCCGGGGTCAGAGGCCGAGCGCCTCTTCGGCCAAGGCGGTGCCCCGTACGCGGGCCTCGATCTTGGCAAAGGCCAGTTCGCGCGTGGTGGAGGCGTCGTCGGCGAACGGGGAGAAGCCGCAGTCGTCGCAGGTTCCCAGCTGCTCGACGGGGATGTAGCGGGCGGCGAGCAGGACCCGGTCGCGTACCTGCTCGGGGGTCTCGACCACGGGGTCGATCGGGTCGGTCACCCCGACGAAGACGCGGGCGGTGGGGGGAAGGTGGTCGCGGACGATGCTCAGGACCCGCTCCGGGTCCGCCTCGCCGGCCAGTTCGAGGTAGAAGTTGCCCACCTTGAGCTGGAAGAGCTTGGGCAGCAGTTCGGCGTAGTCGATGTCGAGGCTGTGCGTGGAGTCCTGGTCACCCCCGGGGCAGGTGTGTACGCCGATACGGGCGCGGTCCTGGGCGCTGAAGCGTCCCAGGACCTCGTTGTTGAGGGCGATGAAGTCGTCGAGGACGCCGCCGCTGGGGTCGAGCTTGAGGGAGAGCCGTCCTTCGGTGAAGTCGAGCTGGACGACGTGTGCGCCCGCGTCCAGGCAGCCGCGGATGTCGGCCTCGGCCTCGTCGGCGAGGTCGCGCAGGAACTCCTCGCGGGGGTAGCCCTCGATGGGTGTGGCGGGGTAGAGGAGGCTGAGGGCGGAGGGTGCGATGACCGCCTGCTTCAGGGGGCGGTCCGTGAACTGCCGTGCTGCGCGGAGATAGGTCTCGGCCCGCACCTGGTAGCGGAAGGGCCCTTGCGTGATGCTGGGGAGCTGTCGGGTGTGCCCGTCGGCGAAGGGGATGACGGCACCGTCCGGGGAGAGGGTGTCGAGGCCGGTCACGGGGTAGGTGGCGAAGCTCGGCTTGGACTGTTCGCCGTCCACGAGGACAGGGCTGCCGACTCGTTCCAGCTGGGCCAGGGTGTCCGCGACGGCCTGCTCCTGCTGTTTGGCGAGGTCCCTGTCGTCCAGGGTTCCCTGGGCGTGTGCGGTGAGGGCGTGCATGAGGGTCGCGGAACGCGGAAGGCTGCCGATCGGCTCAGTGGCGATGGTCATGGTCGGAAGAATAGGAAGAGGTCGGGGTCCGGATCACCGGAAAGCCCTGATTGCCGTGTGTGCAGGGGAAGTTCAGGCGAAACTGCCGCGCGGCGGGACGTGGTGGTGTAGGGCGGGGGAGAGAGCCGGCGGGGTTCTAGGATCCGGTCGTGGCCACGGCGGAGGAGGTGCCCAGCTGGGAGCGGGGGGTTTTCTCGCCGACGCGGTTGGGCTCGATGGTGCGGGGGTCGACGGCCTCTCCGGGGGCGCCTTGGCGGTAGACGCCTTCGGGATCGGAGTCCCGGTCGTGCGGGAGCAGGAAGAAGACCCGGCGCCGGTACAGGCCGCTGTCAGGGTCCGCCTCGGCGTCGGCCCCGAGTTCGATGTAGCCGATCATGCGGCCGTCGCGGGCGTAGCGCGGTTTGTTCTTGCGCCGGGGGGTCTTGTCCAGGGCCTGGCGGACGTAGTCGAGGCCCTCGGGGTCTTCGAGCCACACGACGTTCGCCTCGTGGACGAGATCGCTGTCGGTCAGTAGCGAGCTCATGGCGGCGACCTCTCCTTCATCGGCGTGCACCGGGTGGGGCGGTGCCTGCGTGGTGCGTGTGTTCATCTGCGATGGGGTGCCGTAGTGGTGCGGGCCGCCTGTGGCGCCGGTTCCCGGCGGAGGGCGCGGCCCGGTACGTCCAGGGGGCACTCATATCGTAGAGGGGGCCCGCTTTCGCGCGGCAGTGCCTCCGGTTCGGGGACGTTCATTCGTCGGCCGCCAGAGCGAGGTGGGGGTAGAACTTGCGGCCGTTGGATTTGATCATGTCGGCGGGCGATGCGAGGCCCACTTCCTGGCGGACACGGGTGGCGAAGGCGCGGGCGGTTCCGGGCCGGATGCCTTCGCTGGTCGCGCACCAGTTGCTGTACGAGGCGTAGAGCAGGCCCTGCTCGACCCGCAGGTCGCTGTTCTCGGGGTCGTGGAGGCAGCACTCGGCGAGGAAGCGGCCGATGTGGTCCTCGGTGTTGGCGTAGGCGGTGGTGGCGATGCGAACCCGGTCGGGGCCCGCGAGGGTGTCCCGGGTGGCGAGGTAGCGGCGAGCCCCCTCGGTGAGCCAGTGCAGGATCCCCGGGCCCTCGTCCTGAACCAGTTTGACGGCCAGGTTGTCGATCTTGCGTTCGTCGGGGACGATCCGTTCGAAGGGCAGGAGGCGGATCCGGCGCCAGAAGGCGAAGCCGCCGGTGGAGACCTCGGGGCGGTGGTTGCCCAGCAGCCACAGCTTGTGCGTGGGGGTGAAGGAGAAGTAGTCCTGCCGCATGCGGCGGGCCTTGATCTTGTCTCCGCCGGTCAGCAGGCGCACCCGGGCCTCGTCGAAACGGTCGTTGGGCTTGAGCTCGCTGCACACGATCAGGCGGCGGCCGTGCAGCTCGGTGAGTTCGGTGGAGTGCTCGGAGTAGGCGCCACGGTCCATGAGGAAGCCCGGCGGGGCCGCGTCGGCGTAGTCCCCGAGGATCTGGATCATCACGTCGAGGAGAACTGATTTGCCGTTTTTGCCCTGTCCGTGGAGGAAGGGCAGCACCTGTGCCCCGACGTCACCGGTGATGGAGTACCCGAGGAGCAGGTGGAGGAAGTCGATCATCTCCCGGCCTTCGGCGTCGCTGCCGAAGGTGTCTTCGAGGAACCTGTGCCACCGGGGGGTGGGGATGTCCTGGGGGGAGGCGCTGGTGGCACGGGAGTGGAAGTCGCGGGTCGGATCGGGTTTGCGCATGCGGCCGTTGCGGAGGTCGACCACTCCGTCCGGGGTGCACAGCGCGTAGGGGTCGCCGTCGAGGGTGTCGGGGTCGAGGGAGAGGTCTGGGGACGCCTTGGCCTGAGTGAGGAGCGCCTTCATGCCGGTTGTCGACAGGGTGCGGCGCTTGTGGTGGTGCAGCTCCCGGTCGGTGAACAGCCCTCGGGGATCGGTGTCGGGAATCTCCTCGGCCATCTCGCCGGCCGCCCACAGGGCCGCTTTCTCGCCTCCGGCCCGCTTCCACCGGTAGCCGTCCCAGGAGTACCAGCCCAGGCCCTCCACGTGCCGGAACTGATCACGGTAGAGACGGACGAAGAGCTTGGCG
>NZ_JBHWFG010000068.1:0-11552 GCF_042733745.1 Streptomyces sp. NPDC059696
GGCCCCTCGGGGGGGGGGCCCGCGGGGGGGGGGCTGGGGCCGGGGCGGGCCCCCGGCCCCCCCGGCGCGGCCGGGGGGCCCCGGGCCCGGGGGCGCGGGGCCCCGGGCCGGTCAGCCCGTGGCGGTCCAGCTGTGGGCGACGTCCACGACGACGCGGCCGTCCAGTTGCTGGACCCGGAAGGGCAGCCGCGCGCGGACCCCCAGACCGATCTGGGTGTCCCCCTCGAAGCTGCCGGCGAACCGGGTGTCCCGGAAGGTGCGGTACCCGGTGAGGTTCACGCCCGGCAGGGGCTGCGCCACCCGGCCGGGATAGGTGGCCGCGCCGGTCTCCGGGTCGTAGGCGGGCGCGGACACCCGCACCTCGAGTACGGCACCGCCCGCGACGGGAATGTAGCGGCCGGAGCCGTCCTGGTAGAGCCGGTCGACGTACCGGACGCTGTAGCCGACGCCGCTGCCCGCGCCGGGCACGTCGATCACCATCCGGTCGAAGCAGGTGTGACGGCCGGTCCTGACACCGGTCATCGGTGCGACGGTGGCGGCCGCGCCGGTCTTGGCGAGGCTTCCCCAGCCAGTCGGACAGGTCGCCGTCTGTGCGGTGGACGCCTGTCCGGCGACCGGTGCGGCACCGGCCGGGACCGCCGCCACACCCACCGTGGCTCCCACGAGCGCGAGAGTCGCGCATGCTCTGCTGATTCGTACCATTGCCGCCCCCGAGGCTTGCATGTGGTTGATGCCGAGTGAGACGGCCGGGGCGGCCGAAAGGTTGCGCTTGCCGCGCCGGAGCGCGGACCATGGCACATCCTGGTGGGAAGCGATGGGGCCGGTGCGTCCGTACCGGGAGGACGCGACATGGATGAGACAGCCGCCGTACCGGGCGGGTCGGGGTCCGCCGCCGGCCCGGGCCGGGACGGGGCTGAGGGCCGGGTGCCGGGCGAGGACACCGGCCGGATCGAGGACGCCCTGACGACCCCGCTGGTCGAGGCCGTGCGGGACCTCGACGGGTACGGCGGCCTGGTCTACCTGCGCTCCGGGGACCGGCGCTCGCTGGTGCTCGCGATGGTCAGCGGCGTGCCCCGCTCGCTGCTCAGGAGCTGGTGGCGGGTGCCCGTGGGCGGTGCCCTGCCCATGGCGGAGGCCTACCGGCGCGACGAGACGCTGTGGCTTCCGGACGAACGGGCCACCATGGTGCGCTTCCCGCACTTCACCGCCGGGCTCCCCTACTCCTTCGGCTCCGCCTACCAGCCCGTCCGGGCCGGCGGCGAGGCGGTCGGGGTCCTGGTCGTGCTGCGCTCCGCGGCCCGGACCCCGATGGAGGAGGAAGAGGTCACCCTCGCACTGCGCCCGGCCGGGCGGGCCATGGAGGAGCGCCTCGACCACCTCGTCGCGACCCGGCCCGGCCCGGACTCCGCCGGACACCCCGTCGCATACGACGACGAGCCGGTCAGTGTGCGGCTGCCCACCTCGGCCGCGCACCCGGTCCGGGTCGGGCTCATCGACTGGGACCTGGACAGCGACCGCTGCACCGCGGACGACGACGCCCTCGCTCTCCTCGGCCTCGACCGGGCGGACCACGGCGGCACCATCGCGGACATCGAGGCCCGTGTCAGCCCCGACGACCTGCACGAACTGCGCGAGAGCCGGCACGACGCGCTGCGGACCGGCCGGGTCAGGTCCCGGCACTTCCGGGTGCGCGAGAAGTCCCGGGGCGAGGAGAAGACCGGCTACCGGCCGGTCGAACTGTGGGGCCATCTCGTGCGGGGCGGGGCGGGCTCCTCACGGATCCTGGTCGGCGCCCTCGTCGACGCGGGCGGCGGCCTCACCGCGGCCGAGGCGGCCGAGCGGCTGCCCGACGGGATCTTCTCGCTGGACCAGGACGGGCGGCTGACGTACGCCAACCGCCGCTGCGAGGAACTGCTCGGCTGCGGCCGCGAGGACCTCTTCGGCCGCTACCCGTGGGAGGTCGTCACCTGGCTGCGGGATCCCGCGTACGAGGACCGCTACCGGGCGGCGATGCTGTCGCAGGAGCAGGTGTCGTTCCTGGTCCGGCGCCCCGACGGCAACTGGCTGGGTTTCGCCCTCTACCCGGACGTGCACGGGCTGACCGGCCGGGTCTCCCCCACCGGGCCGCCCACCGGTGCCGAGCAGGGGCCGGACGCCGGTTCCGGCACCGCCGGGGCCCTCGGCGCCCCCGCCCCGCCGCCCGGACCGGTGGCGGCCGCACGGGCCGGGGCGCTCTACCACGTGGTGCAGATGGCGAGCGTGCTCACCGAGGCGGTCACCGTGCTGGACGTCTGCCGGGCCGTCTCGGAACAACTGCTGCCCGCCTTCGGCGCCCGGGAACTGGCCCTCTACACCGTCCGTGACAGCCGGATGTACCTGTTGTGGGAGTCGGGCTACCCGGAGGGCTTCCTCACCCCGTTCGAGGGCGTCACGCTCGACACGCAGCTGCCCGGCGTCCACGCGCTGACCACACGGCTCCCCCTGTTCTTCGAGTCGCCGGAGGAGCTGTCCCTCGCCTATCCGGGCATCACCCTGGACCGCATGCGGGCCTGGTCGTTCCTGCCGCTGATCGCCTCCGGCCGATCCGTCGGGTCGTGCATCCTCGGCTGGGACGCCCCGCACCGGTTCACCCCCGACGAGCGGTCCGCCCTCACCGCGCTGAGCGGCCTGGCCGCCCAGGCGATGGAACGGGCGCGGCTGTACGACGCGGAGTCCGCCGTCGCCCGCGGCCTCCAGGAGGGACTCCTGCCCCACCGGCTGCCCACCGTCGAGGGCCTGCGCACCACCGGCCGCTATCTGCCCGGCACACAGGGCATGGCGATCGGCGGCGACTGGTACGACGTGATCACCACCGGGCGGGGCGTGGCCCTGGTCATCGGGGACGTCGAGGGCCACAGCGTCGGCGCCGCGGCGGTGATGGGGCAGCTGCGCAGCGCGGTGCACGCCTTCGCGGCGAGCGAGCGCCCGCCGCAGGAGGTCATCACGCACACCAACCGGCTGCTGAGCGAGCTGGAGTCGGACGTCTTCGCCACCTGCTGCTACATCGAGCTCGACCCCGCCACCGGACGGGCCCTCGCCGTGCGGGCCGGCCATCCCCCGCCGCTGTTGCGCCACCCCGACGGGCGGGCCGAGACACTGCATCTGGAGGGCGGCGTGATGCTGGGCGTGCAGCCTGACGCGGAGTACCCGGTCACGGCGCTCACCCTGGCCCCCGGCAGCGTGCTCGCCCTGTACACCGACGGGTTGGTCGAGCGGCCCGGCAGCGACATCGAGTCGGGCATCGACGCGGTCCGGCACCGTCTGTCCCAGACTCCGGCGGACTCGGTGGAGCACCTCGCCGACCGGCTGGTGGGAACGGCCCGGCAGGCCCGGGAGCGGCCGGACGACGTGGCTCTGCTGCTCACGGCGTACAAGTGAACAAGGTGGGAGACCACGAGCGGGCCGCCCGGACGCACGGCCGGGTCTGCGGGCGACCGTGCGAAGCGGCCCGGTATACGGTGGTCACGTCCGGTGAGCAGGGCGGTGGTTTCGGTGGAGTGGCAGCGGTACGCCGAGCAGATGGCGTGGCTCGCCCGGGAACTGGCGGGGCAGGACTCGGTGCAGGCGACGCTGGACACGATCTCGTCGTCGGCGGTCCGGCTGATCGACGGATGTGACGCCGCCGGCATCCTCACGGTCTCCAAGGGCCGGTCCGTGACGCTCTCGGTGTGCGGTGACATGGTCGCGGAGTCGGACCGGCTGCAGGGCGAGTTCGGCGAGGGGCCGTGCTTCGACGCCGCACGGCGCGTGGACGGGCAGCGGCTGTTCCGGATCGCCGACATGACCCGGCCGCAGCCCGACTGGCCGCGCTACAGCCGGGCGGCCCGTGACCTCGGGATCGGCAGCATGACGGGTGTCCTGCTGTACACCCACGAGGGCGACTTCGGCGCCCTGAACCTCTACTCGCGCCGCCCCGGGGCGTTCGGCGAGGACATCGAGGCCGCGGGCTGGCTGCTCGCCTCGCACGCCGCGGTGGCGCTGGCCACGGCCCGCACCGTGGACCAGCTGGAGCACGCGCTGGAGACCCGGCAGGCCATCGGGGAGGCCATGGGGATCCTGATGGAACGCCATGAGCTGAGCGAGGACGAGGCCTTCGGTGTGCTGCGGCGCCTCTCCCAGGACCACAACCTCAAGCTGCGCGACGTGGCCCGGCGGGTCAGGGCCGGTACCCCGGACGGGGGGTGACGCCTCACGCCGGACGGCCGCCGGGGCGGGAGGCGCGCAGCAGGAGCACCGCGATGTCGTCGGCGTGCTGTCCGGTGGGGGTGGTGTGGCGGACGAGCCGGTCGATGAGCCGTTCCAGGTCGTGGCCGTCGGCGGTGTCCAGGTGGGCGGCGAGGTCGGAGGTGGTGCGGGTGGCGTCGGTGCCGGGGAGTTCCACCAGGCCGTCGGTGTAGAGGGCGAGGGTCGTGCCGGGCAGCAGGGGGACGGTGGTGACCGGGTAGGCGGTGCCGGTGTCGACGCCGAGCAGCGGGCCGGGCTCGACGTCGAGGACGCCGGCGGGCTGCCGGGGGTGGCGCAGCAGCGGCGGCACGTGTCCCGCGGTGGCGAAGGACGCCTGCTGACGCTCCAGGTCGAGATGGACGTAGAGGCAGGAGACGAGGAGTTCGGAGTCGAGGTCGGCCAGCAGCCGGTTGGTGCGGGCGAGGACCTGGCCGGGCGCGGCACCGGCGGTGGCGTGGGCGTGGATGGCGGTGCGGACCTGGCCCATGAGGGCGGCGGCGGCGATGCTGTGTCCTTCGACGTCGCCGATCACGGCGGCCGCACTGCTCTCGCCCAGGCGCAGGACGTCGAAGAAGTCCCCGCCCACCTCGGTGCCGTGCCCGGCGGGCAGGTAGCGGGCGGCGACGTCGAGGCCGGGCACGCGCGGCAGGGCCCGGGGCAGCAGAGTGCGCTGCAGTTCGTGCACGAGCCGGTGCTTGGTGTCGTAGAGCCGGGCGCGGTCGAGGGCCTGGGCGATCAGGCCGGACAGCGAGGTGAGGACGGCGCGTTCATCGGCGGTGAAGGTGTGCGGCCGGGTGTAGGAGAGGATGCAGCAGCCGACCGGCCGGCCGGAGATGATCAGGGGCAGGAACGCCCAGGCCTGCTTGCCGCTGATCCGGGGTGCGCTCGGGTAGCCGGCGGCCAGTTCGGCGGGATCGGCGAAGAAGGCGGGGGTGCCGCTGGCGAGGACCTGGCCGGCGGGGGTGAGGTCGGTGTCCAGGAGCAGGGCGTCGAGCCGCTCGATGACGTCGGCCGGGTAGCCGTGGTGGCCGGTGATCTTCAGCCGCCCCGCGTCGACACCGGACAGCACGAGGCCCTGGGCGCCGAACGCGGGCAGGATCTGGTGGGCGATCAGTGCGACGAGGTCCCGTACCGTCACCGACTCGGTGAGCGCGGCGGCCAGGTGCACGAGCTGGTAGAGGCGTCCGGTCGGCGCCGCGACGAGTGGCCGCGCGGCGGGGGGCGGCGAAGGATCGGTCCCCCGCGTGCCCGGCAGGACGCGGACGCTGATGCCGCTGCTGTCGGGGTAGAGCTGGAAGGTCAGCGGCTGGTCCGGCGGCCGGAGCGCGGTGAAGGAGACCGGGGTACGGCTGACGATCGCCGTCCGGTAGTGGTCCTCGTAGACGGGGTCGTCGAGCCAGGACAGGGAGTGCCAGGGCCGGGTGCCGAGGAGACGGTCGGCGGCGCGTCCGAGGAGGCGGGCCGCGGTGTCGGTCGCGAAGGTGATGCGGCCCTCCAGGTCGAGGGCCAGGGCACCCTCGGGGAGGCGTTCGAGGTAGTCGGCGGCGGCCAGTCCGGTCTGCGCGGGGTGGCGTGCGGCGTCCACGGGGACGACACGCGGCTGGTCGGGCAGGGACGGCGGCCGGGGGGCGTCGTCCAGGAGGCGGGCCATGCGGCGGGCGCTGGCGTCGATGTGACCGCGTTCGCGGGGTGTGACCCGGCGCGGCCGGCCGGCGGGCCACATCAGCACGAGTCCGCCCCAGGAACGGCGTACGCCGGTCAGCGGGGCGGCGACCAGGGCGAACGGGTAGGGCAGGACGGCGGCGGCCCGGGGGTAGCGGCGGGCCATGTCGTCCTGGCCGGCGACGCTGACGAGGGTGTCGTCGTGGATGGCGTCGGCGACCGGTACGGGCGCGGTCAGGGGGAGCCGCTGCCAGGGGGCGGTGAAGGCCGGCGGCAGACCGCACAGCGCCACCAGGCGAAGCACCGGCTCCGCCTCCTCGATGAGGTAGAGGCCGCCGATCGAGGCGCCGGTGCCGCGCACGGTGTCGGCCAGGGCCGCGCCCAGGTCGTCGTCCAGCGACCCGGCGCCGTCGGGGTGCTCCTCGGTACGGGGCATGGTGTCCTCCCGCTCCTACCCGGACGCTACGCCTGCCGGAGCGTGCAGGCACGTCGTCCGTACGGGTGCCCGTTCCGCCGCCGGACGTGCACATCCGGCGTGGCGTCACGAGGCCGTCGGCCGCACTCCGACGCGAGGAAGGGCCGTTCCCCGGGGCGGCCGTGCGGACGGGCGCCCGACGGCAGAACCGACGGGTCCTGGACGGTATCGGGAGGCCGGCTCTGCCCCGCGCGGCCTGCCCGACCGGGTCCGGGCGTTCGCCGAGGTGGACGAGCCGCCGTCACCGGACGAGATCTCCAGCGTGTTCCGGGGTGCCTGCCACGGCGGGCACCTGCGGACCGCGCAGTATCTCCACGGGCGGGGCGCCGGTCCGGACCGGTGCGGCTACGACGGCGTGACCCCGCTCGACATCGCCCGCGCCCGGGGCGCCGACGACGTCGTGCGGTGGCTGCGCGGCCTGGACGCGCTCAGCGCCCGGTAGCGGCGCGCCCGCGCGGGGCGGCTCACAGGCAGTAGCGCACGAGCCATTCGTCCTGGTTGTACGCGGTGCGTGCCGGGTCGGGCACACTGGCGGCCCGCTCCTCGACCATGTCCTCCACGCGCACCGGCTCCGGCAGTGTCCCGAACCGGGCGCGGCGGGCGGCGCCCTCCGCCTCGCTCCCCTGCTGTGACGTCGCCTCGTCCACGGCGATTCCCCTCTCCGGCTGGTCGGTCCGACCGTTCGGCCCTTGGTGGGCAAAGGGTTGACGTACGGGGAGGGGCGCTTGGTTCCCGCGGCATCGACCGGTATCGGCGGCGCACCGGCTTGTTCGACCCTACGAACTTCCCGCTCGCCTGTTCTCCTCACCGGCCTCCAATGATAGGAAACCTTCCTATCAGTTCTGCACGGCCCGCTCTTCCAACCCCCCACTCTGCTTGGAGACACCGTGAGACACCCCTCGGCTCAGGCCTCGCGCCGCACCGTCCTGGCGCTGTTCGGCGCGGCCCTCGCCGCCACCCCGTTCCTGAAGCCGCCGCACGCCACGGCGTCCGGGCGCGCGCTCGGGCTCGACGACCCGGCGAAGAAGGAGATCGCCATGCAGCTCGTGTCGAGCGCGGAGAACTCCTCGCTCGACTGGAAGGCGCAGTACCAGTACGTCGAGGACATCGGTGACGGCCGCGGCTACACCGCCGGCATCATCGGCTTCTGCTCCGGCACCGGCGACATGCTGGACCTCGTCGAGCTCTACACCTCCCGCAAGCCGGGCAACGTCCTCGCGAAGTACCTCCCGGCCCTGCGCGAGGTCGACGGCTCCGACTCGCACGACGGGCTCGACCCGGGCTTCCCCGGCGACTGGCGCCGAGCGGCGCGCGACACCACGTTCCGACGCGCCCAGGACGACGAGCGCGACCGGGTGTACTTCGACCCGGCGGTCGCACAGGGGAAGACGGACGGGCTGCGGGTGCTGGGCCAGTTCGCCTACTACGACGCCATCGTCATGCACGGCGACGGCAGCGATCCGACGAGCTTCCGCTCCATCCGCAAGCGGGCCCTGCGGACGGCGAAGCCGCCGGCGCAGGGCGGCGACGAGGTGACGTACCTCCACGCGTTCCTGGACGCGCGGGTGTGGGCCATGAAGCAGGAGGAGGCGCACAGTGACACGAGCCGTGTCGACACGGCCCAGCGCGTCTTCCTGAACCGGCGCAACCTCGATCTGAACCCGCCGCTGGACTGGAAGGTCTACGGGGACAGCTACCACATCGGCTGACGTCGCGGCCCGGGCGGGAATTGGTCCGCCAAGCAGGCACGGAAGTGGACCCCTTCCCGGGCCGCCCGGCTCCCTAGCGTCGTCCCCATGAACGCCACGACCACGCGCGGGGCCCTGCTCGCCGCGCTCGCCTGCGTCCTCGTCGGAGGGTCCTTCACGGCCAACAGCGTGCTGGGCGACTACCCCTACGCGGCCGGCCAGTTCCTGCGCTACGGGCTGGCCTGTCTGCTGCTGTTCCCCGTGGCCGGGAAGGACGCCGCCGACCGCCTCCGGGCCCTGACACCCCGTCAGTGGGTCCGTCTGGCCCTGCTCGCGGCGGTCGGCATGGTCGGCTTCAACCTGGCCGTCATCGCCGCCGAACGCACCGCGGAACCGGCGGTTCCCGGCGTGTTCGTGGGCTGTGCGCCGGTGGCCGTCGCCGTGCTCGTACCCCTTCTGGACGGGCGGCGGCCCCAGCGGGCGGTGCTGTACGGGGCGTTGTTCGTCGCCGTCGGCGCCTTCACGGTGCAGGGCTGGGGGCGTACGGACGGCGTGGGGATCGCCTTCTCCGTGTGCGCCCTCGCGGGGGAGGTCGGATTCGCCGTGCTCGCCGTTCCCGTACTGCGGCCGCTCGGGCCCCGGTTGCTGTCCGCCACGGTGTGCGCGGTCGCCGCCGCCGAGTCCGCGGTGATCGGGCTCCTGGCCAACGGTTCGGGCCTGCCGCGGTGGCCCGACGCCGTCGAGACGGCCGCGCTGCTGTGGCAGGCGGTGGTGGTGACCGTCGTGGGCTTCGTGTGCTGGTACATCGGCATGCAGCGGATCGGCGCGGAGCGCGCCACCCTGTTCTCCGGTCTGATCCCGGTGGCGGCGGCCTGCACCGCACCGCTCGTCGGCACCGGCTCCTACGGACTCGCGCAGGCGGCGGGGAGCGCGCTGGTGGGGCTCGGTGTGGCGTTCGGGTCGGGAGCGCTGAGGCGTGCGGGGCGCGGGCGCCGGGTGCCGGGGCGGGCCTTTCGAGGGAACGGCCGCCCGGAGTCACCGGGAGTCCGCGTGCCTGGAAGGCCGGAGTGACCCCGTCCGCATCTAATGGACGCCACTGACCTCCCGGCCGACACAGGAGACGACGTCCATGCCGCACAGCCGCACCGGTGAAGGGGACCAGCAGGCCGCGCGCGGGGGTGTGCTGCGGCGGCTGGGCGAGTGGTGCGCACACCACTTCGTCGTCGTCATCATCGCCTGGCTGGTGGCACTGGTGGCGTTGCAGGTCGTCAGCCGTGAATTCGGAGGGCAGTACTCCGACAACTTCAGCCTCCCCCAGGCGCAGGCGCAGAAGGGCCTGGACGTGCTGAAGGCGCACGACCCCCAGGCCGGCGGCTACAGCAGCCAGATCGTGCTGCACGACGACCAGCAGCCCCTGACCGCGCTGAGCTCCCAGATCTCCACCACGGTCGCCGACCTGGAGAAGCTCCCGCACGTGCTGTCCGCGCAGAACCCGCTGTCCGCTCCGGCCCCGCCGAGCGGCCAGCAGAACGTGGGGCCGCTGTCGGACGACAAGAAGACGGCCTACATCACCGTCCGATTCAACGTGCAGCCCTCGACGCTCGGCGACGACTACCTCAACGGCGTCGACACCTCCGTGCAGCCCCTGCGCTCGGCCGGGGCCGAGGTCGAGTACGGCGGACCGCTCGGCGAGCTCGCCCGGCCGTCGGCCGACGACCGGGTCAGCGAGCTGATCGGCTTCGGCGTGGCGGTCATCGTGCTGCTGGTCGGGTTCGGCAGCGTGATCGCCGCCGTCGTCCCGCTGCTGAGCGCGCTGATCAGCGTCGTCGGCGGGCTCGCCATCCTCGGGCTGCTGGCGGCGGCCTTCACCTTCGCGACGGTCTCACCGACCCTGGCCACGATGATCGGCCTCGGTGTCGGCATCGACTACGCCCTGTTCATGCTCACCCGGCACCGGCAGAACCTCATCGACGGCATGGACCCGGTGCGGGCCGCGGGCCAGGCCGCGAGCACCAGCGGCCACGCCGTCCTCGTCTCCGGCTGCACGGTGATCATCGCGCTGGCGGGACTGTCCGCGTCCGGGGTCTCCTTCATCTCCCTGCTGGGTCTGGCCGCCGCCGTCACCGTCGTCTCGGCCGTCGTCGGCGCGCTCACCCTGGTGCCGGCCCTGCTCGGCCTCATCGGCCGGCACATCGACCGCTTCCACGTGCGCACGCCCATCGCCGAGACCGAAGCCGGGGCGGGTGACACGCCGCAGGGCACCTGGCACCGGTACGCGCAGCGGGTGGAGCGCCGACCGCTGACGTTCCTGTCGGCGGGCGTCGCCGTGGTCGTGATCCTCGCGATCCCGCTGTTCACCATCCAGCTCGGCCACATCGGTGACGGCGCCGACCCGACCTCGTTCACCGACCGGCGGGCCTTCGACCTGATGACCGACGCGTTCGGGCCCGGGTCCAACGGCCCGCTCACGGTCGTCATCGACCAGACCGACGTGCCGCAGTCGCAGCGCTCCGCCCTGGCCTCGAAGGCCCAGCAGTCACTCGACAAGGTCCAGGGCGCCGCCGTCGTCACTCCCCTGACGCCCACGCAGGACGGCGACGTCCTGGTCGGCACGGTCTACTCGACCAAGTCCCCGCAGAACCAGACGACCACGGACCTGACCAACCGTCTCGTCGACGACACGCTGCCGGACGTCGTCCAGGGCACGGACGCCAAGGGGTACGTCACCGGTACGACAGCGACCCAGGTCGACTTCCGGGACATCGTCGCCTCCCAGCTGCCCGTGATCATCGCGGTGGTCGTGGGTCTGGCGTTCCTGATCATCCTGGCCGTGTTCCGGGGGCTGCTGGTGGCCGTGAAGGCGGCCGTCCTGAACGTGCTGTCGATCGCCGCGTCGTACGGGGTGGTCGTCGCGGTCTTCCAGTGGGGCTGGGGCGGTCCCGCGCTCGGGGTCCACGGCAAGGTGCCCATCGAGAGCTACGTGCCGATGATGATGTTCGCCATCGTCTTCGGCCTCAGCATGGACTACGAGATCTTCCTGCTGTCCCGTGTCCACGAGGCGTGGCTGCGCACCGGTGACGCGAAGGGATCGGTGGCGCACGCCCTGGAGATCACGGCCCGGGTCATCACCTGTGCCGCGCTGATCATGGTGAGCGTGTTCGCCGCGTTCCTCCTCAGCGACAACATCGTGGTCAAGATGCTCGGCCTCGGCCTGGCCGTCAGCGTGCTCATCGACGCGACCGTCGTGCGGCTGCTCATGGTGCCGGCAGTGATGACGCTGCTCGGGCGGCACGCCTGGTGGATGCCGCGGTGGCTGGACCGGGTGGTGCCGCACATCGACGCGGAGGGCGCGAAGTCCGAGGCGCGTCAGGCGTCGTAGGGGGCCGGGGTCCGTAGGGGCGGAGGCGAAATCCGTGGGGGCGGGAGCGAAACCGGAGCGGCGGCGGGATCCGGTGGGATCCCGC
>NZ_JBHWFG010000069.1:0-6674 GCF_042733745.1 Streptomyces sp. NPDC059696
CCTGTGTGCTGCCGGGGCGGGTCGCACCCGTCCCGGCAGCGCCCTTCGCGGCCTGACGCCCCTGCCGGACCTCCCCCCGGGGTCCCGGCAGGCGGGCGTCAGGCCGCGATCTCGATCTGTACGTGGTCGCCGACGACCAGGCGGTGCCGGGCCTCGCCCCGGGCCCCCGGCCCGACCCGGGCGCCCCGCCCGATCAGCGAGCCGTGCAGTCCGGCCACCGCGAGGATCGAGGCGTCGTCCAGGACGATGGAGTCGGAGAGCCGGGAGGCCCGCACCGTGCAGTGCCGGCCGATGGAGGCGTACGGTCCGATCTGGCTGTCCTCGACGACCGTCCCCGCACCGATCACCGCGGGCCCCACGATCCGCGAACGTGTCACGCGCGCGCCCTCCTCGACGACCACACCGCCCAGCAGTTCGCTCTCCGGGCCCACCTCGCCCGACACCCGGCGGGCCAGCCGGCCGAGCATTCGGCGGTTGCACTCCACGACGTCCTCGACCCGGCCGGTGTCCTTCCAGTAGTCGGTGTAGCGGCCGGCCTCGACCCGCGAGCCGTGCTCCAGGAGCCACTGGATCGCGTCGGTGATCTCCAGCTCCCCGCGGGCGCTCGGCCGGATCGCGTCGACGGCGCGGTGCACGTCGGCGGTGAAGAAGTACACGCCGATCGCCGCCAGGTCGCTGCGCGGTTCCCGGGGCTTCTCCACCAGGCGCAGCACCTGTCCCTGGGCGTCCAGCTCGATCACGCCGAAGGCCCGGGGGTCGGGCACCTGGCGCACGACGATCCGCGCGGCGGGGCGGGCCCGGAGGAACTCCCGGGCCTGCGCCGGCAGGTCCCCGTCGAGCATGATGTCGCCCAGGTACAGGACGAAGTCGTCCTCGTCGAGGAACTCGCGGGCCAGTTTCACGCAGTGCGCGATGCCCAGGGGTTGGTCCTGGCGTATGTAGGTGATGCGCAGACCGAAACGGCTGCCGTCCCCGATCGCCTCAATGATTTCCTGAGCCCAGTCGCCGACGACAATACCGACCTCTTTGATATCGAGGTCGCGAATATTCTCCAGAACGTATTCCAGGACCGGCTTCCCGGCGATCGGAACAAGCTGCTTCGGCATGGCGTAACTGATCGGGCGCAGGCGGGTTCCCGAACCGCCCGACAGTACAAGTGCCTTCATTGTGTTCCGCCCTTCAGCGCAATCACTGAAATTCCACGTCACTGTAGACCGGACCGCGCGGTACGCGCTTCTCGCAGAATGCCCACGACTTCGCAATCCCGGAGATGCGGCGCCCCCGCGGCGGGCCGGAGGATTCCAGCGAATGTGAGACGCCGCTTCCCGACGCGCGAGAAGGAGACTCCGTGGACGTGTCAGCGCAGTACGACGTCATCGTGGTGGGCGGTGGCCCGGCGGGCTCGACCGTGTCCACGCTGGTCCGCAAGAGGGGTCACCGGGTGCTCCAGTTGGAGAAGGAGACCTTCCCGCGCTACCAGATCGGTGAGTCCCTCCTCCCCGCCACCGTCCACGGCATCGCGCATCTCCTCGACGTCTCCGACGAGCTGAAGAAGGCCTCTTTCACGATCAAGCACGGCGGGACGTTCAAGTGGGGCGCCAACCCCGAGCCCTGGACGTTCGACTTCGCCGTCTCGCGCCGGATGCCCGGTGCGACGGGGTACGCCTACCAGGTCGAACGCATGAAGTTCGACAAGATCCTCCTCGACAACGCTCGCAAGCACGGGGTGGAGGTACGGGAGAACAGCGACGTCCTCGACGTGCTCAAGGCCGAGGACGGCCGGGTCCGGGGGGTGCGCTACCGGGACGCCGAGGGGCGTGAGCACGAGGTGAGCGCCCGCTTCGTCGTGGACGCCTCCGGCAACACCGGCGGGCTGTACAAGAAGTCCGGCTCCAAGCGCGAGTACTCGCCCTTCTTCCGCAACCTCGCCCTGTTCGGCTACTTCAACGGCGGCAAGCGGCTGCCCAAGCCGAACTCCGGGAACATCTTCACCTGCGCCTTCGAGCACGGCTGGTTCTGGTACATCCCCCTGACCCCCGACCTGACCAGCGTCGGCGCGGTGGTGAACCGGGACTCGGCGAGCCTGGTGCAGGGCGACCCCGAGAAGGCGATGGAGTCGTTCATCGCGGCCTGCCCGCTGATCGCGGAGAAGCTCTCCGAGGCCACCCGGGTGACCGAGGGCCCCTACGGCGAGCTGCGGGTCCGCAAGGACTGGTCGTACAGCAACACGAAGTTCTGGGCGCCGGGCATGGCCCTGATCGGGGACGCCGCGTGCTTCGTCGACCCGGTGTTCTCCTCCGGGGTCCACCTCGCCACCTACAGCGGGCTGCTGGCCGCGCGCTCGCTCAACTCCTGCCTGGACGGGACGGTCGACGAGACCACCGCGTTCGAGGAGTTCGAGGCGCGCTACCGGCTGGAGTACAGCCGCTTCTACGAGTTCCTCGTCGGCTTCTACGACATGCACCATTCGGAGGACTCCTACTTCTGGCAGGCCCGGAAGATCTCCAACACCGCGGACTCCGACCTGGAGTCGTTCGTCGAGCTGATCGGCGGGGTCTCCTCCGACGAGTTCGCCGACGCGGCGCGGGCCAGGCAGCGGTTCGCCGAGGCGTCGGACGAGATGGCCGGCATGACGCACACCGCCGCGGACGACACCGGCGGGCCGCACGGCGCCGTGCCGGGAAAGGTGGTGGGCCGTCTCATGGAGCAGGGCGCCGCCCTGCAGGCGCGGGCGCTGCTCGGCGACGAGGCGGGGGCCGAGCGACCGGTCAGGCAGGGGGGCCTGGCCGCGTCGACGGACGGACTGGGCTGGGTTCCCCATGCACGGTCCTGACGTGGCGGCGCTCGCCGCCGCCACGTCGCCGCTGGGCGGGGAGCCGCTGACCGTCTTCCTGCTCCAGGTCGGCGTACTCCTCGTCTGCGCCTACGGTCTGGGGCGGCTGGGCGCCCGGGTCGGCCTACCGCCCCTGGTGGGGGAACTGACCGCGGGGGTGCTGCTGGGGCCGACGCTGCTGGGGCAGATCGCACCGGGGCTCTCCGGCCGGCTGTTCCCCGCGGACATGTCGCAGGCGCACCTGCTCGACGCGTTCTGCCAGTTCGGCATCCTGCTGCTGGTGGCCATCGCCGGGGCTCAGTTCGACCCCCTGATCCTGCGCAGGCGCGGGGGGCTGGCTGCCCGGGTGAGCCTGGCCGGTCTCCTGGTGCCTCTGGGGCTGGGTATCGCCACCGGGTACCTGGTGCCGGCCTCGCTGCTGACGGACTCCGGAGAACGGGGCGTCTTCGCGCTGTTCCTCGGGGTCGCCATGTGCGTCACCGCGCTCCCGGTGATCGCCAAGACGCTCGCGGACCTGAACCTCACGCACCGCAACGTCGGCCAGTTGCTCATCGCGGCCGCCGTGTTCGACGATGCGGTGGGCTGGCTGCTGCTCGCCCTGGTGACGGCGTTGGCCAGCGGGGGGGCCGGCGGGCCCGTGGTCCTGACCACAATGGCCTGGACCGCCGTGTTCATCGCCGCGGCGTGCGCGGTGGGCGGCCCGATCGGCAGGCGGATGTCCCGTACCGGGGGCGGCCGGGTTCCGGTGTCGGCCATCACCGTCGGCGTGGCCGTCGTCGTCCTGTACGGGGCGCTGACCGCGGCGGCCGGGATGGAGGCGCTGTTCGGGGCGTTCGTGGCCGGGGCCACCCTGCTCCGGCACATCGACCCGGCGCGGCTGGCTCCGCTGCGCACCCTGGTCATGGCCGTGTTCGCCCCGGTGTTCCTGGGCAGTGTGGGGCTGCGCATGGACCTGACGGCGCTCGCGGAGCCGTCGGTCCTCCTCACCGGTGTCGTCGTCCTCTTCGTGGCCACGCTCGGCAAGTTCGCCGGTGCGTACGTCGCCGCCCGCAGCGGCGGGATGAGCCGGTACGAGGGGCTGGCGCTCGGGGCGGGGATGAACTCGCGCGGGATGATCGAGGTGGTGATCGCCCTGGTCGGGCTGCGCATCGGCGTACTGGACACCGTCACCTTCACGATCATCGTGCTGATCGCCCTCATCACCTCGGTGTCGGCGCCGCCGCTCCTGCGCTGGGCGAGCAGCCGGATCGCTTTCGAGAGCGACGAGCAGGAGCGGGAGGAGCGGCTGGCCGGCTGGAGCACCGAGCCCGCCTTCTCGGGCGGGCCGCCGCCCAAGTCAGCACGGCAGGAGAAGACCGCGGACACCTCCTGAGTGCAGGCTAGGTGGTTACCGTTCCGCCGGTCCGTCCGGCGGAACGGTGACTCATGAACGGAACCAGGAGGAGAACTCTGTGAGCGTCACCGACCCCACCCCCGGCGCGGACACCGCATCCGGTCCGGGAGACGGCATCCGTATCGCGGGCGCGCGGATCCACAATCTCAAGGATGTCTCGCTGACGATCCCCCGCAACCAGATCACGGTCTTCACGGGGGTCTCGGGATCGGGCAAGTCGTCGATCGTCTTCGACACGGTGGCCGTGGAGGCCCAGCGGCAGCTGAACTCCACCTTCAGCTGGTACATCCGCAACCAGCTCCCGAAGTACGAACGTCCGCAGGCCGAGGCGATCGAGAACCTCACCACCCCGGTGATCGTCGACCAGAAGCCGGTGGGGGGCAACGCCCGGTCCACGGTGGGCACCATGACCGACGTGCAGCCCATGATCCGGGCCCTGTTCGCCCGGTTCGGCACGACGACGGACAAGAAGCCGTCCTCGCTCGGCGTCTCCGCGTTCTCGTTCAACGACCCCCAGGGCATGTGCCCGGACTGCGACGGTCTCGGCCAGAGCATCGCCCTCGACCTGGACAAGATGCTGGACCGCTCGAAGTCCCTGGACGACGGGGCGGTTCTCTTCCCCGAGTACAAGGTGGGCAGCCCCGACTGGCAGATCTGGGCGAAGTCAGGCCGTCTGGATCCGGCCAAGCCGATCGCCGAGTACAGCGCCGAGGAATTGGACACCCTGCTGCGCGGCACCGGCGGGAAGGTGACGCTGAAGACCAAGAGCACCGAGTTCCAGACGAACTACGAAGGGCTGGCCGACCGGTTCGAGCGGCTCAACCTCAAGCGCGACCTCAGCGCCCTGAGTGATCGTAAGCGCGAGGTCATCGAACGCTTCGTCACCGACGGCGTCTGCCCCTCCTGCCGGGGGGCGCGGCTCAACGCCGCCGCGCTCGACGTGCGGATCGACGGCAAGAACATCGCCGACTACTCGAGCATGGAGGTCCGCGACCTCACGGAGGTGCTCACCGGCGTCACAGAGCCGGCCGCGGCTCCCCTCGCGAAGGCCGCGCGCACGGCCCTGGAGCGGATCGTGTCCATCGGGCTCGGCTACCTGACCCTGGACCGGCCCACGGCCGACCTCTCCGGGGGCGAGGGGCAGCGGCTGAAGATGGTCCGCCACCTCGGCAGTGGTCTGGCCGGGCTCACCTACATCTTCGACGAGCCCAGCATCGGCCTGCACCCGCGCGACGTGGGACGGCTCAACGAGCTGCTGCGCGCGCTGCGCGACAAGGGGAACACCGTGCTGGTCGTCGAGCACGACCCCGATGTGATCGAGATCGCCGACCACATCGTCGACGTCGGCCCCGGGGCCGGGGTGCACGGTGGCGAAATCGTGTTCGAGGGGTCCTTCGCGGAGCTGCGGAAGGCGAAGACCCGGACGGGGGAGGCACTGCGGCGCGGGGCACGCGTGAAGGAGGAGGTCCGCCCGCCCACGGGGGAGCTGACCGTGGAGAACGCGGATCTGCACAACCTGAAGCAGGTCTCCGTGGCCGTACCCACCGGCGTGCTGACCGCGGTGACCGGGGTGGCGGGTTCCGGCAAGAGCAGCCTGATCTCCGGGGCCTTCATGGAGGCGCACCCCGACGCCGTGTTCGTCGACCAGTCCGCGATCGCCGCCTCCTCGCGCTCCACACCGGTGTCCTACCTCGGTCTGATGGACCCGCTGCGCAAGCTGTTCGCGAAGGAGACCGGCGCGAACGCCTCACTGTTCAGCTTCAACTCGAAGGGCTCGTGCGAGGAGTGCCAGGGCCGCGGGGTCATCATCACCGAGCTGGCCTTCATGGACCCCGTGACCACCCACTGCGGTGTCTGTGAGGGGCGCCGCTTCAAGCCCGAGGTCCTGGAGCACAAGCTTCGCGGCAAGTCCATCGCGGACGTCCTGGAGCTGCCCGCCGACGAGGCCGTCGAGTTCTTCACCGAGAAGGCGCTGCTGCCCAAGCTGCGCGCCCTCGTGGACGTCGGCCTCGGGTACCTCAGCCTGGGTCAGCCGCTCTCCAGCCTCTCCGGTGGTGAGCTGCAGCGCATCAAGCTCGCCGACCAGCTGCACCGCACGGGCACGGTCTACGTCCTGGACGAGCCCACCACCGGGCTGCACATGTCGGACGTGGACACCCTGCTGGCGCTCCTGGACGGTCTCGTCGAGGCGGGCAACACCGTCGTGGTCATCGAGCACAACCTCGATGTGGTGCAGCAGGCCGACTGGATCATCGACCTTGGCCCCGACGGCGGACGGGAAGGCGGGGAGATCGTCTTCACCGGTACGCCGAAGGACCTGCTCGCCGCGGATTCCTCCCTCACCGGCGAGTACCTGCGCCGCCACCTGAAGGCCCAGGCCGGCTGACCGGACGTCTGGCAGTCGTCCGAGGGGTCCGTGCTCTTCGGACGACGTTACGTGGTTTTTTC
>NZ_JBHWFG010000070.1:0-6208 GCF_042733745.1 Streptomyces sp. NPDC059696
GCCGAGACGACCGCGCGCATCGCGGCCAGGCGGTCACCTGGACCACCCGCCAGACCGAAACCCACAGCTGGAACAGCCTCAACGACGAACAGCGCGCACGCCTGGAAGGTCTCGGGCTCACGCCCCGGACCACACCGGCCACGAAGGGGAAGGGCGCTGGGGCGTTCGAGCGGGGCATCACTGCACTCACCTAGGCACTGTCCGGCGGATCATGTGACTTTCCGGCCGGTCGCTCATTGGTTGGGTCATGGGTCGGGGGGATCTGACGAATCGAGAGTGGTTGCTGCTGGAGCCGCATCTGCCCTCGCTGGGTGGCCGGGGCGGCCGGTGGAACGATCACCGGACCGTGCTCAACGGGATTCTGTTCCGGGTCCGCACCGGTGTTCCGTGGCGTGACCTGCCGGAACGCTATGGCTCGTGGAAGATCGTGTATGAACGGCATCGCCGCTGGTCGGCGGATGGTACCTGGGACCGGCTCCTGCAGGCGGTCCAGGCCGACGCCGACCTTGCCGGGCGGATCGACTGGTCGATGGTGGGCGTCGACTCGACGTCCTGCCGGGCCCATCAGCACGCGGCCGGCGCCCGCAGGGTCGGACCGCGGGTCCCGAAAAAAGGACGAGGCCCCGGCACCACCGCCCCGATGAGGGACTCGGACGGTCCCGGGGCGGTCTGACCTCCAAGATCCACCTCGCCGGTGAAGGCGGCTGCCGCCCCATGGCTCTACTGATCACCCCAGGCCAGTGGGGTGACGCCCCGCAGATGATCGAGGTCCTGGACCGGATCCGGGTTCCCCGGCCGCTGGGCGGACGGCCCCGGACCAGGCCCGACCATGTCAGCGGCGACAAGGCTTACAGCTCACGCCGAAATCGCCGCTACCTGCGAAGACGGCGCATCACACACACGATCCCCGAGCCGAAGGACCAGCGGGCCAACCGCCGGCGCAGAGGCAGCGCGGGCGGCAGGCCAGCTGGCTTCGACCGCGAGCGCTACCGGCGCCGCAACGAGGTCGAGCGGACCATCAACCGGCTCAAGAACTCCCGCGCGGTCGCCACCCGTTACGACAAAAGGGCCTACGTCTTCCACGGCACCGTCACCGCAGCAGCAGTCCGCCTATGGCTCCGCCCATGATCCGCCGGACAGTGCCTAGGACTGGAAGCGAGAATGCCGGCCGGAAAAGGGTGACATCAGGCGGCGAAGCCGATGTTCGTCACCTATTCGTACTGCCCGCTGGCCCCCTAGATCCAGCAGGACACCGGTGGTCCAGGCATCCTCCAGGACACGGCCGTCACCGGCACTCCAAGCAGTCACAAGGGAATCCCAGCAGCGACTATTGATGTACCGGTAAACGAGAGTGCACCGGTAAAACACGAAAACCTGGGCCTGATCAAGGAAACAAATCCCCACTCGGACGTCGCCGGAGGAACTGAGACTCTTCAAGAGACAGCAGGGCCAGGACACGTTCCACACGTTCACCCTGACCATCCTCAAGACGAACGACCTCGCCGAACAAGCCTGGACCATCCTGCACCGCACCGTTCTCGACGAGGTCCTGGGGACCTCCCACGAGAGCCTGTCCTTCATGGACAGCGACATAAGTGTGAGCTGCTGGCTGGGCTGCTCGGTCGACGGCGGCAGCCACGATGGTGCGGGCGAGCAGGGCGGATTTGTGGACGCCTGTGTAGTCGACTGCGGTCAGGGCCATGGCGGCGCAGGAGGCAGTCTTGCCGAGAGGGAATGCCCGTCGGCCAGGTAGCCCTCAGAAGTCGCCGAGGCGCTTGCGACCATAGGCATAGGTGCCCCCGAGGCGGGATAGAGGGTAGCGAGCCAGGCGGAGGAGGTGGCGTTGCAGTAGGCCACGACCACTGCCGGGGCGAGGCTGAACAGCAGGCTGGAGCCGGCCGCACGGGCGCGGTCTGTTCGTCGTGGAGTTCGGCCCCCGAGCGTGATGGGACAGGCTGAAGGTGTGGAGATCAAGGACGTCCGGCGGCTCGGCAGACCCGGAGCCGTCGTCGATGCTCCTGCCGCAGGAGCCGATGATCCTGTCGTGCCACGCGTCGTGAGCCTCCTCAGCGACCGGATGAGCCAACCGGAAGCTCTTTGGGTTTCCTCGGTTTACGGCGCATGGCATGGGCATGCTTCCAGGCGAGACCGTTGCGGCACAGGGAGAGCGCACGTGGCAGGAGCGTCGGCCGCAGCCATTGACTGATAACGCCGTTATCAGTGCCGCTCCGCAGCCCGAGCCGATCCGGTGTGTCGCGCAGTCAGTGAAGTGCAGCGACACGCGTGTTGAGCAGGGCGTTGAACACAACTCTCCGCAAAGTTAGTAAGCTGACCTCATGGTCACTTCAAGTACTGCTGGAGATAGAGAGAAGGTTGTCTCCAAGCTGCCGTCCTGGCTGCGCCAGGACCTCAAGGTTCGTGCTGCGGAACTCGGCGTCGACATCCAGGACGCTGTTTCCGCCGGCATCACCGCCTGGCGTGAAGCGGCACCCGATGAGTGCCCCACTGTCGACACATCAGGCTCCAGTTCCTTTTCCACGTGGCTTCCGCCGGGCCAGTGGCAGGAGCTCAAGAGCACCTGCCACGAGCGTGGCGGCATGCCGTTCGTCCAAGGCCTCGCTCAGTCGGTACAGAGTTGGCTGAGGGCCAACCCCTCCCCCAGGCACCGTCCCGTCACGGGCATCGTCCAGCGCAAGGTCGTCATAAACCAGAAGGGAGGGGTGGGGAAAACGGCTGTCGCCGCTGGTGTCGCGCAAGCGCTCGCCGAGGACGGCATGCGGGTGCTGCTCGTGGACTACGACCCTCAAGGGCACCTGAGCGACCAGCTCGGTGTCGAGCAGCTCCCCCCGGGGACGGACAGCCTGGTGCTGCACATGTGCGGCGAAGGCAAGGGGCAGCTGAAAGACTTGGTGGTCACGATCGAGTCGCCCCGCTTCGAGAAGCGCCTCCATGTCCTGCCCGCCTGCCCGGACGGATTCCTCCTCGACGCGAAGATCGCCGTCGCACGGATGCGGAACAAGGAAGCCGCGTTGGAGCGGGCGCTGCAGCCGTTGGAGAAGGACTTCGACGCGATCGTGATCGACTGCCCGCCGAGCCTCGGCATGGCGACCGACGCGGCGATCTACTACGGGCGGCGTCGCCAAGGCGAGGCCGAGGGCATCTCAGGCATGGTCATCCCCGTGCTGGCCGAGGACTCCTCGGCAACGGCATACGCCATGCTGGCCGATCAGGTCGAGTCGCTGCGAGACGACCTGGGTCTGGAGATCGAGTATCTCGGGCTCGTGGTGAACCTCTACGACAGTCGGCGCGGCGTCGTCGCCACGTCCTCTCTCCGGGAGTGGCGGAACCTGGGGGATCCGAAGGTGCTCGCGGTGATCGGCGACCTCAAGGAACAGCGAGAAGCGGTACGCAAGCGGATGCCGCTGCTGGAACACGCCCCTCACTGTGACCAGTCGACGGGCATGCGGGCGATTGCGAGGCAGATTTCATGAGTTCCAAGGAAGACCAGCTGGGCGCATCGTCGTCGTTCGCGCGGGCCGGCAAGGCGCGCAGTGTGCGGCGCCAGCTGACCGACCAGGCTTTCGGAACCGTGGATCCCAACGAACTGCCGCTCACTGATGTCAGCGTCAACCCCGACAACCCCCGGGAGACCCTGGGCGACGTCTCCGGGATGGCCGCCAGTCTCAGCGAGATCGGGCAGATCCAGTCCATCACCGTCGCGTCCGTCGAGGCATACCTCCGCGACCGCCCTGAGCGAGCATCGGAACTCGAGCCGGGTGCGGGTTATGTCGTCGTCGACGGTCACCGTCGGCTGGCGGGGGCACGGGCTGCAGGGCTCGCGACGATCAAGGTCACCGTCGACGACGCGCGGGTCACCACGGACGAAGCCCTTCTGGAGTCCGCGTTCGTCGCGAACGCCCAGCGGGAGAACCTCTCCGACCTGGAAGAGGCAGCGGCGCTGAAGACCTTGGTGGCGTTCTACGGATCGCAGCACAAGGCAGCCAAGAGGCTCGGTGTCACCCAGCCCTACATCTCGCAGCGGTTGTCCCTGCTGGAGCTCGCCCCCGAGCTTCAGGCGGACCTGGAGGCCGGCCGCCGTAAGGTCGAGCATGTGCGGGGGCTGGCCAAGCGCACCCCGGAAGAGCAGCGCGCAGTAGCGGACGCGCGAGCTGTGCAGGCCGTGGCGAAGAAGGGGAAGCGGAGTGGCCCCTCGTCTCAACCGTCTTCTGATAACGGCGTTATCGCCCCCGCGCGGCAGAGGGCGAAGGAGCCGCCGGAGTCCCCTGCTGATAACGCCGTTATCAGCAGGCCCGCCGAGAACCAGCCTTCCGTGGTGGCTCCGGCCCGCCCGACGGGACGGGAGACTGATAACGCCGTTATCAGTGCCATCACGGGCCAGAGCTCCTCGAGGCATCTTCCCTGGCACAGCCCGCACGCACTGAACAAGCTGGTCCGCGAGCACATGACCGTCGAGGACCGACACACCCTCGCCAAGCTCCTGACCCAGGAGTGAGTCCACGCACGAGCGCCCCTGCCGTGCCGAGGTCACCCGGCAGGGGTGCTAGCTCCTCCTTCAGCGAACCCTTCGACAGCCCGCTCCACCAGGAGGCTCTCGCGTGGCCGCGATGCAGCTGACACGCACGCACCGCATACTCATCGGGGTCGTCATCGCCGGTGCGGTGGTCATCGCCGCGATCGGTTTCGCGGGTTCCTACGCCGCCGTGCGCGAGCTCGCGGAGGACAAGGGCTTCGGGACGTTCTCCCTGGTCTTCCCGATCGGCATCGACGCGGGCATCTGCGTCCTGCTCGCCCTGGACCTCCTGCTCACCTGGATGCGCATCCCCTTCCCGCTGCTGCGCCAGACGGCGTGGCTGCTGACCGCCGCGACGATCGCGTTCAACGGGGCCGCCTCCTGGCCCGACCCGCTCGGCACCGCGATGCACGCGGTGATCCCGGTGCTGTTCGTCGTCGCCGTCGAGGCCGCCCGGCACGCGGTGGGCCGGATCGCCGACATCACCGCCGACAAGCACATGGAGGGCGTCCGCCTCACCCGCTGGCTGCTCTCGCCCATCCCGACGTTCAAGCTGTGGCGGCGGATGAAGCTGTGGGAGCTGCGCAGTTACGAGCAGGTCATCAAGCTCGAACAGGACCGGCTGATCTACCAGGCCCGCCTCCAGGCCCGCTTCGGCCGCAACTGGCGGCGCAAGGCCCCCATCGAGTCGATGATGCCCCTGCGGCTGGCGAAGTACGGCGTCCCCCTGGCCGACACCGCCCCCGCGGGCCTCGCCGCCGCCGGCATCGAACCGACGGCTCTCATGGCGGGGGTGCCGACCGTCGAGCAGGCAGAGCCGCAGTCGAACGGGAGCAGCGCAAGGTTCGGACCGGAGCGGACGAAGCCGAAGAACGGTTTGTTCGAGGAGGTGCCGGATGAGCCCGGGGTCTCGAACGAAGCATCCGGGAGCCATGTCGGCGAGGGGCGTTCTCGTTCTGAGGAGACGCCGGTGGAGAAGATCGCCGTGTCCGCTGCGAAGGCGGAGTGGACGGGGGAGCGACGCCGCGTGGTGCAGATGCGGATCCCCGAGCACGATGAGGTCCCGGGCTTCGTGACCTCACGCCCGGACCCGGCAATCGATCTCGCCCAGCCTGCGCGGGAGGAGGCGTCGGAGGTCCAGGAGCGCGAGGCTGAAGTACGGACGGGGCCGGAAATCGTGGCAGTCCGTTATCGGCGGCTGCCTCCGGAGGAACGTTCCCGGTCCGCGAATGCGCTCGCGCCGATTCTTGCCGAGGGCTCCGGCTACACCGTTGGAACGGTGCGGAAGTACCTCGGGGAGATCAAGCGGGCCGAGAAAAGCGCAACCGTATCGAGCTGAGCGCCTCGGTTCCCACCCGTCTCATGGGTGGAATTCGTGGGCGTCGGGTCGGCGGGTAGAGGACCGAACCAGGCGGGAAAGCCGACGGGAGGTGTTCCGTGGAACTTGTCATTCCAGTCGAGGTCGGCTTCCTCGCCCTCGCTCGACGGGTGCCAAGCGGTGACCGCCGCCTGGCATAGAGAGCGTTGGAACGAGCTGACCTGCGTTTTTCCAACTCGAGGGGTGTCTGTCCGTATCCGTCGCCGCCTGGAAGCGGGGGCTCCGCCGTTCGCTGGGCGGCCAGTGACACCCCCGTTCCACACGCCCCGGAGTTCCAACGCGGCCCGGAGTTCCAACGC
>NZ_JBHWFG010000071.1:0-5812 GCF_042733745.1 Streptomyces sp. NPDC059696
CGCACCGCCCGCGAACTCGCCGAGGCGGCCGCCGTGCACGAGGACTCCCTCGACCGGCTGCTGCGCTACCTCGCCGTCCGGGGCCTGCTGGACCGCGACGAGCTCGGCCGGTACACCCTGACCCCCCTGGGCCGGCCGCTGTGCGAGGACCACCCGGCGGGCGTCCGGGCCTGGTTCGACATGGAGGGGGCGGGACGCGGAGAGCTGTCGTTCGTCGACCTGCTGCACAGCGTACGGACCGGGAAGGCCGCCTTCCCGCTGCGCTACGGCCGTTCCTTCTGGGAAGATCTGGCGGACGACCCCCGGCGCGCGGAATCGTTCAACCGGCTGCTCGGCCAGGACGTCGCCACCCGCGCTCCGGCCGTCGTGGCCGGTTTCGACTGGGCGTCCACCGGCCATGTGATCGACCTCGGAGGCGGCGACGGCTCCCTGCTGACCGCGCTGCTGACCGCCTACCCGTCGCTGCGCGGCACGGTCCTGGACCTGCCCGACGCGGTGCAGCGCGCCAAGGAGTCCTTCGCGGCGTCCGGACTGGACGACCGGGCGAACGCGGTCACGGGCAGCTTCTTCGACCCTCTCCCCGCCGGCGCGGGCGCCTACGTGCTCTCCCTGGTCCTGCACGACTGGGACGACGAGGCGTCCGTCGCGATCCTGCGGCGCTGCGCCGAGGCGGCGGGCCGGACGGGATCGGTGTTCGTGATCGAGTCGACCGGTTCGGCGGGCGACGCCCCGCACACCGGCATGGACCTGCGCATGCTGTGCGTCTACGGAGCCAAGGAACGCGGCGTCGAGGCGTTCACGGAGCTGGCGGGCCGGGCCGGGCTCCGGGTCGTCGCCGTCCACCCCGCGGGTTCCTCCGCGATCATCCAGATGTCCGTGGTCTGACGCACGCCGCCCCGGCCGAACGCGGCGCGGGGTACGGCAGACAAGGAGAGAGCGTATGGCCGGCACGGTCATGTCGCCGGTCGAGGCGCTCGACGCGCTGGGCACGGTGCGGGGCCGCCAGGACCCCTACCCCCTCTACGAGGCGATCCGCGCGCACGGGCAGGCGGTCCCCACGAAACCCGGCCGCTTCGTGGTGGTCGGCCACGACGCGTGCGACCGGGCGCTGCGGGAGCCGGCCCTGCGCGTCCAGGACGGCAGGAGCTACGACGTCGTCTTCCCGTCGTGGCGGTCGCACTCCTCGGTCCGGGGGTTCACGAGCTCCATGCTCTACAGCAACCCGCCCGACCACGGCCGGTTGCGCCAGGTGGTGAGCTTCGCGTTCACCCCGCCCAAGGTGCGCCGGATGCACGGGGTGATCGAGGAGATGACCGACCGGCTCCTCGACCGGATGGCGCGGCTCGGCTCCGACGGCTCCCCGGTCGACCTCGTCGCCGAGTTCGCCGCCCGGCTGCCCGTCGCGGTGATCAGCGAGATGATCGGCTTCCCGGAGAAGGACCAGGTGTGGTTCCGCGACATGGCCTCCCGGGTCGCCGTGGCGACGGACGGCTTCACCGACCCCGGCGCGCTCGCGGGGGCCGACGCCGCCATGGACGAGATGAGCGCCTACTTCGACGACCTCCTGGACCACCGCCGCCGCGTCCCCGCCGACGACCTGGTCACCCTGCTCGCCGAGGCCCACGACGGCTCCCCCCGGCGCCTGGACCACGACGAGCTGATGGGCACCATGATGGTGCTGCTCACGGCCGGGTTCGAGACCACGAGCTTCCTGATCGGCCACGGGGTGATGCTCGCCCTCGAACACCGGGCGTACGCGGCCCGGCTGCGGGCCGAACCGGACTTCGCCGACGGCTACGTCGAGGAGATCCTCCGGTTCGAGCCGCCGGTCCACGTCTCCAGCCGGTGGGCTGCCGAGGACCTCGATCTGCTGGGCCTGCCCGTCCCTGCGGGCTCCAAGCTGGTCCTCATCCTGGCCGCCGCGAACCGGGATCCCGACCGCCACCGCGATCCCGGCCGCTTCGACCCCGACCGCTACGCGCCCCGCCGGGACGGCTCCGAGGCCGCCAGGCCGCTGAGCTTCGGCGCGGGCGGCCACTTCTGCCTGGGCGCTCCGCTGGCCCGCCTGGAGGCGCGGATCGCGCTGCCGCGGCTGCTGCGCCGGTTCCCGGAACTGACCGTCTCCCAGCCGCCCGTCTACCGCGACCGCTGGGTCGTCCGCGGCCTCGACACCTTCCCCGTGACCCTGAGCCCCGAGTCCTGAACCCCGGCTCCCGAGCACCCCGCCGGCCGGAACACGGCGACCGTCCCGGCCGGTGGTGCGCCCCTCTCAGACGTACAGGGTGTTGGGCCCCTGCCCGCACAGCACCCGGCCGTACAGCTCCAGGTTGGTGCTCGGGTTCATGAGCGCGTGCAGCGTGATGCTCTGGGCGTCGCGCTGCACGCGCTGGATCGGGACGTCGTTGTAGATCGAGGAACCGCCGCTCGCCTGCGCGAGGATGTCCACCGACTCCTTGCCCAGGCGGCAGGCCCGCCCCAGCAGGCCGCGGCACAGCACCCGCTCCTCCAGCGTCCAGGCCTCGCCCGAGGCCCCCTTGGAGTCGACCAGGTCGGCCAGCCGGTGGGCGTGGAACCGCGCCTCGTCGGCCAGCAGGCTCGCCTCGCCCAACTGGAGGTGGGTGATCGGCGCCGCGCCCTGCTCCTCGTACTCGGTGTAGGTGATCTTCCGGCCCGGCAGCCGGCCGCGGAAGACGTCCTGGGCCGCCGCGGCCAGTCCGGTCATGGTGCCGACCGACGAGGCCGAGGCCACGGCCAGCATCGGCGCGCGGAACATCGGCGAGGCGGCGTTGAGTTCGGAGGCGTACTGCTGCTGGAGCACCGCGCCCAGCGGAAGGACCCGATCCTGGGGGACGAAGACGTCCGAGGCGATGGTGGTGACGCTTCCGGACCCCCGAAGACCCGAGGTGTACCAGTCGTCGACGATCTGCAGCTGGTCCGTCGGCACCAGAGCCATCACGGGCTGCATGGCGCCGTCGGGGGTGGGCGAGACGGCGATCAGGACCTGCCAGTGGCTGTGCCAGGCGCCGCTGATGAAGCCCCACTTGCCGTTCACCACGACGCCGCCGTCGACCGGGGCCGCCATCCCGCCGGGGCTGAGGGTGCCGGAGACCCGGACGTCCGGCCGGGAGAACACCTCGTCCTGCACGTGGTCCGGGAAGAGGCCCGCCATCCAGGTGGGGATCCACCACACCGACGCCGTCCACGCGGCCGATCCGTCGCCGCGAGCCAGTTCGGCGGCCACGTCCACCAGGGTGCGGGCGTCGGACTCGTAGCCGCCGTAGCGGGCCGGCACGCGCATGCGGAAGATCCCGGCCGCGGCCATCGCCTCGACCGACTCCTCGTGCAACCGCCGGTTCTCCTCGGTCCATGCCGCGTGGGACTGGAGCAGCGGCCTCAACTTCGAGGCACGTTCAACCAGTTCGGTGCGGGCGGGCGTAGGCGTCTGGTCCACTCGGTCCTCCAGGAATCATGAGGCGCCCTGTCCGCGCTGTGCGGAAGCAGGCGTCTGCGCGCATCGGTCAGGACGGCGTCGCCCTGCTCCCGCATGGTTCACCGAGTCGTACGGGCGTCGCATCTCCTTGATTGCCGGTCGCCTCCGCCGATGCCGACCGGGCCTGGGCGAGAGCGCATCCCACGAGAAGGCCGCGACCGGCCCGAGGATCGAGAATGTGCTTCTCGGCCGGAGCCACGGCCGGCGCCGGCGCCCGTCGCCGACAACGCCGGGCCGGTGCCCGGATCCGTCAGGGAGGCAGCCCATGAGCGACAGCGACCGCCCGTCCCGGGTGTCGACCGCAGTGGCACCCGCCACCGCGAGGCCGTCGGCCGACACGGTCCTCGCCACCGCGGCGGCCTCGCCCGCCGCGTACAGCGCGGCCACCGCGCAGGAAGCGGCGACCGCGCTGGTCCGCATGCTGATGGAACAGATGGTGCTCGGTCCGGGCGCCGTGGAGCCGGAGACCCGCGCGGACGATCCGGGGTCGGGGCCGCACGGCCCCGACGGCTGCCCGCCGCCGCGGACCGGACAGGACCTGCCGGGCGAACCGCCGTCGGCGAGGGCGCCGAGCTTCGACAACGGGAAGGGAAGGCGACGATGAGGCCGCTTGTGCGGGCAGTGCTGCGGGGATCCCTGCGGCAGGTGAGGTACGTGGACGTGGTCGCCCCCCGCCAGGCCCGCGGCCTGGTGGCCCGGGTGTACCGGGAGACGGAGGAGCAGTTCGGCGTGCTCGCGCCGCCCCTGGCCCTCCACTCGCCCGCCGCGGCGTCGCTGGCCGCGGCGTGGCTGATGCTGCGGGAGACCCTGCTGGTCGACGGGCGGGTGAGCCGGGCGGTGAAGGAGACGGTCGCCACCGAGGTCTCCCGCGCCAACGACTGCCCGTACTGTGTCCAGGTGCACCAGGCGGTTCTCGGAACCCTGCCCCCGGACGGGGTCGGCGCCGGGCTCCTGCGGTGGGTCCGGGAGGCGGGACGGCAGCCGGGGGACGGGGTGGCGGACGGCGGGGAGCCGTTTCCGCTCAGCGGTGAACAGGCGCCGGAACTGTGCGGCGTCGTGGTCACGTTCCACTACATCAACCGCATGGTGTCGTTCTTCCTGGCCGACTCCCCCATGCCGGCCCGGACGCCGACGCCGCTGCGCGGCCCCATCATGCGGACCACCGCCCTGGCCATGCGTCCGGTCGCACCGGGTCCGCTGGCGCCGGGCGACTCGCTCGACCTGCTGCCCCCGGCGCCCCTGCCGCCGGGGCTGGAGTGGGCCGAGGGCAGCCCCTTCGTGGCCCAGGCCCTGGGACGTGCCGTCACCGCCGTGGACCAGGGGGCGCACTGGGTGCCCGAGCCGGTCCGGGAGCGGCTGCGCACGCGTCTGGACGCGTGGGACGGATCGGCGCCGGGTCTCGGCCGGGGGTGGCTGGACGAGGCCGTAGCCGGCCTGCCGGCCCAGGACGTGCCCGCGGCACGGCTGGCGCTGCTGACGGCCTTCGCCCCCTACCAGGTGCTCCCGCAGGACGTCGAGGCGTTCAGGCGGCGATGGTCCACCGACCGCGAACTCGTCGAGCTCACGTCCTACGCCGCGTTGACCACCGCCGTGCGCGTAGGCAGCCGGCTCGCCGTGTCCGGTGCCGCCGGGCGGGGGTGAACGGCCTCGCAGCGGGTGGCGGTCTCAGGGGCGCAGGCGTACGCCGGTGAGGCGCTCGGACTCCTCCCACAGGCGGCGCCGGGCCTGGGGGTCGAGGGCCGTTCTGCCGGGGCGTACGAGCCCGGGCGCGCCCCGGGTCTCGGTCACGCCGAGGGGCCCGTAGAACTCGCCTCCGCGCGCGTCGGGATCGGTCGCGGCCCGCAGAGCGGGCAGCATTCCCGCCGCGGCCGGCTGGAGGAACAGGGGGGCGAGCGGGGAGCCGAACCTGCGCACGGGTGCGGGAAAGCCCCGGCCCAGGCCGGTCGCGGCCAGCCCGGGATGGGCGGCGAGCGAGGCCAGTTCCGCGCCCGACTCCGCCAGCCTGTGGTGGAGTTCGAGCGCGAACATGAGGTTGGCCAGCTTGGACTGGTTGTAGGCCCGGTACCGGCTGTAGCGGCGTTCGCCGTGCAGGTCGCGGAAGTCGATGCGCCCCAGCCGGTGCAGGTAGCTGCTGATCGTCACGACCCGCGCGCCGGATGCGGCCCGCAGGGAGTCCAGGAGCAGACCGGTGAGGGCGAAGTGCCCCAGGTGGTTCGTGGCGAACTGGAGTTCGTGTCCGTCCGGGGTGCGGGCCCGGTCGGTCCACATCACGCCCGCGTTGTTGACCAGCAGGTCGATGCGGGGGAAGCGGTCGCGCAGTTC
>NZ_JBHWFG010000072.1:0-5423 GCF_042733745.1 Streptomyces sp. NPDC059696
AGCTTCAGTTGTGTATAAGACACAGACTGTCCCGGCATCGCCCGAACGGGTGGGGCCCGGGCCTTCGTGGCCCGGGCCACACCCGTTTCCCGTTCAAGGGCGTTCCCTTCGTGCCCTTGACCGGTCAACTACCGCCGCTTGAGGACGATTTGCGGAGAAAATCCAGGAAGAGGAGGGTGGAAAGGGGGTATTACATCCACTTCATCCCACTTTCTTCCTGGGAGGCGGTCATGCCCGCACCCATCCTCAGAGAGCACAAGGTCACGCTCCAGTCCAAGATCCCCGCGAACGCCGGCGAGACGGTGACCCTGCCCGTCCGGGAGTACGACGGCACCAAGCCCAACCATCCGTACCAGCCGGTCCTCATGCTGCACGGCAGGAGCGTGCCGGCGCTGGCGGGATTCGACCTCGCGCCGGTGCCGGGCGGGCGCGCCACCCGGTACAGCTGGGCGCAGGAGCTCGCGGACGACGGGTACGACGTCTTCATCATGGAGCTGCAGGGCTCCGGCCGGTCACCGCGCCCGAGGATGGACGAGCCGTGCAACGCCAATCCGGCCCAGCAGCAGGTCCTCGTCCCCAATCCCCTCCCGGCGCTCTGCCCGCCCCCTCCCCCGTACCCGCACCAGCTGGGCAACTCGGAGAGCGAGTGGGCGGAGCTGGGCGCGGTGGTCGAGTACATCAGGGACCTGCCCGGCCGGAAGAAGCCGATCCGGTTCATCGCCTGGTCGCTGGGCGCGGCCATCATGGGCCCCTACACCCTCCAGCACCCCGGCAATGTCGAGAGCCTGCTCCTGCTCGCCCCGGTCTTCCCGCCCAAGGGACGGTGGTCGGACAAGCCCGACGACCCGTTCGGCCGCCCGGCCGAGGCCGTGACACTGCCGATGTCCACACCGGCCGTCACCTGGGGCTTCCCGATGTTCGTCGGCACCAGGACGGGCTTCAGGACCGGGCTGGACGGCAACCCCGACCTGCGGGAACCGGGCGTCGTGGACCTCGCCTGGGAGGCCTGCATGCGCAGCGATCCCCTCGGCAGCAAGTGGGGCCGCGAGGTGGCCCCGGGTGAGTACGAGGGCATCCTGCGGTACCGGAACACCTACTGGTGGGGCTGGAACAACCGGACGGCGCCGCACGAGAACCCGGCGGGCACGGCCGTACTCGGGGAACGGGTTCCCGTGCTCATCGTCTACGGCGACCAGGACCGGGCCGCCAACAGCCCGGCCGGCTTCCCCGACCCCGTCCGCTTCTCCGTGCCGGACCTGTACAAGGCCGTCAAGGGGCCCGACAAGCTGATGTTCTGCCTGGAGGGGGCGGGCCACTCGCTGGTGTGGGAGGTCACCGCCCAGACGGTGCACCACATGTCGAAGCAGTGGTTCAAGAACGGCAAGGTGTGGGGCCAGAGCTCCGGCAGCTACTTCCGGGACTCCGACGGAGCGCTGACCCCCCTGCCGTGACGGCTCAGGTCAGGAAGTCCCGCGCGATCCGCTCCGCCACCCGCTCCAGGATCGGCCCGGCCTCCGCGATGCACTTCGCGACGTCCGGTTCCGCGTCCGTCAGAGGGTAGGCCCGGCGGAAACCGGCCCGGCCCAGCGTCTGGGGCGGCAGCGCCAGACGGCCGCAGACCGCCACGACGTCCTTGTCCGCGGCACGGGCCGCCGCGGCCACGCCCGCCGGGGCCTTGCCGTGCAGGGTCTGCTCGTCGAGGGAGCCCTCGCCGGTGATGACCAGATCGGCGCGGTCCAGGGCGGACGCGAAGCCCAGGACGTCGAGCATCACCTCGATGCCGGGACGGAACCGGGCGCCCAGCAGGAGGGCGCCGTAGCCGATGCCGCCGGCCGCTCCCGCACCCGGTGACGCCGCGTATGCGGCGGCCTGCGCGCCGGCCGGGTCCTGGAGCACCTTCGCGAAGTGCCCGAGGGCGGCGTCCAGGGCCGCCACGTCGTCGGGCGAGGCGCCCTTCTGCGGGCCGTAGACCGCGGGCGCGCCCTTCGGGCCGGTCAGCGGATTGTCGACGTCGCTCGCGAGGACCAGCTCGATCTCGGCGAGGCGCGGGTCGAGCCCGGACAGGTCGGCGGTGGCCAGCTCGGCGAGTCCGCCGCCGCCCGGGGGCACCGGCTTCCCCTCGGCGTCCAGGAACCGGGCACCGAGCGCAGACAGCATCCCGGCGCCCCCGTCGGTGGTGGCGCTGCCGCCGACCCCGAAGACGATCGTGCGGGCACCGGCGTCCAGCGCGGCCTTCAGCAGTTCGCCGGAGCCGTACGTGGACGCCGTGAGCGGGGCGAAGACCCCGGCGGGCAGCCGCTGCAGCCCGCTCGCCTCGGCCATCTCCACGACGGCGGTGCTCCCGCGCAGCGCGTACGCCGCGCTCACCTCGTCGCCGAGAGGGCCGGCGACCCGCACCTCCCGGCGCTCGAACCCCGCCGCGACCGCCGCGGCCACGGTCCCGTCGCCGCCGTCGGCCACGGGCAGTGCCTCGACCTCGAGGTCCGGGCGGACCCGGCGCAGCCCGGCCGTGACCCGCTCGGCGACCTGCACGGCCGTCAGCGACCCCTTGAACTTGTCCGCGGCGACGAGCACCCGCTGTGCCTTCCGGGTGCCGCTCACTGCAGCGTCCGCCACTTGCACTCCCCTTGCTCTCCGGGCCTTCACACACGTCAAGGCCAGTCGCGCCGCTGCGACCTTAACCGGAGGAGCCGTCCGCCGTCAGCCCGTGCCCATCTCATGGACCAGGGGGCTTCGCCCTCAGGGGCGCGGGGCACCGCGCGACCGGCCACGACGAAGCCACGGTCCCGCGCACACCGCAGTCCCCGCTCTCAAAACGGGTAGACCCTCATCATGACCCCCGCGCGCTCCGACACAGACCTCGGCAACCGCATCCTCGGCGGCTGGCAGGGCCGCATCGCGGGAAACATGCTCGGCAAGCCGGTCGAACAGGGCGAGGTGTGGACCCGCGACCGCATCGACCGCTACCTCAGGCAGGCCGCGGCCCTGCCGCTCACGGACTACCTGCCCGAGCCGATCAGCGAGCACGACGGGTTCGCCCTGCGCCCCGAGTGGCGCCAATGCGTCCGCGGCCGCATCCACGGCAGCTGCCGTGACGACGACGTCGACTACGCGATCCTCGGCCTGGACCTGCTGGAGACCCACGGTTTCGGCTTCACCACCGAGCAGGTCGGCGACCTGTGGCTGCTGCGGCTGCCGTACCTGCAGACGTTCACCGCCGAGCGGGCCGCCTACCGCAACCTCGCGGGCGGGCTCAAGCCTCCGCTGACGGCGACGTACGACAACCCCTACCAGGAGTGGATCGGCGCCCTCATCCGGGCCGACGTCTTCGGCTGGACCTGCCCGGGCACCCCGCGTCGCGCCGCCCAGCTGGCCCGGCGCGACGCGGTGCTGTCGCACACCGGCAACGGGGTCTACGGGGCGATGTGGGCGGCCGCGCTGATCTCGGCCGCGTTCACCGCGCCCACCGTGCGGCACGCCGTCGACGAGGCCCTGGCGGTGATCCCGGCGAGCAGCCGGCTCGCCCGCGCGGTACGCCGGGTGGTCGCCCTGCACGACACCCGGATGTCCTGGGAGGACACGCTCACCACGGTCGCCGAGGAGACCGCCGGCATGGGCTGGATCCACACCGTCCCGAACGCCGCCGTGCTCACCGCCGGCCTGCTCTACGGGGACGGCGACTTCACCCGGACCATCACACTGACCGTGCGCGGCGGTCTGGACACCGACTCCAACGGCGCGACCGCGGGTTCGGTGGCCGGTGTGTTCGGCGGGGCGGCGGCCATTCCGGGCCAGTGGAAGGAGCCGCTGGAGGACACGGTCCGCAGCGCGGTGTTCGGCTTCGACGGGGTGCGGATCAGCGAGCTGGCGCGGCGGACGCTGCGGCTGGCGGAGTCCGCGGCCTGACCGCCCGGGTACGGGGCGGCGACCCGGTGGTTACCCTGCACCGATGACCACCTCTCCTGACTACGCCGCCTACATCGCCTCCCTGCCCCGCGTCCTGGCCGGCGCCGCCGTGCTGTTCCGGGACGGCGTGGGCCGGGTGCTGCTCGTCGAGCCCAACTACCGGGAGGGCTGGGTGCTGCCCGGCGGCACCGTCGAGTCCGACGACGGCGAGACCCCGCGGCAGGGCGCACGGCGCGAGACGGCCGAGGAGATCGGCCTGGACCGGGAGCCCGGCCGGCTGCTGGCGGTGGACTGGGTGCAGGGCGCGGGCCGGCCGCCGGTGGTGGCGTACCTGTACGACGGCGGGGTGCTGAGCGAGGGCGAGCTGAAGGCGATCCGCCTCCAGGAGGAGGAGCTGCTGTCCTGGCGGCTGGTCCCGCGCGCGGAACTCTCCGGGTATCTGCTGGGCGCCCTCGGCGGTCGGGTCCTGGCCGCCCTCGACGTCCTGGCGGACGGCTCGGGGACGGCGGAGCTGGAGAACGGCCGGCGGGTGCACTGAGACCTTCCGTCGCTCGCCTCGGTGTCCTCCCGTCCGATATCCGCTCGCCGCCGCCCCGCGGCCCCGCATACCCTCGGCGCCATGGCCAGACCCCTCGTCGCCCTGCTCACCGGTGCCGGCATCAGCACGGACTCGGGGATCCCCGACTACCGCGGTCCGAACGGGCTGTGGCGGCGGGATCCCGACGCCGAGAAGCTCGTCACGTACGAGTACTACATGGGCGACCCGGAGATCCGCCGCCGGTCCTGGCTGATGCGGCGCGAGAGCGGGGCGCTGCGGGCCGAGCCCAACGCCGCGCACCGGGCGGTGGCGGAACTGGAGCGGTCCGGGGTGCCGGTGCGTGTGATCACGCAGAACGTGGACGGGCTGCACCAGCTCGCCGGGATGCCCGCCCGCAAGGTGCTCGAACTGCACGGGTCGGCCCGTAGTGTCGTCTGCACCGGCTGCCACGCGCGCGGCCCGATGGCGGACGCGCTCGCGCGGGTCGACGCGGGTGAGGCCGATCCGCCGTGCCGGGAGTGCGGCGGGATCCTGAAGCCGGCGACGGTGATGTTCGGCGAGCGGCTCGACCCGGTCGTCCTCGGCGAGGCGGCCGCCCTCAGCAAGGCGTGCCAGATCTTCGTCGCCGTCGGCACCAGCCTCCAGGTGCATCCCGCCGCCGGCCTCGCCGGGGTCGCCGCCGACCACGGCGCCCGCCTGATCGTCGTCAACGCCGAGCCGACCCCGTACGACGACCGCGCCGACGAGATCCTCCGCGACCCCATCGGCACGGCCCTGCCGCAGCTGCTGCGTCGCCTCGGGGACACCGCCCAGAGCCTCGGGGACACCGCCTAGCCTCCTCCCGGGGGGCGCCCTGGAGCCCCGGGCGGGGCAGTACAGCTAGATGTACTGCCCAGCCAGGTTGGTCGAGTTTGTGCGACGACACGGTCTGAATCTGTGAGAGGACGAAGGCCTCCGGTTGTGGAGTGGAGCTGTCGAG
>NZ_JBHWFG010000073.1:0-5398 GCF_042733745.1 Streptomyces sp. NPDC059696
GCGGCTCCCCTATAACCGGCTGTTTCACGGCGGCCCCCGGGGGCCCCCCTCGGGTGCCCACGGGCCGAACAGTCGATGGGGGCCCCCCACCCTTCTTTTTGGGGTGCGGGCACCGCCTGTCTGTGCGACATCCCGTGCGTTCCCCTGAGACCCGGAGGGAGTCCGGCCTGCTGGCCAGGGAGGTAGTCAGTCTCTCGGCAGTCCGGTGTCCGGTCGGGGCCTGCCTGACAGAACCAGGCAGACCCCAAATGACTTGGCGTCAACTCACGGAAGCGAGCGCGTCAGTAGTCATTGCAGGGCGTTTCGATCGTCTCCTCTCCGGAGATGTTCCCCTCATAGATCCAGCCGTAGGGCGCCGCGCCTCCCGTGCTGACGTAGTACCACCAATATCCCGAGGACGGGTTCTGGTACCGGCACCAGCCGCCGAGTCGTTGGCCCACATAGAGCCTGGAGGAGACATCGCCGCAGGCGCTACTCGGGCCGGACCTGAGAGCGATGGACCTTGTTACGTCCGCGCCCCCAAAACCGTTCGACGTGGGCTCGGCATTGCAGGCCAGGGTGCCGATGGGGGCGTTCGACGGCGTGAAGTTCGGTGCTTCGTTCGCCACGCTGGCGGATGGGTTCGGCGTTGCCGCATGGGTGGGCGCGACCATCGCGCCGAGAGCAAGCATGCTGCTGAGAGCAGCAGTCACGAAAGTATGTCGTGCACGCATGGGCGAGCTCCTTCAGGGCCGGTTTCCAACTCAGGTCCAGCCCGCTGCGTTGAGAGCTGTTCATCGACGCAGCGGGCCGTGCCGTGGCGACCGTCTGGCCAGCCAGGCACCACACAGACTGCTGACATCGGCAGGCTGAAACAACGAGAGCCGACTGTCCCGGACAGTCGCCGACTGTCCGGGCTGGTCCGGGCCTTGTCCGGATTACGTCCCGGACAGAGCCGCCGCAGTAAATGCCGGATTTACTGCGGCAGAGCCCCTACCGTGATCACCGCGACCTGCGGCGGACGATTCCGGCCGCAGAGGTGAGGTGTACGCATTTACTGAGCATTTTCAGCGTTGCCGCTCCAGGGTGAGGACGGTTTTGGTGATGAGGGTCATGCGGTTGGGGCTGATGCGGGATCTGCGGAAGATCTGCCAGGACTTCAGCCGTGCCATGCCGCGTTCGACCGGTGCCCTCGCCGCGGCCAGGGCTCGGTTGACGGTGCGCTGGGTGAGAGTGAGTTCACCGCCCGGCGGGCGTTTGAGTCCGGTGGTGACCCAGGGGCCGGCGCCCGTGTAGGCACGGTCGGCGAGGACGGGGACGCCCTGGCGTTCGCAGATCCGGATGATGCGGTGGGTGCGGGCCGCGGTGAGGTCGTGAGTGCGGCCCGGCAGGGCGGGCGAGATCCATAGCAGCTCGCCGGTCGGATCGGTGACGACTTGGACGTTCACGCCGTGCCGGCGGTGCTTGGCCGAGTAGTCCGCCCGGCTGTCGCCGACGCGGTCGCATTCGGCAAGGGTTCCGTCCAGCAGGACGAACTCCGGATCGTGCTCACGCAGCGTCTTGAGGAGGCCGGGGGCTCGTTCGGAGAGCAGGCCGGTCACGACGGTGACGTACGCGTGGGGGGTGCCGAGGGATATCCCGAACCCGGCCGCGATCCGGGCGAGGGTGTTGTGGCGGCGCAGGTACACCAGAGCGACGAGCGCACGTTGGTGCGGCGGGAGCTTGCAGCGGCGGTCACCCTCGCGGGTGACGACGAGCATGGTGACCCACTCGACCAGAGCGTGAGGGAGGTCGAGTGCGGCAGGATAGGGAACCAACAGGGCTCCAGTGCCGGTGGGTTGAGACGTCGAACACCTCCCTCAACGGCACGGGGGCCTTGTGCGTTGCGGCCCCCACCTCGACCTGACCGGCGTCACCCGATCAGTAGCCACGCTGAAAACGCTCACTGTCATGAGAGCGGTACATCGCAGATGAGCGACAGCTTCAGCTCTCCCTTCCGCCGGCAGCGTGCAGGGCTGGGCAGGGTCGTCAGCTGGCCTCAGACGCGCCCTGGATAAAAGTTCAAGAAATCAATAAATGCGGCCCAGTCCATGAGTCCAAAGTAATTATGGATTTCCCTGAAGGGGCATTCTGGCCGTTTTAGAGGCTGTTGCCCATAGCCCTCGAATGCCGTACAGTAATAAGTATCGAGGGGGGAATGAGCCCCTCTCTGGACCCCCAGGAACCGTAAAGGAGCCTAGGTATGTCAAAAATAGAAACTAATGGAGTAAATATATGCGTAAATTTGGAAAGCGTCACGAGATTATATTGGCTGTTTATTTCCTTGCCTGTCAGCTAGCCCTCGAAATCGTGGGAGCCTCTCTGTACGTTCAGATTTCTTTTGCTTTTGTTGAATTTGTTGCAGCAATTGTTGTCATTCTTCGTAAGACTGGAGGTATGAATAAAAGCGGCTGAGTAGCGCCTTCAGCGGCTGCTGGAAGGTATGACCCGGCGGCGTCAGGGCTTGATGAGGGCGGGAGTGGCGGGGCTGTTGGAGGTGGGTGGCCAGTGCTGCCCTTCTCCCGCAGCCCCCCCCGGGGGCTCCGTCCCCGAAGTGCAGACCTGAGCATTAGGCGGTTGGCCGGGATGGTTGCCGCCGGTGGAGACAAAGCCCTTGAGCTGAGCCAGCACGGAAGCGACGGGGAAATCTGGGCCCTCGCGATTCCTGGTGGTTGGCGTGCGTGCCTGGGGCGGTCAGTGGCCGGTGGGGGTCGCCCGGGGCGGGCGTTTCGTCACCGGCGCCATACCGGTCGCCCGCCCCGGGCGTCGGGAAGCCTTTCTAGAAAGACGGAAAAATCCCTGCGATATGTCGGTGGATTGGTGGCGGTGAGGGTTGATCAGGCAGGGCGTTTTTCTGCAGCTCTGTGGTCTATGGCGGTGGCCAGCCGTTGACGTCAGGTGGTGTCTTGTGCCCAGGTGACCGACGCGGAGCGGTGCATTTGCGGGGGGCTTGGTGTCATGAAGGCGGTGTACCGCAGTCGGCCTGTTCCTGGGTGGGCTGGTGGGGTTATGGCGCTGAGGGTGGTGTTTCGTTCGTGCCTGTGCCGAGGGTACGGCGGGGGCCGGGGAGGGGCGCGGGGCGTGTGCCGAGGGCTCCTCGGGCTCGGAGGTTGTCGAGGTCGGGGAGGCGGATGCTGGGGAGGGCTTCGAGGATGTCCGCGGTTGTGGCGCGGACGGAGGGCGCGGGAGTGGCGGGGCCGGAGCCCAGCGGGCGCCGTGGCGAGGAAGGTGTTGCGTCGAACTTCGAGTCGCTGTTCGTCATGCCGCCCCGCCCCGCTTCGTGAACTGATCACCGCACGAGCAATCTAGCGTCCTGGTTTTCCCTGGACCACGGCTCCCGGCTCCAGGGCGTCAGGGTCGCGCCGCTAGCCCCTGCCCGCCAAGTGCCCACCAGTCGCGCTTACGCGGAGGGAGCCGCCCCATGTCCTCGCTCGTCCTGCTCGTCGCCGTGCTCCTGGTCCTCGCCGTCCTGGTTGTGGCCCTGCTCGTCGATCTCGTGCGCTGTTACCAGGAGGCGGCAATCCCGATGCTCGTCGGGCTCGGCGGTATGGCCGCGGTCGGGATGGTCATCGTCCCGATCGTGTTCCGGTGAGATCCCGCGTCCTGCGGGGCATGCCTTCCTTCGAGAAGGGCTTGCCCGGGGGCGGGGCAGGCTTGCCTGCGGGCTGTGACCTGCGGGGGTCGGGGATTGGGTCAGCGCCGCCCCGGGTGGTTGGGGTGCTGTTGCTGGGCGTTCTGTTGGCGGTGGTGGTCGCGGTTGTCGGTGTAGGTCATTCCGTTGTCGTGCGGGGGGTGGCGGTGGTGTGCCGGTCGGCGGCGGTCGGGCTCGGGGACCTGTCCCTCTGCCCGGCGCGGGGGCTGGTTGTGCAGCGGGTTGTCCATCGGGTTGTTTTCGATGTCGCGTAACGGGTTGTGCAACAGGTTGCGTACCGGGTTTCCGGGGTGGGCCGTCGCCGCAGGTCGGGGCCGGTGGGTCAGCGGCCGGGCCGTTCCGACACCTCTTTCTCCGCACCAGCGGGAGCAAGAGGGCGTTGCCTTGCCGGGGCGGTGGCCAGCGGGCGGGGCCGTTCCGGTGCTCTTGGTGGTGGTGCGGCTCGGTCTCGGAGCGGCTCCTCGGCGGTGAGTGGGGCGCGGGCATGGTCACGGGGGAGGGGGCGATGCTGCGCTGGCCATTGAGGGCGTCGCGGCGGCCGGAGGGCCGACCGGGGCAGGGGACTGGACTCCGGCGCTCCTGGCGGGCCCTGTGAATGGGTGCGCCGGTGACATCGGATGGTCATCACCAGGAATGGGAGCGCTCTTTCTGCTCAGAGTGCACCGCAGTAGTGATCATGGCTATCGCGCGGTGACCAAGCCGCTTCCGCCGGATGTCCATCGTGGGGATGGCCGGCTGCCATGGGCTCGCCTGTTCACACCCTGTGGTCGGACCGGACGGTGGGGGTCCGGAAAAAGGATGTGTCCGGGGGTGTCCGAGCGTCTTCGTACCCTCGTAGAACGAGGTGTGCGGCGCAATCGCATCGCGCACCCGCCTCCCGGCCCTCCTGCCGGGGTCGGGCAAATGAATGGGGAAGCCGTGTACTCCACGACGTCTCTGTGCACGACGCGTTGCCTGCTCGGGGCCTTCCCCGAGCAGACGGCCGTCGTGCAGGAATGCAAGGGAGCCTTCGGCTCCGCCATCGGCTCTCACGACACGCTCGGTGCGATCTGCATGCTCGACGCAGAGTTCACTCGGTTCGTGGCGGAGACCGAAACCATGCTCTACCGGCACGCCTTCCGTCTGTGCGGGAACCATGCGCAGGCGCAGGATCTGGTGCAGTCGGGTTACCTCAAGATCTGGACCAGTTTGCTGGCCCACGGTCCCAAGGACCTGAACCACCAGAGGGCTCTGGCGTACACCGCCGTCAGGCACGAGTACTACGACTTCTTGAAGAAGAAGTCGAACGGGTACGTGCCGACCGACCTCGCCGATTATGACGCGGCCGGTGACGGGATGGTTGACGATGAGCTCATCGTGGCCGAGAACGCGCGTGAGGTTCTGAAGGCGATCGATCAGCTTCCCGATACGCTTCGGGATCTGATTACCGCCGTCTATATCGACGGAGCCACAGTGGCAGCGTTCGCCGAATCTGGAAACATTGCTCCGAAGACTGCTAGCCGCTACCACCTCAAGGCTCTGAAGCTCTTGCGTGAAATTCTCGGAGAGCAGTAAAAAAGAAGGAGGCAGACAATGGACGCCCTGACAAAGCGTCTGAGTCAGGCCGCCGATTACCTCAAGAGGGAGTCCGACGCCGCCCTTCAGGACCTGCTGGCCGAGACATTCTGTGCGGTCCAAAGTTCCAAGGGCGGCGTCGGGGAACTCGACCGGAGGGGGGAAGGCCTCGCC
>NZ_JBHWFG010000074.1:0-5320 GCF_042733745.1 Streptomyces sp. NPDC059696
CTAGGCAGTCTCGTTTGGATCAGTCGGTCGTTGGTCCGGGTGTGCCGTTGACTGACGCGCAGTGGGCGCGGATCGAGCCGTTACTCCCGGACCGGACACCGAAGCGGGGTGGCCGCTGGCGCGACCATCGTGAGGTGATTGACGCGATCGCCTACAAGTTCCAGACCGGCACGCAGTGGGTCCACCTGCCGGAGAAGTAGGCAACTGGCGAGGCGTCTGCAACCGGCTGCGGATGCGGGCCGTCGACGGCACCTGGGAGCGGGTCTTCACCGCCCTGGTGGCCCAGGCCGACGCGGACGAGGACCTCAACTGGGCGGTCTCGGTGGACTCGACGGTCGTGCGGGCTCACCAGCACGCGGCCGGGGCCCGCAGAAAGGGGCCCCGGCCGGCGAACCGGACGACCACGCCATCGGCCGGTCCCGGGGCGGGCTGACCACGAAGATCCACCTCGCTGCCGATGCCCGCTGCCGGCCCCTCGCGTTCGTTCTCACCGCGGGCAGGGCCGGTGACGCACCCGCTTTCACCGATGTCATGGCCCGCCTGCGCGTTCCCCGTCGGCGCGGACGGCCGCGCACCAGGCCGGACCTGGTCCTGGCCGACAAGGCGTACTCCTCGCGCGCGATCCGCGAGCACCTGCGCAAGCGCGGCATCCGGGCAGTGATCCCCGTCCCCGCTGACCAACGCGGACACCGGCTACGTCGGGGCAGCCGGGGCGGCAGGCCACCGGCCTTCGACCGCGAGACCTACAAGCAGCGCAACACCGTCGAGCGGTACATCAACCGCCTGAAGCAGTGGCAAGGCATCGCCACCCGCTACGAGAAGACCGCCACCATCTACCTGGCCGGACTTCACATCGCGGGCATCGTCCTCTGGTCCGCTCGGTGATCCAAACGAGACTGCCTAGGACCCTCACCCGGAGCCCGCCAGCCCAGGCCGTGCCGCCCCAGTCGCGTTCCGCCAGGGCCCTCACCCCGAGCCCGTCAGCCCGGGCCGTGCCGTCCGAGTCGCCGCGTTCCGCCGAGGCCCGCGCCCCGAGCGGTCCGGCTCGGGCGGGGCCGGCGCGCTGTTCCGAGGGCCCTGGACCGTCCGCGGTTCAGCCCTGGGCGGGGCCCGAAGGCTCGTCCCGGCCGTGCTTCTCCTCGTCCACGATCTCCGCGTCGACCACCGTCTCCTCGTCGGGTGAGGCGGCGGAGGGCTCCTCGGTGCGGGTCTCCCCGGTGGGGGGCTGCTGCGCCTGGGCGTACATCGCCTGGCCCATCTTCTGGCTGACGGAGGCGAGTTTCTCGACGCCGGTGCGCAGGGCCGCGGTGTCCGCCTGCTGTTCCAGTCGCTCCTTCACCTCGGCGACGGCCGACTCGACCTCGGACTTCGTGTCGGCCGGAACCCGGTCGCCGTTCTCGCGGAGGAAGTTCTCGGTCTGGTAGACCAGTTGCTCGGCCTGGTTGCGGGTCTCGGCGGCCTCCCGGCGGGTGCGGTCCTCCTCGGCGTACTGCTCGGCCTCGCGCATCATCCGGTCGATGTCGTCCTTGGGCAGGGCCGAACCGCCGGTCACGGTCATCTTCTGCTCGCGGCCGGTCGCCATGTCCTTCGCGGAGACGTGCATGATCCCGTTGGCGTCGATGTCGAACGCCACCTCGATCTGCGGCACACCGCGCGGCGCCGGCGGCAGGCCCGTCAGGTCGAAGACGCCGAGCTTCTTGTTGTACGCGGCGATCTCCCGTTCGCCCTGGTAGACCTGGATGCCGACGGAGGGCTGGTTGTCGGCGGCCGTCGTGAAGATCTCCGAACGCCGGGTCGGAATGGTCGTGTTGCGCTCGATGAGCTTGGTCATGATGCCGCCCTTGGTCTCGATGCCCAGGGACAGCGGGGTGACGTCGAGCAGCAGCACGTCCTTCACGTCGCCGCGGATGACGCCCGCCTGGAGCGCCGCGCCCACGGCCACCACCTCGTCGGGGTTGACGCCCTTGTGCGGTTCCTTGCCGGTGAGTTCCTTGACCAGGTCGGTCACGGCGGGCATCCGGGTCGAGCCGCCGACGAGGATGACGTGGTCGATCGCCGAGAGCTGCACGCCGGCGTCCTTCACCGCCTGGTGGAAGGGCGCCTTGCAGCGGTCCAGCAGGTCGGCGGTGAGCTCCTGGAACTGGGCCCGGGTCAGCTTCTCGTCGAGGTGCAGGGGCCCTTCGGCGGAGGCCGTGATGTAGGGCAGGTTGATGGTCGTCTCGGTCGAGCTGGACAGCTCGATCTTGGCCCGCTCGGCGCCCTCACGCAGCCGCTGCACCGCCATCTTGTCGGCCGAGAGGTCGACGCCGTACTGGCCCTTGAACCGCTTGACCAGGTACTCGACGATCCGCTGGTCCCAGTCGTCGCCGCCGAGGTGCGTGTCGCCGTTGGTGGCCTTCACCTCGATGACGCCCTCCCCCATCTCCAGCAGCGACACGTCGAAGGTGCCGCCGCCGAGGTCGAAGACGAGGACCGTCTGGTCGTTCTCCTTGTCCAGGCCGTAGGCGAGGGCCGCGGCCGTCGGCTCGTTGATGATGCGCAGCACCTTCAGGCCCGCGATCTCACCGGCCTCCTTGGTGGCCTGCCGCTGGGTGTCGTCGAAATACGCGGGGACGGTGATCACCGCGTCGGTGACGTCCTCGCCGAGGTAGGACTCGGCGTCCCGCTTGAGCTTCTGCAGCACCCGCGCGGACAGCTCCTGGGCCCGGTAACGGGTGCCGTCCACGTCACCCTCGCCCGGGAAACGCCAGTGCGCGTCGCCCATGTACCGCTTGACCGAGCGGGCGGTGCGCTCCACGTTCGTCACGGCCTGCCGCTTGGCCACCTCTCCGACGAGGACCTCGCCGTTCTTGGCGAACGCCACGACCGAGGGTGTGGTCCTGGCCCCCTCCGCGTTGGCGATGACGGTGGGCTCGCCGCCCTCCAGCACCGCGACCACCGAGTTCGTGGTTCCGAGGTCGATCCCGACCGCTCGTCCCATCGCTGTCCCCTTCCACCAGGGTGACGACCCGTCCCACACTCCAGCACAAAACTTGAGTGCGCCGTTGTCAATGCCGCGAAGGGGTGATCGGACCGCGCAGCGCGACGGCGCGCCGGGGCCGGTCCGTGACGAGCACGTCGACGCGCGGGTGGGTGAGGAAGGACCGCATCAGGGTGTCGTCGTTGACGGTCCAGACCATGGTGAACAGGCCGTGCCGGGTCGCCTCGCGCAGCACGGTGGTCCTGGCCAGCCGCTGGTGCACGGCGACGCCGTGCGCCCCGCAGGCCCGGATGCGGCGGGCCGGGAACAGCTCGCTCAGGCGGGTGCCCGGCAGCCGGGCCAGGGCGAGCTCCCTGCGGTCCCGGCCCAGGGACAGGGCGGTGCGCACCCCGGGGAAGCGCCGGGTGACGGCCGCGACGGAGCAGTCCTCCAGCGTCGTCACGACCAGACCGTCCGTGCCCAGCAGGGCGACGGCCCGGTCGACCACCTCCCGCTCGTAACCGGTCTCCTTGAGGTCGAGGTGGGCCACGAGTCTCCCGGCGATCAGGGCCATGACGTCGTCCACCACGGGCACGGCGTATCCGGCGCGGTCGCACAGTTCGGCGTGGGTGACCCGCGCCAGCGGCGGCCCGGCGGGGCCGACCCGGGGGTCGTGGTAGACGACGAGGACTCCGTCCGCGGTGCGGCGGATGTCGAACTCGACGTATTCCGCGCCGGATTCGATCGCGTCCTCGTACGCCTCCCAGGTGGCGGGGCCGGCTCGTTCCGAGCCGCCCCGGTGGGCGGAGACGGCGGGGCGGGGCGTCATGGTCGCCGGTTCCCGGAGGGCGTGCGGGGCGGTGGTACGGGCGCGAAGTCGTCGGCGGGCGCGGGCAGCAACGAGCCGGAGCGGGTACGGACCCGTCTGAGCAGGACGTATCCGATCACGACCAGGACGACGAAGGGAAGCCAGGCCAGGGCGTAGGCCGTGCCGTAGACGCGCAGGTCGAGGATCGAACGGTGCTCGTCGACGTTCGTGCCGTTCACCCCGAAGAAGGCCAGCAGCAGGGTCGGCGGCAGGGCGATCAGGGTGGCGGCGGCGACCAGGCCGGAGACGGTGCGGTCGCGGCGGTCGTCGCGCTCGGCGAGTTCGGCGTCGAGGGCGGCGGAGCGGGCACTGATCACCGACGTGAGCCGCTCGACCATGCGGGCCGAGTTGTCCAGGCTGTCACGGATGCCGAGGGCGCCGCCCAGGGACGACTGGAAGGCTTCGGTGACCATCTCGGGGATCAGCAGGCTGTCGACGTAGGCCTCGACGCCGAAGGCCAGGTCCAGCTGGAGTTCGTTGACACCGGCGGACAGGCGGGAGATCAGGGAGCGGATCTCGGTGGGCGAGTCGGTCAGGACCTGCTCGTTGGCCTTCATCATCGCGAAGGCCGCCAGGCGGGTGCGCTGCAGCACGGACAGGGCGGAGATCATGCCGACGGCGACGAGGACCAGGCCGTTCTCCACGTGCGGGGCCCAGCCGGCCTGGACGGAGACGCCCCGGCCGAGGGCGCTCAGGGTGAGGCCGTGGTTTCTGAGGTGGGTCGCGAGGCTCGCGTCGTAGGGCGCGTCGGGGTTCCACGGCATCCGGCCGCGGTAGACGATCTCGTTCAGCAGGATCGCCCTGCGGGCCTCGTCCGCGGCGAGCAGTTCGCGCTGTAACCGGCCGCCGGGGAAGACGATCTGGTGCACGTTCTGGCCGAGGGCGAGGGGCCGGCCGCCGAGCAGCGGGGCCAGACTCTGCAGGATCGGGCGGTCGTCGAGCTCGATCCGGTGCCGGTCGAAGCAGGTGGCGGCCAGCCAGACGGCCAGGTCACCGGCGGTGGTCTCGCCCGCGAAGGCGCAGTCCACGACGAGGGTGGCGTCGCCGCGCGGGGTGGTGACGACGAGGATCCGCGAGGACGCCGGCCCCGGGCCGTGGTCGCCGTGCGTCAGCCGCAGCCGCCGGGGCGCGACCTGTTCGTCGAGGACCGGGACGGGCAGCACGTCCTGGCTGGTCATGAGGTGGGAGGCGAACCGGCCGTAGTCGTAGCGGTCGACGAGGGCGCCGAGGGCGGTGTCCCTGGGGTGGAGCCGTCCGGAGAGGCTGAACAGCAGCAGGACGCGGGTCCGGTCCCGGGTGGCGGAGTCGAGCACCGTCGCGTTCCTGGACGATCCCGGCAGCATCGCGTTCCTTCCGGCCCGGTGTTCGAGGCGTCTGGTTCATACCCCGGCCGGGGGCGGTGAACCGACGGGGCCGCGGGGGGGGGGGGGCGCGGGGGGGGCCCCCCGGCCCCCCCGGGGGGGGGGGCGGGGCGGGGCTGGGGGGGGGGGTGT
>NZ_JBHWFG010000075.1:0-5123 GCF_042733745.1 Streptomyces sp. NPDC059696
CTTCTTCACTGTCCCTTATTCGCACCTGGCGGTGCTCAACGGGAATCCTGCTCTGCGAGGCTGGCGGGAACTTCGAAGTTCCTATACTTTCTAGAGAATAGGAACTTCGGAATAGGAACTTATGAGCTCAGCCAATCGACTGGCGAGCGGCATCGCATTCTTCGCATCCCGCCTCTGGCGGATGCAGGAAGATCAACGGATCTCGGCCCAGTTGACCCAGGGCTGTCGCCACAATGTCGCGGGAGCGGATCAACCGAGCAAAGGCATGACCGACTGGACCTTCCTTCTGAAGGCTCTTCTCCTTGAGCCACCTGTCCGCCAAGGCAAAGCGCTCACAGCAGTGGTCATTCTCGAGATAATCGACGCGTACCAACTTGCCATCCTGAAGAATGGTGCAGTGTCTCGGCACCCCATAGGGAACCTTTGCCATCAACTCGGCAAGATGCAGCGTCGTGTTGGCATCGTGTCCCACGCCGAGGAGAAGTACCTGCCCATCGAGTTCATGGACACGGGCGACCGGGCTTGCAGGCGAGTGAGGTGGCAGGGGCAATGGATCAGAGATGATCTGCTCTGCCTGTGGCCCCGCTGCCGCAAAGGCAAATGGATGGGCGCTGCGCTTTACATTTGGCAGGCGCCAGAATGTGTCAGAGACAACTCCAAGGTCCGGTGTAACGGGCGACGTGGCAGGATCGAACGGCTCGTCGTCCAGACCTGACCACGAGGGCATGACGAGCGTCCCTCCCGGACCCAGCGCAGCACGCAGGGCCTCGATCAGTCCAAGTGGCCCATCTTCGAGGGGCCGGACGCTACGGAAGGAGCTGTGGACCAGCAGCACACCGCCGGGGGTAACCCCAAGGTTGAGAAGCTGACCGATGAGCTCGGCTTTTCGCCATTCGTATTGCACGACATTGCACTCCACCGCTGATGACATCAGTCGATCATAGCACGATCAACGGCACTGTTGCAAATAGTCGGTGGTGATAAACTTATCATCCCCTTTTGCTTATGGAGCTGCACATGAACCCATTCAAAGGCCGGCATTTTCAGCGTGACATCATTCTGTGGGCCGTACGCTGGTACTGCAAATACGGCATCAGTTACCGTGAGCTGCATTTTCCGCTGCATAACCCTGCTTCGGGGTCATTATAGCGATTTTTTCGGTATATCCATCCTTTTTCGCACGATATACAGGATTTTGCCAAAGGGTTCGTGTAGACTTTCCTTGGTGTATCCAACGGCGTCAGCCGGGCAGGATAGGTGAAGTAGGCCCACCCGCGAGCGGGTGTTCCTTCTTCACTGTCCCTTATTCGCACCTGGCGGTGCTCAACGGGAATCCTGCTCTGCGAGGCTGGCGGGAACTTCGAAGTTCCTATACTTTCTAGATTGACGTCCCCGGACCGACGGGCCCGATGCGTCGGCTTTCGCCGTCAGGAGACTTCATGCTGGAGAAATGCAGGCGGGACGAGACCTGCCGTGTATGCGGTGCGGACGACTGGACCGAGGTCATCTCGTTCGGTTCGCTACCGCTCGCCAACGGTTTCGTCGACCCGGCCGACGCCGACGAGGCGCAGGACGTCTTCCCGCTCGACGTCATCGTGTGCCGGTCGTGCCGGCTGATGACGCTGCGGCATGTCGTCGACCCCGAGGCGCTGTTCAAGCACTACGTCTACGTCTCCTCCGACTCCGACCAGATCCGCGAGCACATGGCGCACATCGTCGAGCTGGCCACCCGCCGGGCGGGCCTCGCCTCCGGCGACCTGGTCGTGGAGCTGGGCAGCAACGTCGGCACCCAGCTCGCGATGTTCCAGGAGGCGGGCATGCGGGTGGCCGGGGTCGACCCGGCGGCCAACCTCGCCGAGATCGCCAACGCGCGGGGCGTCCCCACCGACCCGGACTTCTTCGGCCCCGGCCCCGCGGGCCGCATCGCCTCCGAGCAGGGCCGGGCCAAAGCCGTCATCGGCCGCCAGTGCTTCGCGCACATCGACGACGTACACCGCATCCTGGACGGCGTCGACGCGGTGCTCGACGACGACGGCGTCCTGGTCATCGAGGTGCCGTACCTGCTGAACCTGCTCGACGAGAACCAGTTCGACACGATCTACCACGAGCACCTGTCGTACTTCTCCCTGCACACGCTGCGCCACCTCTTCGGCATGCACGGCCTGCGGATCATCGACGTGGAGCGGGTCGCCGTCCACGGCGGTTCGATCGCCGTCGTCGCCGCACGCGAGTCGGCCGCGCGGACCCCGGAGCCGTCGGTCGCCGCGCTGCTCGGCCTGGAGGAGGAGCGCGGACTGCTGACGGAGGCCCCCTACCGGGCCTTCGCCGAGCGGGTGACGCACGTGACCGAGGCGGTGCGCACGCTCGTCCGCGGCCTGGCGGCGGACGGCCACCGCGTGGCCGGCTACGGGGCGCCGTCCAAGGGCACCCAGCTGCTGATGGCCTGCGGCCTGACCGCCGACGACATCACCGTCTGCGGCGACACCACGCCCCTCAAGCACGGCAAGCTGCTGCCGGGAAACCGCATCCCCGTCCTTCCGCCGGACGAGGTCGCCGCCACCGAACCGGACTACTACCTCCTCCTCGCGTGGAACTACACCGAAGAGGTCGTCCGCAAGGAGCGCCGCTTCCTCGAGGCGGGAGGGAAGTTCATCGTTCCCATCCCGGAGCCCAGGATCATCTCCGCCCAGTCAGCGAAGGAGCTCGTCTGATGGAGTACGGCCCCGAGCACGCGAAGTTCTACGACCTCGTGTTCCGCAGCCGCGGCAAGGACTTCGACCTGGAGGCCCGCGGGCTCACCGAGCTGATCCTCGCCGACCGCCCCGACGCCGTATCGCTCCTGGACGTCGCCTGCGGCACCGGCGCCCACCTGGAGACGCTCGCCACGCTCTTCGGCCACGTGGAGGGCCTGGAGTACGCGCCCGCGATGCTGGAGCAGGCGGCCGGCCGGCTGCCCGGCGTCCCGCTGCACGCCGGCGACATGCGCTCCTTCGACCTGGGCCGCACCTTCGACGCGATCACCTGCATGGGCAACGCGCTCGGCGAGATGGGGTCCGTCACCGAGCTCAAGGCCGCGGTGTCGGCCATGGCCCAGCACCTGAACCCCGGCGGTGTCCTGGTCGCCGAGCCCTGGTACTTCCCCGAGAACTTCCTCGACGGGCATGTCGGCGGCCATCTGCACCGTGAGGAGGGCCGCGTCATCACGCGGATGACGCACTCCGTGCGCCAGGGCGACAAGTCGCGTCTGGAGGTCCGGTTCCGGGTCGCGGACGCCTCCGGGTTCAGCGAGTTCTCCGAGGTCCTGACCTCCAGCCTGTTCACCCGCGAGCAGTACGCCGACGCCTTCGAGTCGGCGGGCCTCTCGGTGAGGTTCGTGCCGGGCTTCCGGCTGGCCGACGGCCGGCCCAACAGCCCCGGCCTCTTCGTCGGCGTGCGCACGGCATGAGCGGCGGCCCGGTGCGTCTCGAGTCCCTGCCCACGCCCTACTTCAGCGAACCGCTGCACGTCGGACGCCCGAACGTGGGCTCCCGCGACCGGTTGATCGAACGGATCGACGGAGCGCTGGAGCGGCTGTGGTTCACCAACGACGGCCCTCTGGTCCGGGAGTTCGAGGCCCGCGTGGCCGAGCTCACCGAGGTCAGGCACTGCGTCGCCGTGTCGAACGCCACCACCGGCATCCAGGTCGCCGCGAAGGCCCTGGGCATCGGCCCGGGGGATGAGGTGATCGTCCCCTCCTTCACCTGGGTCGCCACCGCCCACGCGCTGGACTGGATCGGTGCGGTGCCCGTCTTCTGCGAACTGGACGAGGAGACCGGCACCGCCGACGTGGCGCACGTGGAGCGGCTGATCGGCCCGCGCACCCGCGCCATCCTGGACGTGCACGTCTTCGGCAGGCCCGCCCGGATCGACGAGCTGACCAAGCTGGCCGAGGAGCACGGGCTCCCGCTGCTCTTCGACGCCGCCCACGCCTTCGGCTGCACCTACCGGTCCAAGCCGATCGGCGGATTCGGCACGGCGGAGATCTTCAGCTTCCAGGCGACGAAGTTCGTGAACAGCTTCGAGGGCGGTGCGATCGTCACCGACGACGACGCGCTGGCCGACCGGCTCCGGGCCATGCGCCACCAGGGCCTCAACGCCGCGCACGAGATCACCGGCAGCGGAACGGTCGCCCGGATGCACGAGATCAGCGCGGCCATGGGCCTCACCTCCCTGGAGTCGGCCGACCACTTCACCGAGGTCAACCGGCGCAACTACCGGCTGTACGAGGAGTACCTGGACGACCTGCCCGGCGTCCGGGTCCGCCCGCAGGAGCAGGGCGAGCTGTCGAACTGCCAGTACGTCGTCATCGAGGTGGACGCCGACCGGGCCGGACTGCACCGCGACGAGCTCCAGGAGGTGCTCAAGCGGCACAATGTGCTGGCCCGCGCCTACTTCAGCCCCGGCTGCCACAGCTGCGAGCCCTACCGGTCCGACCCCGCGCGCCACGCGCCCGATCCGCTCCCGAAGGTGGAGGCGCTCACCGAGCGGGTGCTGTCACTGCCCACCGGCACGGCCGTGGGGCCGAAGGAGGTACGGGGAGTCTGCCGTATCGTCCGCGCGGCCGTCGACGGGAGCACGGTGCCCCAGGGGAATGACAGCACAGAAGAAGATGCAGGCGGCAGCCATTCGAGGTGATCCTTTCAGGGAGTGATCAACCCCCTCCTCGAAATGGAGTATCCGCATGTCGTTACGTCACATGTCCCGCCGTGCCTCCAGGTTCGGCGTCGTGGCTGTCGCGTCCATCGGGCTGGCCGCCGCCGCGCAGTCCGTGGCCTTCGCCGCGCCCTCCTTCTCGGCCAGCCCCGCGTCGGGCCTGAGCGACGGGCAGAGCGTCTCGGTGTCGGTCAGCGGTGCGGCCGCGGGTGAGACCTACTACATCGCGCAGTGTGCGCCGGTCGGCGGCCAGGAGGCGTGCAACCCGGCGACCGCCACCTCCTTCACCACGGACGCGTCCGGAGCGGCGTCGTTCAGCTTCGTCGTGCGCAAGACGTACGCGGGCAGCACGCCCACCGGCACGCCGGTCGGCAACGTCGACTGCGCGACCGACGCGTGCAACCTCGGCGCCGGCAACTCCGGTCTCGACC
>NZ_JBHWFG010000076.1:0-5067 GCF_042733745.1 Streptomyces sp. NPDC059696
TCTTGTTTGTTTTTCCCCCCCGCGGGGGGCCTGGGCCCGCGTACTTTTTGTGCGCGGGCGGCCCCCTCGGTTTTTTTTAAAAACCCCCGGGTGGGGCGCCGACTCTTCCTAATGCGCGCCCCCCCGCTCCCAGTTGGCTCGGGCTCAGGCCCGACGGACCGTCAGACCTCCACCACCACGGGCAGGATCATCGGCCGGCGCCGGTAGGTGTCCGAGACCCACTTGCCCAGCGTGCGGCGCACGAGCTGCTGGAGCTGGTGGGGTTCCACCACGCCGTCCTGGGCGGAGCGTTCGAGCACTTCCGTGATCCTGGGAGCCACGTCCGAGAAGGCGGAATCCTCGATGCCGGAGCCGCGGGCCTGGATGTGCGGGCCGCCGGTGATCTTGCCGGTGGACGAGTCGATCACCACGAAGACCGAGATGATGCCCTCGTCGCCGAGGATCTTGCGGTCCTTGAGGGCCGGCTCACCCACGTCGCCCACCGAGAGGCCGTCGACGTAGACGTATCCCGCCTGGACCTTGCCGGAGATCTTCGCCTTGCCCTCGACGAGGTCGACGGCGACGCCGTCCTCGGCGATGACGATGCGGTCGTGCGGGACACCGGTCAGGGCGCCCAGCTCGGCGTTGGCCCGCAGGTGGCGCCATTCGCCGTGCACCGGCATCAGGTTCTTCGGGCGGCAGATGTTGTAGAAGTACAGCAGCTCGCCCGCCGAGGCGTGACCGGAGACGTGGACCTTGGCGTTGCCCTTGTGGACCACGTTGGCGCCCCAGCGCGTGAGGCCGTTGATCACGCGGTAGACCGCGTTCTCGTTGCCGGGGATCAGGGACGACGCCAGGATCACGGTGTCGCCCTGGACGATGCGGATCTGGTGGTCGCGGTTGGCCATACGGGACAGGGCCGCCATCGGCTCGCCCTGGGAGCCCGTGCAGACCAGGACCACCTCGTGGTCCGGCAGGTCGTCGAGTGTCTTGACGTCCACGACGAGGCCCGGCGGGACGCGCAGATAGCCCAGGTCCCGTGCGATGCCCATGTTGCGGACCATGGAGCGGCCGACGAAGGCGACGCGGCGGCCGTACTCGTGCGCCGCGTCCAGGATCTGCTGGATGCGGTGCACGTGGCTGGCGAAGCTCGCGACGATGATGCGCTTGCGGGCGCCGGCGAAGACCTGCCGCAGGACGTTGGAGATCTCCCGCTCGGGCGGGACGAAGCCGGGCACCTCGGCGTTGGTCGAGTCCGAGAGGAGGAGGTCGATGCCCTCCTCGCTCAGGCGTGCGAACGCGTGGAGGTCCGTGAGGCGGCTGTCCAGCGGGAGCTGGTCCATCTTGAAGTCGCCGGTGTGGACGGCCATGCCCGCGGGGGTGCGGATGGCCACGGCCAGCGCGTCCGGGATGGAGTGGTTGACCGCGATGAACTCGCAGTCGAAGGGGCCGATGCGCTCGCGGTGCCCCTCCGCCACCTCGAGGGTGTAGGGGCGGATGCGGTGCTCCTGGAGCTTGGCCTCGATGAGGGCGAGGGTCAGCTTGGAGCCGATCAGCGGGATGTCCGGCTTCTCGCGCAGGAGGAAGGGGACACCGCCGATGTGGTCCTCGTGCCCGTGCGTGAGCACGATGCCCTCGATGTCGTCGAGGCGGTCCCTGATGGACGAGAAGTCCGGCAGGATCAGGTCGATTCCGGGCTGCTCCTCCTCGGGGAAGAGCACTCCGCAGTCGACGATCAGCAGGCGGCCGCCGAATTCGAAGACCGTCATGTTCCGGCCGATCTCGCCGAGGCCGCCGAGCGGGGTGACACGCAGGCCGCCTTCGGGCAGCGGCGGGGGCGTGCGGAGTTCGGGATGCGGATGACTCAAAAGACTCTCCTCACCACGCACGCCACGTACCGGTGGGCACGTGGCGCGCGTGACGTTCGTGCAGAAGCAGTTGTCTGTGTGGGGTGCGGGCACCGGTGGCCCGCTTATTCAGTTGTGAAGCAGGTGCGCGGGGGTCCGCGCGAAGTCTGATGTCAGAGCTGTACCCCGCCGGCAGCAAGATCGATCTTGAGTTGCTCGATCTCCTCCGGCGCGCACTCGACCATGGGCGCGCGCAGGGGCCCGGCGGGCAGTCCCTTCAGGGCGAGCGCCGCCTTGGTCGTCATCACGCCCTGGGTGCGGAACATGCCCGTGTAGACGGCGAGCAGCTTCTGGTGGATCTCGGTGGCCTTCTGGACGTCGCCCGAGGTATACGCCTCGACCAGGGCGCGCAGCTCGGGGGTGACGACGTGGCCGACGACCGAGACGAAGCCGACCGCGCCGACCGAGAGCAGGGGCAGGTTCAGCATGTCGTCGCCGGAGTACCAGGCGAGGCCGGAGCGGGCGATGGCCCAGCTGGCGCGGCCGAGGTCGCCCTTGGCGTCCTTGTTGGCGACGATCCGGGGGTGCTCGGCGAGGCGGACGAGCGTCTCGGTGCTGATCGGGACGCCGCTGCGGCCGGGGATGTCGTAGAGCATCACCGGGAGGCCGGTGGTGTCGGCGACGGCCGTGAAGTGCCGGTAGAGGCCTTCCTGCGGCGGCTTGTTGTAGTACGGGGTCACGACGAGCAGGCCGTGTGCGCCGGTGCGCTCCGCCGCCCGGGCGAGCTCCATGCTGTGGTGGGTGTCGTTGGTGCCGACTCCGGCCACCACGTGGGCGCGGTCGCCGACCGCCTCCAGGACCGCCCGGACGAGATCCGCTTTCTCCGCGTCGCTGGTGGTCGGGGACTCGCCGGTGGTGCCGTTGATGACCAGGCCGTCGTTGCCTGCGTCCACCAGGTGGGCGGCGAGCCGCTGCGCGCCGTCGAGGTCGAGTGCGCCGTCCGCCGTGAAGGGCGTGACCATGGCGGTGAGGACCCGCCCGAAGGGGGTCTGCGGAGTCGAGGTCGGAGCCATGGGTTACACGCTACTCGTTGCTCAGGACCGGGTCTGCCCACGGGGCAGGCGACAAGTCGTGACAAAGGTGGAGCCCGGCACTGCCTGCTCGGGGGTTCAAGCAGTGCCGGACCCGTTTGATCAGGCTAGATGAACTTCTCTAAATGCCGCAATACGGACACTTCGCGCGGCTGAACCGTACATCTGTACCGGATCGGGGAACCGGGGCGCGTTACGGCGCCACGCGTCCGTTCGCGTTGAAGGCGGCGTAGGTGAGCGGCATGAGCCGGGCCCACTCGGCCTCCATCTTCTCGCCGACCATCTCGATCTCGCGCTGCGGGAAGGACGGCACCTTCGCCAGCTCGTGCTGGGTGCGCAGGCCGAGGAAGTGCATCAGCGAGCGGGCGTTGCAGGTGGCGTACATCGACGAGTACAGGCCGACGGGGAGGACGGCACGGGCCACCTCGCGGGCGACGCCGGCGGCGAGCATCTCCTGGTAGGCCTCGTACGCCTGCCGGTACGAGTCCTCCATGACGCGGCCGGTCAGCTCCTGCTGGGCCTGGGTGCCCTCGACGAAGACGTACTTGCCCGGGCGGCCCTCCTGGACCAGCTTGCGGGACTCGTCGGGGACGTAGAAGACGGGCTGGAGCTCGCGGTAGCGGCCGCTCTCCTCGTTGTACGACCAGCCGACGCGGTGCCGCATGAACTCGCGGAAGACGAAGATCGGGGCGCTGATGAGGAAGGTCATCGAGTTGTGCTCGAAGGGGCTGCCGTGCCGGTCCCGCATCAGGTAGTTGATCAGGCCCTTGGAACGCTCGGGGTCCTTCTTCAGCTCGTCCAGGGACTGCTCGCCCAGGGTCGAGACCCGGGCGGCGAAGAGGACGTCCGCGTCGGACGCGGTGTGCTTGACCAGCTCGACGGTGACGTCGCTGCGGTAGCTGGGCTTGAGGTCGTCGGCGGGGGTGTCGGTCACGGTTGGCAGGGCCTTCCCATCTCGTCGTGTGGCGACGCCACTCTACGGCCCGGCCGATTCGGCGCGATCGGTGCCGTGCCGCAATGAAGTCGGTGAAACAGGGCACCTCTGAGGGAGTTCGTTCGTCTCTACAGACGACAGTGATCCGTTCCACCCTTGAAGGAGACGTACCCCTGATGTTCGGTCGGCGTGAACCCGTACCGTTTGCCTTCGTCGCCGAGGCCGACAGGTTCCGCAGCAATGTCACCCCGCCGCCGCGCGAGCGGTCGTCGCTCGGTCAGATGGCCGGGCGCTGGCTGCTGGGGCTCACCATCGTGGCGGGGCTCGTGGGGTCCCTGGTCATCGGGACGCCTGCGCTGACGCCCGACAAGACGGCTGATCAGCCCCAGCAGTCCCAGGCGTCCGAGAGGCGCTAGAAGCGCACCGCACCGGCGGTGACTCCATCCGGCCCCCCGCCGGTGGTGACCGGGGACACAGATCGGTAGCCTCACCGGGCACAGCCCACGCATGGATCGAGTGAGGACCAGCCGTGCCCCTGCCCTTCCTGACGGCCGACCGCGTTTTCGAGGCGGCGGACGACGTTCCGTTGCCCTACGAGGACCGCGACCGCTGGCGGCGTCCGTACCGGCCCGGGCCGTGGCGGGTCGTGGTGGCCGCGCTCGCGCTGCTGCTCGCCTCGTTCGTGCTGTTCGCGGCGGTCATCATCGCCGCGACGGCCCAACCGGCGTCGGCCGCGGTGGTGTTCGGTCTCGCGCTGCTCGTCATCGCCGCGGCGCTCCGGCTGCTGCGCATGGGTGTGTGGGTCAGCGCGCGGGGGCTGCGCCACGTCGCTTTCCTCACCACGCGTACGGCGCCCTGGGAGCAGGTCGTCTCCGTGCGTACGGTGCAGCAGCCGGTGCGCTGGCTGAACCTGCCCCGGACGGTGCAGGGACAGGCACTGCTGCTCGGGCGCCGGGGCCAGGACGAGGCGGGGCCGGTGTCGCTCATGACCACGCACAACGCGGACTTCGTGGGCCGCGCGGAGGCCTTCGACCGGGCGGCCGACTCGGTGGAGGCCTGGGCCGAGGAGTACGGCCCGCGCTGACACCCTCGTCGTTCTTCATGCCGGTGGGGCCGGACCGTGTAACACGCGTAGCGCCCCCCCGCCGCACGGGGGGGGGGGAGGCCGGGAGGGCCGGGAGACAGGGGGGCGGGGGCGAGCGGCGCGCCAACGCCA
>NZ_JBHWFG010000077.1:0-4418 GCF_042733745.1 Streptomyces sp. NPDC059696
CTCGCCAACACAGAGCACACCGCCAGCCCCAACCAATCAACTGATCAGCCCAGCTCAACACACCGAACACCGATCAGATTGAACGAGCCACGACAGCAGGTCGACGTACTGGTAGGTGGCCGCGGTCACGAGGCGTCTCCGTCTTCAGTGGTCTGAGCGGTCGATCCGGGCGGGCGCCCGGGGGCAGGTTCGGGTGGGACGGGAGCAGGCCGGCCGGGCGCGGTCCGGGTGACGAGGGAGGGCGGGGTGCGCCAGTCGGCCGGGGGCGCGGCGGGCGGGATGAGGTCCGGCATTGCGAGCTGCGCGAGGTCGGAGTCAGCAGTCCGGGCGAGTTCGGCCTCGGCCTGCGCACCGGTCAGCGCGCCGAGCCGCTGAGGTGCCTCGGGCTGGTTCACGGCGGCGTAGCGCTCGCGCTGCGAGGCCTCCAGGTCCTTTTTCAAACGGCGTGCGCGAGCGGACCGCGCCCTTCGTACGGCGCTGATCTGTTCGTCGGTGGCCTGGTCGGCCAGGTCCGCAGGACCCAGGTAGCGGCCGGTGGCCGCGTGGTAGACCTCGATGCGGTGGTCGTGGTGGGGCATGAAGCGCACTCGGACCTGGATCCCGGCCTGGCCGGTCATCCACGGCCCCACGTAGTCGCGTCTGCGGAAGCGGATGCCGCGGGTGGTCAGCGTGCGGGTGCCGGCGTCCTCCAGGGTGAACGTCCACAGATCCGTCGCCGGCACGTCCCGCAGCGGGGTGGGATCGTCCTGCCACGCCTCAAGCGGAGTCTTGCCCCGCAACGGAGCCGGGCGGTGCTCGGTGTTCCACCACAGTGTCCAATCCAGCAGCCGGGCGGTGAAGTCCTCGAAGCCGAGCAGCACTTCGTCCTTCGGACGGGAAGCACGCTTACCGGGGCGCGGCTGGCGGGCATAGCCGGGCAGCGCGGCCAGGAACATGCCCTCCACCGCACGGTTCAACCCCTCCACGGTGCCCTTGAGATGGGGGGTGTAGGCGGGCAGGTCCTCCACCGTCACGTCCAACAGATCGAACGCCGCGGTCACCGTCCTCGACAGGAAGTCCTTGCCACGGTCCACCCGCACCTTCTCGGGCAGACCACCGAACGGACCGTAGGGGTCCTCACGCAGGACCGAGGAGCGCAGCGCGGCCAGCACCGACTCCCGCGACGGGTCCCCCGGCGTGACCGCGAGGCCGGTGATCGCGTTCGTCGCGCAGTCGGTGAACCAGGTGATCCACGGCCTGCATGCCTTGCCGTCGACGTCGACCAGCACTGGCGCCTGGACGTGGTCGGTCTCCCACACGTGGTTGCGCCAGGAGCGCGGCCGGGCCAGGAACACATCATGCTTACGCGCCGCCCGCTCCCCTCCCGCAAGCCCAGCCCGCTCCCCCGGCGTCAAATCACGGCGGATCGCCCGGTGCAGCGTCGTCAGCGACGGCGCGTTGGCAGGCGGAGACTGCCTGGCAGCACGCAGCACCAGTTCGCGGTGGACCGCCCGCACGTTCCCCTTCCACAGCGCCAACAGCCCACGGACCTCGGACGTGACCGTGAACCTCGCATCGACCCGGGAGCGTGCGCCGGGGTAGGCGGCTGCGGTCTCATCGCTCTGAGCGGCGGCCAGCCAGCGCCACACCGTGCGCTCCGACACCCCCAGCGCGTCCGCAGCCACCCGCACATGGACTACTGTCAGCTTCTTGGTTGCCCGCAGTGCGAGCAGCCGCCGCACGGCCGGACCGCGCAGCGCCGTCCTCGACTCCGCAGGCAGTCCGCCGTCCGGGCGGATGGCGTCGCCGTCCTTCATGTCAGCTCCCCTCACGCGGGTGGGACGTCGTGTACTTGCTGGTGGCCGGGAGCATGCGATCGCCCTCCCGTCTCTTGCAGGAGCGCTTTCGTTCACAGTGGCGGCGCGACCCGCTTAAACAGCCGCCTCAGCAAGGCCCGGTCGATGGATGCATCAGCGGCGGTGAGCAGCGCGTTCTGCAGGTGCGCGGTCAAAGCGGCCCACGTGCGGAACGTGCCGTGCGCGCACGACTGGTCGATCCACGTCAGTTCCGGGGCCGGGACGGTGCGCCACAGCGGATGGAAGCCGGTCACCACGCTCGTCACTTCCGCTCCGGCCAGGCGTGGAACCTCCTGCCACGCCACCACCCGCGATGCCAGCTGCGGAAGCCGGGCCAGCGCCCGCTCGCTGCCCGCCCCGCACAACACCAGCGTGACCCGGGTGCCGGGGTGGTCCCACAGGCTCTGCAGGTACTCCAGGCACGGCGCAGGAAGGCGCTGCGCCTCGTCGACCACCAGCACCCGCGCCTCAGCCAGAGCCCTCGCGACCGCCGCATCGGCCAGCGCCGACGTGTGCGGGAAGCGGCCCGGCAGCGCCAGCGCGTCGAATACCGCACGCCTCATGCCGGCCACCGACGGGCGCACCGGTACCGGCACCCACGTCACCTTCCAGCCCGGGGGCACTTGACCAAGCGCCATCCGCACGGCCGCGGTCTTGCCTCGGCCCGGGTCGCCGAACACACACACCGCGCCCTGGGTCGCCATCGCCTGCCCGACCGCCTCGGTCACCGCCCGCACCGACGAAGTCCGCACCAGCTTCGCTCCCGCCGGCAACGCCACACCCGCCAGCGCACCGCTCTCCCCCACCGGCAAGCCGCTGGTCGCCACTGGTACGAGACGCGGCAGCCGGCGCGCAGCCACTTTCGCCGCGCCGCCCTCCTGCGGCCCGGCCAGGGCGAGGTCAGCCAGTGCCTGCCGCGTTTGCTGCTCATCCCGCTCCCGCCGCACCACCGCGCGGTCCGGCAGGACCCTTCCGGCCTGAAGGTCCCGGCGCACCACCCGGTGCAACGACGCCAGCGAGGGCACCTCGTCCCCGGCCGCCTTCAGATGCCGGTGCAGCGCTGCAACGTTCCCGCCCGCCTGCGCCAGCACCTCCCACACCTGGTCGGACAACTCCAGCCGGGCCCGCGGTCTGCGCTCGACACGGCCCTCCGTCCGCGCCGCATCCAGCCAGCGCCACACCGTGCGCACATTCACCCCGCCGACCTGGGCGCCCGCACGCACATGCGCCGTCGTCAACGCCCCGGCCGCATCCAGCTCCAGCAGCCGCGCAACCAGCACCGGCCTGGACACCCTCAACCCCACCGTGACCTCACCCCGCGCGCCCGGCTCCCCCACCCCACACCCTTCCGCCCGCGGACACCAACACCCACCACGGTGCAGCCGCGCAGCCCAAAATGGATCAGGAGTGCCGTTCTCAAGACAGCGGAGCGGAGTGGGGTGTACCGCCCCGTGACAGCCGCGGCCGCCGCACGCACCGCCCCACGGCAGTGCTCCCGCCCTTCCTCAACACCCCACCAGCGAAAACGCCCAGTTCTGACGTGCCGTCACTGACACCCACCCACCGACACCAAACCGGCACATCGCAGTCGTACACATACGACAGTGCTGGGCGGCTCGAAACGGTCACCGACCCGGCGGGGAAGGTGAGTTCCTACACCTACGACGGCACCTCGAACCGCATCGCCACGGCGAAGGACGCCCGCAGCATCGTCTACATGAGCAACTCGTACGATACAAGCGGGAGAGTCAAGCAACAGACGCTGACCGAGGGTGCGAAGTACGCCTTCGCCTACACCACCACCGGCACGGGAGAGATCACCGCAACGGAGGTGACCCAGCCGGGCGGCGCCGTGCGTCGGGTGGAGTTCGACCAGGGCTATGGCACCTCCGACACTCAGGCTTATGGCACCGACCTGGCACGCAAGACGGTCTATGAGCGCGGCGCCAACCATCGCGTCGATGCAGTGATCGATCCTTACGGACGGCGCACCAAGTTCTCGTATGACTCCGAGGGCCGTGTCACCGGCGCGACCGAGCTTTCCGGGACCACCGAGGCGCGCTCCACCGGCACCGTGGTCTACGACGGCCCGTACGACCAACCGAGCAGCATCACCGACGCACTCGGCCACACCACGCGTTTCACTCACGAGCCCAATGGCAACCTGGCGAAGATCACCGATCCGGAAGGCCGAGAGACCACCTTTACTTACAACGGTGCCGGGCAGCTCAAGACAGCTACCGACGCCTCGGACGCCGTCACGGCCTACGCCTACAGCAACAGCGACCTCACTGCTGTCACGGACCCTGAGGGCCGCACTACCGCGCAGTTCACCGACAGCGCGGGCCGAACCAGCGCCTTGTTGGACCAGGCGGGCTCCCAGACCACGGTGCTGTTCGACGCGCTCAACCAGCCCAGGGAGATCACCGACCCGCTGGGGCACACCACCGCGCTCGGCTACGACGAGAACGGCAACCTCACCACTCTCACCGACGCCCGCCAGAACACCACCAAGTGGGACTACGACCAGGCCGACCGCCCCAAGACGGCGACCGACCCGCTCGGCGCGCAGGCACTGTTCGA
>NZ_JBHWFG010000078.1:0-3348 GCF_042733745.1 Streptomyces sp. NPDC059696
GTGCGATATGGGGCACGGATCTTCCTTCCGGGAGGGCGAGGGGCGGACGGCGGGGGATCAGGGCCATTCGACCTCGTCGTCGGCGCGGATGCTGGCGAAGGGCCATTCCACGTCTTCTCCCGCCGTTGCGGCGTGGGCGGAGGTCGTGGCGAGGAGGGTGACGAGTCCGAACGTGCCGATGAGGAGGGACAGTCGGGCAACGTGAAGTGCGGTACCCATGCGAGCTCCTAGCGAGGGCGGCGTGACCGCGGGACGGTGAGACCTCGTGATGCCAGGAAGCTAGTGAATCGGACTCGCAGTGGCAACGATATGCCAGACTTTGGCAACTTGCCTGGGTATCAGTCGGACTGTCGGCCGCTCGTGAAGACGGAGCGGCGGGATCCCGCGACCGCGTCGCTGAGCAGCAGCGTCTGCTCCCCCAGGGTCGGGGCGGCCAGCATGTCGCGCACCGGAAGCGTGACGCCCAGCTCACGGTCGATCCTGCGGACCAGCCGGGTGATCAGCAGGGAGTCCCCGCCGTGCGCGAAGAAGTCGGCGCCCTCCGAGGGGTTCGGGAAGCCGAGCAGATCACCCCAGCCCCGCGCCAGCACCCGGCGGATGTCGCGCGTGGTGACGGTCGGCCGACGGGAGCCGCGGCGGGCCGAGCGCAGCCGCGAGGCGTGCACCAGCGCCACCTGGTCGCCGAGGTTGCGCCGCGACAGTTCGCGCAGCGACACCGCGACGCCGAACCTCTCGGTGATCCTGCGGACCAGCCGGGTGATCAGCAGCGTGTCCCCGCCGCGTGCGAAGAAGTCCGAATGCTCGGTGAGATCGGAGCGGCCGAGGAGCTCGCTCCACACGCCGATCATGAACTCCCGTACGTCGCCGAGCCGGTACTCGTCGCCTTCGCGGCCCTTCGACGCGCCGGACCCCGCGGAACGGTTCCGGCCGGAGACGGCAGAGCGGTCACTGGCCATTGTCGCCACCTCCATGGACATGTGTCGGCTGCATCGACTCCCTGTCACGGTACGGGAGCACATGCTCTGTGGCAATATTTTTCCAAGCTGCGGGCAAGTCTACTTGCCATTCAGGCCCAGGAGTTGGGCGAGATGTGTAGGTCTTCGAGGTCGACAGGTTTGCCAAGCCGCGCGCGACCGGCATAGTCTCTGGCACAACTGGAAGGAACAGCGTGGCAGGCCACGGGGACCGGGCCGAGCCAGAAACCTTCGTCCTCCATCCATTCGTTGGGGCGTGCACGTGTTGGAGCAGCCATCTTTCGGCCGTCGTCTGAGGCAGCTGAGGACCGAGCGGGGCCTGTCCCAGGCCGCGCTCGCGGGGGACGGCATGTCCACGGGCTATCTCTCGCGCCTGGAGTCGGGTGCACGGCAGCCCACGGACCGCGCCGTCGCCCACCTGGCCGGACAACTCGGCATCAGTCCCTCGGAGTTCGAGGGATCCCGGGCCACATCGCTCGCCCAGATCCTCTCCCTGGCCACCTCCCTGGAGTCCGACGAGACCAGTGAGCTGCTCGCCGAGGCGGTGCGTTCCGCATACGGTCAGGACCCGATGCTCCGCTGGCAGGCCCTGTGGCTGCTGGGGCAGTGGAAGCGCCGGCACGGCGACTCGGCCGGCGAGCGCGGCTACCTCGAGCGGCTGGTGACGCTGAGTGAGGAGATCGGTCTGGCCGAGTTGCGCGCGCGGGCCCTGACCCAGTTCGCCCGGTCCCTGCGCGTGCTGGGCGAGATCGTCCCGGCGGTGGAGGCGGCCGGCACCGCCCACCGGCTCGCGGTCGACCACGCGCTGTCCGGTCAGGACAGGGCCGCGGCCCTGCTGGTCCTGGTGTCGGTGGAGGCCGAGGCGGGACGGATGCCCGACGCCCGGCGCCACGCCGACGAGCTGATCGCTCTGGTGAGGGGGCGGTCCGACACCCTGTGGGCCGAGGCGTTGTGGACGGCGGGCGCGCTGAAGGTGCGGCAGGGCGAGTTCGCCGCGGCGCAGGTCCTCTTCCAGGAGGCGCTGGACGGATTCGACAGCCGGGAGAACCTGACGATCTGGCTGCGGCTGCGCATCGCGATGGCCGAACTCCACCTCCAGAAGCTTCCCCCCGAACCCGACGCCGCGCAGCGCTGCATCGAGGCGGCGGAGGCGGCTCTCCCCTTCGCCCGCACACCCGCCCTGGAACAGTCCCTCGCCGCGCTGCGGGCGCGCCTCGCCTTCCACGAGGGCAGGTTCGCCGATGCCCGCGCGCTGCTGGAGAGGCTCGGTCGGACCGAGCTCCGGCTGCCCTATCAGAGCCGGATCCGCCTGGAGGTCCTCAGCCATCAGCTGCGCATCCTGAGCGGGGAGGAGGACGAGGGCCTGGCCGGCCTCCAGCTCCTGGCCGAGCAGGCGCAGGAGAACTCCAACATCAACCTCGCCGCGGAGATCTGGCGGCTCGCGGCGGAATGTCTCATGCGGGCACGCGGGAAGGTCGGGGGAGGCGCCGGCGGCTGAGGCCGCTTCGGACCGCGAGGTCCGTCGCCCCGCCGTGCCCGCCGCCGTCGGCGCGAGGCGCCGCCGCGTGCGGTCCCCCCGTACCGCCGCGGCCGTTCGCCCCCGGTTCTGCGTCTGCTGACGCATGTGTACCTCCTGCATCGGTCACTTTGTTGCCGAAATTATCGAACGCGCTGGCAATTACTTGCCTTTGGTGAAGGGGCGTGCTGATATGCAAGCCGAGTAGCCCTCCTCCGACCTCGGGCGGCCATGATGGGGAACATCGAGTTGATCGGCGAAAATGCTTGCCAGTGCTGGTGTGTTGTTGCAGCAATGAACGTTGAGAACTTTGGCAAGTTATTGCCAAAAACTGGTACATGCCTGTCCGTGCCGGACACCCACCGACGCCCGGGGGGCGATGCTCCGGCGCGGATCCGGTCCCACGTCGCACGGCCGACGGGCCGCGCCGTGCGGAACGAGGCGCCGGTGTGCGTCCGCTGACCGGTACAGCGGCTCCGGCCGTAGCAGGTTTCCACCGAGAAGAAGGCCGAGGCCCCGCCGTGAACCACGAGATGTCCCAGCGTGCCCTGTTGGAGGCGGCGGCCGAGGGACTGCGGCGGCTGGCCGGCGACGCGCGGTGCAGGACCGCTTTCGCCGCCCCCTCCTCGGCACTGCGGGACATGCTCTCCCCCGCCGCCCGCCGCTACGTGCTCGCCTCGGACCGCGCGGGCTTCCTCGAACAGGCCGCCCGGCTGCGCTCCCGGGGCTACCGCGTGAGCGCGGAGTTCGCCGGCCCCGATCAGGGGGCCACCGACGCCGTCCGTGCGGAGCACGTGGTCGAGGAGCATCTGCGGCTGCTCGACCACGAACCGGCCCCGGACCGGATCGGTCTGGACC
>NZ_JBHWFG010000078.1:3358-3963 GCF_042733745.1 Streptomyces sp. NPDC059696
GTCTGGACCTGTCCCGGATCGGCCTCGCCCACTCGGCGGAGGCCGCCCTGCGCAACGTCGGCCGGCTGGCGGCCGCCGCGGCGCTCCGCGGCAGCGAGGTCGTGCTGCTCGTGGAGGGTTCCGAGGACATCGACACCGTCCTGGCCGTCCACGACGCACTGGCGACCCGCTACGACAACCTCGGAATCACCCTTCAGGCGCACCTGCACCGCACCGGGGACGACGCCATGGCCGTAGCGGGGCCGGGCCGCACCATCCGGCTGGTCATGGGCTCCTCGCCCGAACCACCGGATGTGGCCCTGGCCCGGGGCCCGGCCCTCGACGACCGGTACCTCGATCTCGCGGAGCTCCTCCTGGACCGGGGCGTCGAGCTGAGCCTGGCCACGCAGGACGCCGAGGTCCTGGCCGCGGCGCAGGAGCGCGGGCTGCTGGAACACGTCCAGGACATCGAGATGCTCTACGGTGTCCGGCCCGAACTGCTGCGCCGCCACCGGGTGGCGGGCCGCACCTGCCGCATCCACGCGACCTACGGGGTGAACTGGTGGCTTCCCCTGCTGCGGAGACTGGCCGACAACCCCCCGATGGTGCTCAACGCCCTAGCCGAC
>NZ_JBHWFG010000079.1:0-3597 GCF_042733745.1 Streptomyces sp. NPDC059696
CGTGTGCGAAGTCCTTGACACCGCAGATCGTCGCACCGGGTTCCGGGCCTCAGCTTCTTCCAGAATGCGCGACTTGTTCTGGCCGTGAAGTGACTGGCGTGGGGCGCAACGCAGGAGATGCCCGGCGGCGGGGCCGACTGCCAGCGTCGGGCCCAGGCAGGTCTGACGGCCGTGCCGAAACCGCCATCCAACGGACGGGAACCGAGATATGACCAGCACCGACTCGACCACCTCCGCTCCGAACGCGGCCCTGGCCGCGGTAGCCGCCCTGCCGGGGCGCATCGTGGCCGCGTGGGCCGACCACGACGCCGACCGGTTCGCCGACGTCTTCGCCGAGGACGGGACGATGATCCTCCCGGGCCTCTACCGGAAGGGCCGTGAGAACATCCGCACCCACATGGCGGCCGCGTTCGCGGGCCCGTACAAGGGCACGCGCGTCATCGGCAGCCCCATCGACGCGCGTCTGCTCGGCGACGGGGTCGCTCTGCTGATCACCGAGGGCGGCATCCTGGCCCCGGGTGAGACCGAGGCGAGCGGCGACGGCGCCGTCCGGGCCTCGTGGCTGGCCGTCGAGCAGGACGGGCAGTGGCGTCTGGCCGCCTACCAGAACAGCCCGCGCGGCAACGACTGACGAAATCGCCGTCCCTTTTCCGCCACACGGAGCACTGAGCATTCCTGAAGATGCGAGCCGCGCCTGAGGACACGACAATGTCCGGAAGGTCCGGGCACGCCGTCGTGCAGCGGCCGGCGTGCCCTCCGGACCCCTCAATTCCGGCAGGACCGACTACTTTCCCGCCGGACGCCGGTCTCTATTGTCGGCAGCACGCCCCACAACGTGATCTGAGGGAAAGCATGTCTTCAACCCGCGAGAAAGCAGCCAAGGTGGAATCGACGACGGTATCGGCCGACGGCACCACGATCGCCTTCGACAAGTCGGGCGAGGGGCCGGCGGTGATCCTGGTGGCCTCCGCCCTGGCCGACCGCTCCGACGCCAAGAGGCTCGCCGCTCTCCTCGCCGAGCACTTCACGGTGGTCAACTACGACCGGCGGGGCCGCGGCGCCAGCGCCGACGGTTCGGCGTACGCGGTCGAGCGCGAGATCGAGGACATCGCGGCGCTGATCGACCAGGTCGGCGGTTCGGCGTCCCTGTTCGGCAGCTCGTCCGGCGCGGTGCTCGCCCTGCGAGCCGCCGCCGCCGGCCTGAAAGTGAACAAGCTCGCAGTCTACGAGCCGCCGTTCTCCGTCGCCCCGGACGGCTTCGGCCCGCCCGCCGGCTTCGCCGGGCAGATCGACGCCCTGCTGGCGGAGGACCGGCGCAGCGACGCGGTCAAGGCCTTCATGGTCAAGGCGCAGGGCATGCCCTCGTTCATGGTCGGCGCGATGCGCCTGATGCCCGGTGTCTGGTCCAACCTCAAGGGTCTGGCCAACACGCTGCCCTACGACATCGCGGTCATGGGCGACACCCAGCAGGGCAAGCCGCTCCCCGCCGAGCCGTGGTCGGCGGCCTCGGCTCCGACCCTGGTGCTGACCGGTTCCAAGAGCCCCGAGGGCTTCCAGCGTGCCGCGAAGGAACTCACCGGAGTGCTCCCCGACGCGAGCCACCGCACGCTGAACGGGCTCAACCACGGCGCCGTGGCCATGGCGCCCAAGAAGCTCGCCCCCGAGCTCATCGAGTTCCTGCGCGGCTGAGTCCCCCTCCTCACCCGACGGCGTACGTGAAGCGGGCCCCCGGCATCTGGTCCGGGGGCCGCGGTACGTCGTCGGCGGGGGCGGCTACCGTCCTCCGAGCAGGTCACGGGAGGCGGAGCGCAGGTCCGGGAACGACTCCAGGTCGGGAGCGGTCCAGCCGTCCAGGTCGTACTCGTCCATGCAGGCCTGGGCGAAGTCCTTGTAGGAGTCCAGTTTGCCGCTCGCCGTCTGCGAGAGCAGCAGTTCGATCCGGGTGTTCTCGTGGTTGCCGGAGTAGTTCCGCTCGTAGAGTTCGTGGCGGCCGCCGAAGTCGGAGCCCACCGCGTCCCACAGCAGCTTCATCACCTTGACCCGCTCGTCGGCGCCGGCGCCGTCACTGCCTCGGAGGTACTTCTCCAGGTAGGGGCCGGTCTCGGGGTTGCGGAAGTCCTCGGTGGAGGAGTTGACGTACATCAGTCCACTGGCCACGTCCTGCTGGACGATCTCCAGCACCCTCGGATAGCCGATCTGCATGAACCAGCGGTAGGCCATGCCCGCCTGGGGGTTGGGCAGGAGCGTGCCGTTCTTCCAGGGGACGGGGTTGCGGGCCGCCGCGTCCGACAGCGACCAGAAGAGGTTGCGCCAGGCCAGGACCTCGCCCAGCCGGGTCTGCACGCCGCGGAAGTCCTTCGCCCCGGTGATGTCCAGCGCCTTGGCCAGCAGTCCGGCGATGAACTCCAGCTTCACGGCGAGCCGCGTGCACCCGTGGAAGGTGGCCCGCTCGATCATCCCGGACTGCCCGGCGAGGAGGTGCACCTTGCCCAGGTTGCCGTAGACGAACACGTTCTCCCACGGGATCAGCACCTGGTCCAGGACGAGGATGGCGTCGTTCTCGTCGAGCCGTGAGGAGAGCGGGTTGTCGAACGGGCTGCCCGTCATCGCCGCGGTCGCGGAGTAGGAGGGCCGGCAGATCACCTTGAGTCCGTCCGCGTCCATCGGCACGGTGGCCACCAGGGCGAACTTCCGGTCCTTGATGGGAAGTCCCCAGTGCGAGATGAACGCCGCGTGGGTGAGGGCCGAGCCGGTCGCGACGACCTTGGCCCCGCTCACCACCAGACCCGCGTCGGTCTCCCGCTCGACGTGGATGAAGACGTCGCCCACCTCGTCGGCCGGCAGCGACCGGTCCACCGGGGGGTGGAGGAAGGCGTGGTTCCAGTACAGCACCTTCTCCTGCGACTCCCGGTACCAGCGCCGGGCGTTGTCCGCGAAGGGCTCGTAGAAGTCGGCGTTGGCCCCCAGCGTGCCGAGGAACGACGCCTTGTAGTCGGGGCTGCGCCCCATCCAGCCGTAACTCTTGCGCGCCCAGGACGCGATGGCGGCCTGGTCCTTGACCAGGTCGTCGACACTGCGCGGCGCGGTGAAGAAGCGGTGGGTGAACCCGTCTCCGGAATCGGTGGGCGCCGTCAGGACCGCCTTCTGGTCGGGGTCGTGAAGGCTGTCGTACAGCCGGGCCGTCATCCGGGCCGGGTTGTGGAACGCGGGATGCGCGGTGACGTCCTTGACGCGGTTGCCGTCGAGGTACACCTCCCGCGCGTCCCGCAGACTCTCCAGGTACTCCTCGCCGGTCAGCGGCCGGGTGCCGGAACTCTCATCGGCCGGGCTCGTTTCGCGCTCTGCACCGTGGGACACCGGTCTCCCTTTCGTCTGACCCGGCGAGCCGGGGGATGGGTTCAGGCCACGAGGCTGTCGTCGTGCCCCCGGTAGTAGTCGAACTCCACGGCCTGGCCGTCCAGGGCGATGCGGAGTTCCGCGCGGGCCGCCCTGACCGCGGCGAGCACGGCCGGGACCGTGCAACTGCCCTCCAGCGCGCCCAGGCTCCGGTAGCTCCCCAGGAGCTGCTCCACCTGCTCAGGCCTGAGGGGCGAGTTC
>NZ_JBHWFG010000080.1:0-3549 GCF_042733745.1 Streptomyces sp. NPDC059696
GGATGCACAGGGCGAGGTTGGTGTATCCGCCCACGTCGAGGAGGCCGAGCGCCCCCGCGTACAGGCCGCGGCGGCTACGCTCGACGGACTCGATGATCTCCATGGCGCGGATCTTGGGTGCGCCCGTCATGGTGCCGGCGGGGAACAGGGCGGCGATGCTGTCGAAGGCGTCGGTGTCCGCCCGCGCCCGGCCGACCACCGTGGAGACCAGGTGCATCACGTGGGAGTAGCCCTCCACGTCCAACTGGTCGGGTACGTCGAGCGTGTTCGGCCGGGCGATCCGTCCGATGTCGTTGCGGCAGAGGTCCACCAGCATGGTGTGTTCGGCGATCTCCTTGGGATCGGACCGCAGCCGGACTCCCGCGGCGGTGCCGCCGTCCGGGCCGGACCGCGGCACCGTGCCCGCGATCGGCCGCATCGTGACCTCGCCGTCCTCGATGCGTACGAACAGCTCGGGGCTGGCGCCGATCAGGCGGTGCCCGTCGATGCCCGCCAGGTACATGTACGGGGAGGCGTTCCGCCGGCGCAGGCGCTGGTAGACGTCCGCGGGGTCGGCCGCCGAGCGGATGGAGAGCTCGTGGCCGATCTGCACCTGGTAGATGTCGCCGACGGCGATGTGCTTCAAACACCGCTCGACGTCGTTCGCGAACACCTCGGGGGCGCTGTCGTCGGTGACCGCCGAGGCGGGGAATCCGTCGACGGACGGGTCGGGCCAGGACCGCTCGGCGTCGGCGAGGAGCCCGGTGACGGTCTCCGCCGCGAGGGCGGGCCAGTACGGGGACTCGTGGAGCAGCAGTTCGCTCCGGCCGGTGGCGAGATCGGTGACCACGCTGCCCTGGTGCAGGACCATGCGTACGTCGGGCAGGTCCGGCCGGGTCTCGATGAGGTGGGGCAGCTCCTCGATGTAGCGGGCCGTGTCGTACCCGAAGAAGCCGAGGAACCCGAAGCGGAAGCCGGACGCGGACCCCTCGGCGTCGAACATGTCCCGCATGGCCCGCAGCAGCGACCACAACCCGGCCGCGGTACGCAGCCGCAGCCCCTGGGGGCCGTCCTCCAGCAGCGCGCCGGCCCGCTCCAGGAGCAGGCCCTGCAGGGCGGGTACGCCCTCGACGCGCACCGCCCGGTCGGTGACCGAGAGCGAGAGCAGCGCGCCGAAGCCGACGAACTGGTGCCTGCGGTCGCGGCTCGGGCCGGCCGCGGACTCCAGGAGGTAGACCTCGTCGGGGCCGAAGTGCTCGGCCAGCGCGCGGTAGGCGGGCAGGGAGCCCGTCTCCTTCACATCGAGGCGTCGTGTCCGCACCCGCACCGGGGCCGAGACCATGCACTGGTCGGTCATCCTGGGTCCTCCGGATCACGTGGTGATGGCGTAGCGGTGTGCCACCTGACGGGCGGTCAGTACCGCCCGGTCGGGGCCGGAGCGGTTGTCGACGACGCGCGCGGCCTTCCAACTGACGAAGGAGCCGGTGTGGGTCACCGGGTCGAGGTCGGTGTCCACGACGATGCCGGCGTGCGCCCCGGTCCGCTCCCGGAGCCTGGCGGCGACGGCCTCGCCGATGCCCTGCCGTTCCCCGTCGGCGCCGGCCAGCAGGTCCATGCGCACGGTGACGGCGTCGCTGCCGTCGTCCTGCCGGTCGATGACGACCTGGTAGCCGAGGCAGCCGCCGACCCCGTCGAGGATCGCGGCTTCCAGCTCGGCGGGCTGGAGGGTCACATCGCCCAGGGGGATGCGGTCCGAGACCCGGCCGATGACCTGGATCCGCGGGCCCGGCAGCGGGTCTCCGGGGCTCGCCGGAAGGATGCGGACCAGGTCCCCGGTACGGTAGCGGATCAGCGGTTTGATGCCGTCCACCAGCATGGTGAGAACGAGTTCGCCCTCACCGGTGTCGCCGACCACGGCGCCGGTGTCCGGTTCGACGAGTTCGACCAGGTAGTTGGGCTGGGCGAGGTGGAGCGCTCCGGTGTCCGCGCCGGTGGCGATGCACAGGGCTTCCTGGGAGCCGTAGAGCGTGGGCCGCACGACGGCCTGCGGCCACAGGGTCGCCACGTTGTCGGCGAACTGAGGGGTGCAGATCTCCCCCAGCGTGAGGAAGAGCTTCACCGGCAGGTCGGCCAGGTCGTAGCCGTAGTGCAGGGCCGCCTTGGCCAGGCTCAGGCACAGGGCCGGAGCACAGACGACGACCTCGACCTCCAGCTCCTCGATCAGCCGCAGCGCCTTGCGGAACCCCACCCTGGGGGACTCGGGCCAGATCTTGACGTGGCAGGCTCCCAGCTCCCCCGCCACCGCGGTGAACACATCCCCGAACGCGTACAGTTCCGACGGCCCCATCAGGCCCACGACGGGCATCCGGTCCCCGAACCGGGCCTCCAGCATGCGGCGCCAGGACTCCCGGACGGCGATGTTGCTGGTCGCGATGTCCTTCTCGCCGCGCGGGCACGGGGTGGCGGCGCCGGTGGTTCCGGTGGTCTCGTAGTAGATGCGCGCTTCGTGCAGCGGACCCGACAGGACGTCGTGCATCTCCCGCCGCAGGTCGTCCTTGGTGGTGAAGGGCAGTTCCGCCAGGTTCGCGGGGGTGACCGCCTCGACGTCCACGCCGGCCAGGTGGCGGCGGTAGAACGGCGAGCGCCGGGTGACGTGGCGCAGTACGGCCGTCAGCCGCTCGCTCTCCCAGCGCTCGCGGTCGGCGGCGGTGAGGTCTCCGCGGTAGAACGCGTCGCTCACCTGCCCGTAGGCGGACCAGAAGCCGTCGTCCGCTTCGGCGCCCAGCGGCCCGGTCCGGGCGGGACCGGGCCGCCGGTCGTCTCTCACGGCTGCGCCTGGAGTTCGTTGAGAGCGAGGCCGACCCGCTCGTTGACCTCGCCGGAGGCCAGCGCGTCCGAACGGCCGGAGAGCCGACGGTGTTCGTCGAGCAGCTCCATCATGTCCGTCATCCTCTCGACCAGGCGCGAGACGTTGGTGAGGCCCTCCTCGTCCTTGAGCGCGTCGCCCCGGTGCAGGGCGTGCACCGTCGCCGGGAAACCGCTGCCCACCAGGATCATCCGGTTGAGCAGGGCGTTGACGGTCAGCTGGGCCCACACCTCACCGGCGCTGTAGCGCCGGGCGACCGAGATGATCCCGGCGACCTTGTTGCTCAGCGGCCGGTCGAAGCGCAGATATCCGACGCCGGCGCGCTCGATGAAGGTCTGCATGAGGCTGGCGGTGCCGAAGCCGTGCACGGGCGCCGCGAAGATGATCCCGTCCGCCGCGACCATCTTCGCCACGACCTCGGGCACCCCGTCGGCCAGGGTGCAGGCCACGGGCCTGTCGTTGCAGTCGCCGCACGGCCCGCACCGCTCCATCCTGATCGAGCGCAGGTCGACGGTCTCGAAGTCGACGCCGCGGTTCTCGGCGACGCGTGCCGCATGCCGCAGTACGTCGGCGGTGTTGCCGTCACGTTCCGAACCGTTGATCGCGAGGATCTTGAGTTGTGCGCTCACGGGGGCCTCCTTGGGGAGTCAGGTGCGCTCGGCGGTCGGCTCCGCGGGACTGTCGGGCCGACGCTGGTCCGGGAT
>NZ_JBHWFG010000081.1:0-3182 GCF_042733745.1 Streptomyces sp. NPDC059696
CCGTTGTGCTCAGCCATTATGGATTCCTCCTGTTGCGAGCCGACCAGTGGCGCGTGCGTAGTCGCTCATAACCCTTATTTCGTTGTTACGCCGCCGGCGCATGACCTGCACCGGCTCGTATGTCTTATGCAATTCTAGGCGACTGCCACTCAGCCACCGAACGACCAGGCACCGTTGGAACCTGCCCGTGGCCATTTTCACACTGCTGGGTGTGGTTTGTGGTGTTAAATGGCGGGAGCCCCGACCGTCGTGGTCGGGGCTCCCGTTGTAATTAGTGTCCGGCGGTGTCCTACTCTCCCACACCCTCCCGGGTGCAGTACCATCGGCGCTGTGGGTCTTAGCTTCCGGGTTCGGAATGGGACCGGGCGTTTCCCCCACGCTATGACCGCCGTAACCTTTTCACCCGTTCCCCCGTGGGGGTGGGAAGACTTGTGGTTACAACATGTGTGGTGTTGTTTATTCGTTATGTGTTGGTTCCTGGAACGGTTTGTTGTTCGGGAACCACATAGTGGACGCGTGCAGTGCTTTGTTTTTTTGGGTGGTGTAAGTTGTTGGCCTATTAGTACCGGTCAGCTTCACGGGTCTTTAGTCCCCGCTTCCACATCCGGCCTATCAACCCAGTGGTCTGGCTGGGGGCCTCTCACACACAAGGTGCATGGAAATCTCATCTTGAAGCAGGCTTCCCGCTTAGATGCTTTCAGCGGTTATCCCATCCGAACGTAGCTAATCAGCGATGCACTTGGCAGTACAACTGACACACCAGAGGTTCGTCCGTCCCGGTCCTCTCGTACTAAGGACAGCCCTTCTCAAATTTCCTGCGCGCGCAGCGGATAGGGACCGAACTGTCTCACGACGTTCTAAACCCAGCTCGCGTACCGCTTTAATGGGCGAACAGCCCAACCCTTGGGACCTACTCCAGCCCCAGGATGCGACGAGCCGACATCGAGGTGCCAAACCATGCCGTCGATATGGACTCTTGGGCAAGATCAGCCTGTTATCCCCGAGGTACCTTTTATCCGTTGAGCGACGGCCATTCCACAATGTACCGCCGGATCACTAGTCCCGACTTTCGTCCCTGCTCGAGATGTCTCTCTCACAGTCAAGCTCCCTTGTGCACTTACACTCGACACCTGATTGCCAACCAGGCTGAGGGAACCTTTGGGCGCCTCCGTTACTTTTTAGGAGGCAACCGCCCCAGTTAAACTACCCATCAGGCACTGTCCCTGACCCGGATCACGGGCCGAAGTTAGATGTCCAAAGTGACCAGAGTGGTATTTCAACGATGACTCCACCCGAACTGGCGTCCGGGCTTCAACGTCTCCCACCTATCCTACACAAGCCACTCCGAACACCAATACCAAACTATAGTAAAGGTCTCGGGGTCTTTCCGTCCTGCTGCGCGTAACGAGCATCTTTACTCGTACTGCAATTTCGCCGAGTTTATGGTTGAGACAGCGGGGAAGTCGTTACTCCATTCGTGCAGGTCGGAACTTACCCGACAAGGAATTTCGCTACCTTAGGATGGTTATAGTTACCACCGCCGTTTACTGGGGCTTAAATTCCCAGCTTCGCCCACAAGGGGCTAACCGGTCCTCTTAACCTTCCAGCACCGGGCAGGAGTCAGTCCGTATACATCGTCTTGCGACTTCGCACGGACCTGTGTTTTTAGTAAACAGTCGCTTCCCCCTGGTCTCTGCGGCCCACACCCGCTCCGGAAAGCAAGTCTCCATCACGGGGCAGGCCCCCCTTCTCCCGAAGTTACGGGGGCATTTTGCCGAGTTCCTTAACCATAATTCTCTCGATCGCCTTGGTATTCTCTACCTGATCACCTGTGTCGGTTTGGGGTACGGGCAGCTAAAACCTCGCGTCGATGCTTTTCTAGGCAGCATAGGATCACCGGATCCCCCCAAACGGGGGTCCCATCAGATCTCAGGAACGTGCTCGAAGCACACAGGAACGGATTTGCCTATCCCTGACCCTACATCCTTAGACCAGGACAACCATCGCCCGGCCCGGCTACCTTCCTGCGTCACACCTGTTAATACGCTTACCTCCCAGGATCAGGTCCCAGCCACCACCACAACCATGGCTCCCCGAAGGGAGATCCGATTGGGTGGGGGGTGGTTAGTATCCCCCGCTCAGTATTGGCGGTTTTTCGCCGGTACGGGAATATCAACCCGTTGTCCATCGACTACGCCTGTCGGCCTCGCCTTAGGTCCCGACTTACCCAGGGCAGATTAGCTTGACCCTGGAACCCTTGATCATTCGGCGGACGGGTTTCTCACCCGTCTTTCGCTACTCATGCCTGCATTCTCACTCGTGTAGGCTCCACCGCTGGTTTCCACCGCGACTTCACCGCCCACACGACGCTCCCCTACCCATCCACACCCCTGAACCAACCCCACAAAGGGAGCGGCTGAGGTATATGTGTGAATGCCACAACTTCGGCGGTGTACTTGAGCCCCGCTACATTGTCGGCGCGGAATCACTTGACCAGTGAGCTATTACGCACTCTTTCAAGGATGGCTGCTTCTAAGCCAACCTCCTGGTTGTCTAAGCAACTCCACATCCTTTCCCACTTAGCACACGCTTAGGGGCCTTAGTTGGTGGTCTGGGCTGTTTCCCTCTCGACTATGAAGCTTATCCCCCACAGTCTCACTGCTGCGCTCTCACTTACCGGCATTCGGAGTTTGGCTGACGTCAGTAACCTTGTAGGGCCCATCGGCCATCCAGTAGCTCTACCTCCGGCAAGAAACACGCAACGCTGCACCTAAATGCATTTCGGGGAGAACCAGCTATCACGGAGTTTGATTGGCCTTTCACCCCTACCCACAGCTCATCCCCTCCATTTTCAACTGAAGTGGGTTCGGTCCTCCACGACGTCTTACCGTCGCTTCAACCTGGCCATGGGTAGATCACTCCGCTTCGGGTCTAGATCACGCCACTACACTCGCCCTGTTCAGACTCGCTTTCGCTACGGCTACCCCACACGGGTTAACCTCGCGACGTAACACTAACTCGCAGGCTCATTCTTCAAAAGGCACGCCATCACAGAAACCAATGCCTGCTCTGACGGATTGTAAGCACACGGTTTCAGGTACTGTTTCACTCCCCTCCCGGGGTACTTTTCACCTTTCCCTCACGGTACTGGTCCGCTATCGGTCATTAGGAAGTATTTAGGC
>NZ_JBHWFG010000082.1:0-3129 GCF_042733745.1 Streptomyces sp. NPDC059696
GACTTCGCACACGTTTACGCACGGAGGCTCGATGCCCGCTGTAAATGGATCGGTGCAGCCAGGTGAATCGCACCGACGGTCCGTCGTGGCGACGGTGGTGGGCAACTTCGTGGAGTCGTTCGACTGGCTCGCCTACGGGCTCTTCGCTCCCCTCTTCGCGGCTCAGTTCTTCCCCTCGTCCAACCAGTTCACCTCCCTGCTCGGCGCGTTCGCGGTCTTCGGCACGGGCATGCTGTTCCGGCCGATCGGCGGAATCCTGTTGGGCCGCCTCGCCGACCGGCGCGGCCGCCGGCCCGCCCTGATGCTGGCGATCGGACTGATGACCGGCGGCTCGACGCTGATCGCCGTCGTCCCCACCTACGAGCACATCGGGATCATCGCCCCGCTGCTGCTCCTGCTCGCCCGGCTCGCCCAGGGCGTCTCCTCGGGCGGGGAGTGGACGGCGGCGGCCACCTACCTGATGGAGATCGCGCCGAAGAACCGCCGGTGCCTCTACAGCAGCCTCTTCTCCGTGACGACCATGGCGGGCCCCTTCGTCGCCTCGCTGCTCGGCGCCGGTCTCGGCGTGTGGCTGGGGACCGCGACGATGGAGGCATGGGGCTGGCGGGTGCCGTTCCTCCTCGGCGGCGTCTTCGGCGTGATCCTGCTGGTCCTGCGCCGCCGGCTCACCGAGACCGAGGTCTTCCGCCGCGAGGTGCGCCCCCGGGCCCGGCGCGGCTCACTGCGCCAACTGATAGGCGCTCACCGCCGCCAGGTGGTGCTGGCCGTGATGTTCGTGGCCGGGCTCGGCGTCATCGGGGGAACGTGGTCGACCGCGGTCCCGGCGATGGGCCACCGCCTGATCGGATCGCAGACGATGTTCTGGGTGGTGGTCTGCGTGACCGGCTCGGTCATCCTGCTGCAGGTCCCCCTGGGGCTGCTCGCCGACCGGGTGGAGCCGGGCAGGTTCCTGATCGTCTCCAGCGTCGTCTTCGCCGCCGTGGGCTCGTACGCCTACCTCACCGTCCAGGACTCCTTCGCGAGCCTGGCGTTCACCTACAGCACCGGAGTGATCTTCCTCGGCTGTGTCACCATGGTGCTGCCCAAGATGCTCTCCAGGATCTTCCCTCCGCAGATACGCGGCCTGGGCATCGGCCTGCCGCACGCCTCGACCACCGCGCTCCTCGGCGGAGCGGGGCCGCTGCTGGCCGCCTACTCCGACGACCGGGGCGCCTCGGGCTGGTTCATCGCCGCCGTAATGGCCGCGGTCCTGCTCGTCTGGCCGGCCACCCTGTGGGAGCGACGGCTCTTCCGTGCCCAGCCGGCCCCGGGCGGCGACCCGGTGCCCGAACCCGCCGTCGCCCGCCCCGTCGGGTGACCGTCCGCTGTTCCGTCACCCCGTCCGGCACCGAGCGCCGGCGACGTTCCCGATGAGAGGTTGACACCATGACGACGTCCGACACCACCGACCGGTCCCAGGACGGTACGGCGCCGCCGCTCTCCTTCCACCAGGAGTTCCTGTGCATGTTCGACAGCGGGAACGACGGCGCCGACGTGGGCCCGTTCGGCCCCATGTACCACATCGTCGGAGCCTGGCGGCTGACCGGCGGGATCGACGAGGAGACGCTGCGCGAGGCGCTGGGCGACGTCGTCGTGCGCCACGAGGCCCTGCGCACCTCGCTGGTCCGCGAGGGCGGCACGCACCGTCCGGAGGTCCTGCCCGCGGGGCCCGCCTCGCTGGAGGTGCGCGACCTCGGCGGCGTCGACGAGTCGGAGCGGGTGCGGCGCGGTGAGGAACTGCTCAACGAGGTCGAGTCGACCGGTCTGAGCGTGCGGGAACTGCCCCTGCTGCGCGCCGTCCTCGGGCGCTTCGACCAGAAGGACTCGGTGCTGGTCCTCATAGCCCACCACACCGCGGCGGACGCCTGGGCCATGCACGTCATCGCCCGCGACCTGCTCCACCTGTACGCCGCCAGGCGCGGGAACCCGGTTCCCGCGCTGCCCGAGCCGACCCAGCACGCGGAGTTCGCCCGTTGGGAGCGCGAGGCGGCGGAGGCGCCGCGGGTCGCGGTTTCGAAGGAGTTCTGGCGCAAGCGCCTCCAGGGGGCGCGGATCATCGGGCTCGAGTCGGACATTCCGCGCTCGGCGGGGCTGCCCAAGGGCACCGCGTGGCAGCGGTTCGCCGTGCGCGGGGAGCTGGCCGACTCCGTCGTGGAGTTCTCGCGGGCGGCCAAGTGCTCCCCGTTCATGACCATGTTCGCCGCCTACCAGGTGCTGCTGCACCGCAGGACGGGTGAGCTGGACATCACCGTGCCGACCTTCTCCGGGGGCCGCAACAACTCCCGGTTCGAGGACACCGTGGGGTCCTTCATCAACTTCCTGCCGCTGCGCACCGACCTCTCCGGGTGCTCCTCCTTCCGCGACGTCGTGCTGCGCACCCGCACCACCTGCGGAGAGTCGGTCAACCACGAGCTGCCCTTCACCCGGCTGGTCCCCGAGGTGACGGAGCTGATGGCGTCGGCGGCCTCCGACGACCACCAGATCTCGGTCTTCCAGGCGGTGCACGCGCCCGCGTCCGACGGGCCCGAGCAGGCCGGGGACCTGACGTACTCGAAGATCTGGGAGCGGCAGCTCTCGCAGTCGGAGGGCTCCGACATCCCCGACGGGGTGCTCTGGTCGATCCACATCGACCCCTCGGGCTCCATGGCCGGCAGCCTCGGGTACAACACCAACCGCTTCAAGGACGAGACGATGGCGGCCTTCCTGGCCGACTACCTCGACCTGCTGGAGAAGTCGGTGGCCCGGCCGGACGCCCCCTTCACCTCCTGACCCAGCTCCGGCAGCGGCGAACCCGCCCGAAGAAAGGAAAGCCAGTGTCCACCGTTTCCGACACAACGGCCGGATCCTCGCTGGAGGAGAAGGTGACCCGGATCTGGACGGGTGTTCTCGGCACGTCCGGTGAGGAAGGCGCGACGTTCATCGAGCTCGGCGGGCAGTCGGTCTCCGCCGTGCGCATCGCCACGCGCATCCAGGAGGAGCTGGACCTCTGGGTCGACATCGGCGTCCTCTTCGACGACCCGGATCTGCCGACCTTCATCGCGGCGGTCGTCCGCACGGCCGAGCCCGCCCGGACTAGGAGCAGAGCACTCG
>NZ_JBHWFG010000083.1:0-313 GCF_042733745.1 Streptomyces sp. NPDC059696
CCTCAAGGGGGACTGGGGGCGCACCGCCAAGCTGCTGGAAGCGGTCGCGGAGCTGGACATCGAGGTGATCGCCACGCTCAACGACAACCAACTGGCGGAGAGCGGGCCCCTGCCGGACAACGTCCACACCCTCGACTACGTACCGCTCGACCAGCTGCTGCCGACCTGCTCGGCCGTCATCCACCACGGATCGACGGGCACCTTCGCCGCGGCGAGCGCCGCCGGGCTGCCCCAGGTGGTCTGCGACACCGACGAGCCCCTGCTGCTGTTCGGCGTGGTGTCCGTGCCGAGCAGTACCGCGCGGGCGCTGCGG
>NZ_JBHWFG010000083.1:323-3049 GCF_042733745.1 Streptomyces sp. NPDC059696
GCGAGGACACCCCGGGCGGTATCGCGTGGGACTTCACCTGCCAGAAGCAGCTCACCGCGACGCTCACCTCCCGCGTCGTCACCGACTACGGGGCGGGAGTGCGCATCGACCACCAGAAGCAGTCCGCCGGACAGATCCGTGAGGCACTACGCAGGGTGCTCACCGAACCCTCCTTCCGCGAAGGCGCGCAGAGGATCCGGGAAGACCGGAACTCGGCCCCCAGCCCGGTCGAACTCGTGCCCCTCCTGGTAGAACTGACGAAGCGTCATCGCCATGACGAGGAGGCGACCCGATGAGGATGCTGGTGACGGGCGGAGCCGGTTTCATCGGCTCGCAGTTCGTACGGGCCACGCTGCGCGGCGAGTTGCCGGGTACCGAGGACGCCCATGTGACGGTCCTGGACAAGCTGACGTACTCCGGCAACCCGGCCAACCTCATCTCCGTCGCGGCCCATCCGCGCTACAGCTTCGTCCAGGGCGACACCGTCGACCCGCGCGTGGTCGACGAGGTGGTGGCGGGCCACGACGTCGTCGTCCACTTCGCGGCCGAGTCGCACGTGGACCGTTCGATCGACACCGCCACCCGGTTCGTCACGACCAACGTGCTCGGCACCCAGACGCTGCTGGAGGCGGCTCTGCGGCACGGCGTCGGCCGGTTCGTCCACGTGTCCACCGACGAGGTCTACGGTTCGATCGCCTCCGGCTCGTGGACCGAGGACACCCCGCTCGCCCCCAACGTCCCCTACGCGGCGTCGAAGGCCGGCTCGGACCTGATGGCGCTGGCCTGGCACCGCACCCGGGGCCTGGACGTCGTCGTCACCCGGTGCACCAACAACTACGGGCCCTACCAGTACCCCGAGAAGGTGATCCCGCTCTTCGTCACCAACATCCTCGACGGCATGCGGGTGCCCCTGTACGGGGACGGCGCCCACCGCCGGGACTGGCTGCACGTGTCCGACCACTGCCGGGCGATCCAGATGGTCATGAACTCCGGCCGGGCCGGGGAGGTCTACCACATCGGGGGCGGCACCGAACTCTCCAACGAGGAGCTCACCGACCTGCTGCTCACCGCGTGCGGCGCCGACTGGTCCTGCGTGGACCGGGTGGCCGACCGGCAGGGGCACGACCGCCGCTACTCGCTCGACATCACCAAGATCCACCAGGAACTGGGCTACGAGCCCCTGGTCGCCTTCGAGGACGGCTTGGCCGCGACGGTGAAGTGGTATCACGAGAACCGCCCGTGGTGGCAGCCGCTGAAGGCCGCGGCCGGCCTCCTGGACGCCGTCGGCTGACGGCACGCACTGCTCAGCACCCCCCAGGAAAGGAGCCACCTCCGTGACAGCCGTCAAGGAGCCGACGCCCCGCGCCGGACGGCGGGAGTGGATCGCTCTCGCCGTCCTCTCCCTGCCCACCATGCTGTTGATGCTGGACATCAACGTCCTGATGCTGGCCCTGCCGCAACTGAGCGAGGACCTCGGCGCGAGCAGTACGCAACAGCTGTGGATCACCGACATCTACGGATTCGCGATCGCCGGATTCCTGGTGACGATGGGCACTCTCGGCGACCGGATCGGCCGCCGCAGACTGCTGCTCGGCGGCGCGGCCGTGTTCGCGGTCGTGTCCGCCGTCGCCGCGTTCTCCGACAGCGCGGAGATGCTCGTCGTCAGCCGCGCCGTGCTCGGCGTCGCCGGGGCCACGGTGATGCCCTCCACGCTCGCGCTCATCAGCAACATGTTCCAGGACCCCAAGGAGCGGGGCACCGCCATCGCCATGTGGGCGAGCGCGATGATGGCCGGGGTCGCCCTCGGGCCCGCGGTGGGCGGTCTGGTCCTCGCCGCGTTCTGGTGGGGATCGGTGTTCCTCATCGCCGTGCCGGTGATGCTGCTGGTGGTGGTCACCGGACCGGTGCTGCTGACCGAGTCCCGCGACCCGGACGCCGGGCGGCTGGACCTGCTGAGCGCGGTGCTCTCCCTCGCGACCGTGCTGCCGGTGATCTACGGGCTGAAGGAGCTCGCCCGGAGCGGGTGGGATCCGCTCGCCGCCGGTGCGGTGGTGCTCGGCGTGGTCTTCGGCGCGCTGTTCGTCCAGCGCCAGCGGCGGCTGGCCGACCCCATGCTGGACCTGGGCCTCTTCGCCGACCGCACCCTGCGGGCCGGACTGACGGTCAGTATGGTCAACGCCGTCATCATGGGCGGGACCGGCCTCATGGTCGCCCTGTACCTCCAGACGATCGCCGGCCACTCCCCGCTGGCCGCCGGACTGTGGCTCCTGATCCCGGCCTGCGTGCTCGTGGTGGGCGTGCAGGTGTCGAACCTGCTGGCCCAGCGGATGCCCCCGTCCCGGGTCCTGCTGGGCGGCCTGCTGATCGCGGCCGTCGGGCAGCTCCTGATCACCCGGGTGGACGGCGACGACACCGTCCTCCTCATCACGGCCACCACCCTGATCTACTTCGGCGCCTCCCCGGTGGGGCCGATCACCACGGGCGCGATCATGGGGGCCGCGCCTCCGGAGAAGGCCGGCGCCGCCTCGTCGCTGTCCGCCACCGGCGGCGAGTTCGGCGTCGCCCTCGGCATCGCGGGTCTGGGCAGTCTGAGCACCGTGGTGTACAGCGCCCGGGTCGAGGTGCCGGACGAGGCCGGGCCCGCCGCCGGCGACGCCGCGCAGGAGACAAAAGCCGTCGCCCTGCACACCTCCGGTCACTTGGTACCGTACTGCTCCGTCTCACTG
>NZ_JBHWFG010000084.1:0-1684 GCF_042733745.1 Streptomyces sp. NPDC059696
GGACGAGTCAGAAACCGTTGATGTAGGCGAAGGACATGCGAAAGGTCCGGCGTAGAGGGTAAGACCCCCGTAGTCGAAACGTCAGCGGCTCGTTTGAGAGACACCCAAGTAGCACGGGGCCCGAGAAATCCCGTGTGAATCTGGCGGGACCACCCGCTAAGCCTAAATATTCCCTGGTGACCGATAGCGGATAGTACCGTGAGGGAATGGTGAAAAGTACCCCGGGAGGGGAGTGAAATAGTACCTGAAACCGTGTGCCTACAAGCCGTGGGAGCGTCGGAGCAAGGCTTGCCTTGTTCTCGTGACTGCGTGCCTTTTGAAGAATGAGCCTGCGAGTTTGCGGTGTGTTGCGAGGTTAACCCGTGTGGGGAAGCCGTAGCGAAAGCGAGTCCGAATAGGGCGGTGGAGTAGCACGCTCAAGACCCGAAGCGGAGTGATCTAGCCATGGGCAGGTTGAAGCGGAGGTAAGACTTCGTGGAGGACCGAACCCACCAGGGTTGAAAACCTGGGGGATGACCTGTGGTTAGGGGTGAAAGGCCAATCAAACTCCGTGATAGCTGGTTCTCCCCGAAATGCATTTAGGTGCAGCGTCGTGTGTTTCTTGCCGGAGGTAGAGCACTGGATAGGCGATGGGCCCTACCGGGTTACTGACCTTAGCCAAACTCCGAATGCCGGTAAGTGAGAGCGCGGCAGTGAGACTGTGGGGGATAAGCTCCATGGTCGAGAGGGAAACAGCCCAGAGCATCGACTAAGGCCCCTAAGCGTACGCTAAGTGGGAAAGGATGTGGAGTCGCAGAGACAACCAGGAGGTTGGCTTAGAAGCAGCCACCCTTGAAAGAGTGCGTAATAGCTCACTGGTCTAGTGATTCCGCGCCGACAATGTAGCGGGGCTCAAGCGTACCGCCGAAGTCGTGTCATTGCAGCATATACGGCCAACGCCGGCTGTGATGGGTAGGGGAGCGTCGTCTGCCGGGTGAAGCAGCACCGGAAGGTAGTTGTGGACGGTTGACGAGTGAGAATGCAGGCATGAGTAGCGATTCACACGTGAGAAACGTGTGCGCCGATTGACTAAGGGTTCCTGGGTCAAGCTGATCTGCCCAGGGTAAGTCGGGACCTAAGGCGAGGCCGACAGGCGTAGTCGATGGATAACCGGTTGATATTCCGGTACCCGCTGTGAAGCGTCAAACATCGAGCATCGTGATGCTAAGGCCGTGAAGCCGCCCCGGAGCCTTCGGGCAAAGGGGAGTGGTGGAGCCGCTGAACCAAGCGGTTAGTAGGTGAGTGATGGGGTGACGCAGGAAGGTAGTCCATCCCGGGCGGTGGTTGTCCCGGGGTAAGGGTGTAGCCCGAGTGGTAGGCAAATCCGCCACTCATCAAGGGTGAGACCTGATGCCGAGCCGATTGTGGTGAAGTGGATGATCCTATGCTGTCGAGAAAAGCCTCTAGCGAGTTTCATGGCGGCCCGTACCCTAAACCGACTCAGGTGGTCAGGTAGAGAATACCGAGGCGTTCGGGTGAACTATGGTTAAGGAACTCGGCAAAATGCCCCCGTAACTTCGGGAGAAGGGGGGCCACACCTGGTGATGGACTTTACGTCCTGAGCTGGGGGTGGCCGCAGAGACCAGCGAGAAGCGACTGTTTACTAAAAACACAGGTCCGTGCGAAGCCGTAAGGCGATGTATAC
>NZ_JBHWFG010000084.1:1781-3021 GCF_042733745.1 Streptomyces sp. NPDC059696
GGCTTTACGTCCTGAGCTGGGGGTGGCCGCAGAGACCAGCGAGAAGCGACTGTTTACTAAAAACACAGGTCCGTGCGAAGCCGTAAGGCGATGTATACGGACTGACGCCTGCCCGGTGCTGGAACGTTAAGGGGACCGGTTAGCTCACTTTCGGGTGGGCGAAGCTGAGAACTTAAGCGCCAGTAAACGGCGGTGGTAACTATAACCATCCTAAGGTAGCGAAATTCCTTGTCGGGTAAGTTCCGACCTGCACGAATGGCGTAACGACTTCTCGACTGTCTCAACCATAGGCCCGGTGAAATTGCACTACGAGTAAAGATGCTCGTTTCGCGCAGCAGGACGGAAAGACCCCGGGACCTTTACTACAGTTTGATATTGGTGTTCGGTTCGGCTTGTGTAGGATAGCTGGGAGACTGTGAACTCTGGACGCCAGTTCAGGGGGAGTCGTCGTTGAAATACCAGTCTGGTCGTGCTGGATGTCTAACCTGGGTCCGTGATCCGGATCAGGGACAGTGTCTGATGGGTAGTTTAACTGGGGCGGTTGCCTCCTAAAGAGTAACGGAGGCGCCCAAAGGTTCCCTCAGCCTGGTTGGCAATCAGGTGTTGAGTGTAAGTGCACAAGGGAGCTTGACTGTGAGACCGACGGGTCGAGCAGGGACGAAAGTCGGGACTAGTGATCCGGCGGTGGCTTGTGGAAGCGCCGTCGCTCAACGGATAAAAGGTACCCCGGGGATAACAGGCTGATCTTCCCCAAGAGTCCATATCGACGGGATGGTTTGGCACCTCGATGTCGGCTCGTCGCATCCTGGGGCTGGAGTCGGTCCCAAGGGTTGGGCTGTTCGCCCATTAAAGCGGTACGCGAGCTGGGTTTAGAACGTCGTGAGACAGTTCGGTCCCTATCCGCTGTGCGCGTAGGAGTCTTGAGAAGGGCTGTCCCTAGTACGAGAGGACCGGGACGGACGAACCTCTGGTGTGCCAGTTGTTCTGCCAAGGGCATGGCTGGTTGGCTACGTTCGGGAGGGATAACCGCTGAAAGCATCTAAGCGGGAAGCCTGCTTCGAGATGAGGACTCCCACCTCCATGAGAGGGTAAGGCTCCCAGTAGACGACTGGGTTGATAGGCCGGATATGGAAGCACGGTAACGTGTGGAGTTGACCGGTACTAATAGGCCGAGGGCTTGTCCTCAGTTGCTCGCGTCCACTGTGTTGGTTCTGAAACCACGAACAGCCCCACGCCGCCA
>NZ_JBHWFG010000085.1:0-2910 GCF_042733745.1 Streptomyces sp. NPDC059696
CCAACGATCGCATAAATCTGTAAACGAAAAAGGGCACGTAGCGCACCGGGACGTTCGTAAGCCGGGTCGGCGGGTTCATCGGCGCCGGGAACGGATTGACCGTCCACTGCCCGAGCAGGAGGTCGTCGTCGACCTCCACCCCGTACCGCTCCGCCAGCGGCCGCATCGTCTCGGCCAGGGGATTGGCGACCCCCGCCGCGGGCCCCGCGGCGGCGAACCGCTCGGTGACCCAGCCGGTGTAGTCGGGGGCGACGAGCACCCGTGCGTGCGCCGCGCCGGTGACCCGCGCCGCGACGGCGCCGGAGGGGAACCAGGCGTCCCACAGCACCAGATCGGGCTGCCAGACCCGGGCGAACTCGATCACCTGGTCCACGTCCTGCCGCGGCCGGGGCGGGTGGTAGTCGCGGATCGCCAGCAGGGTGAAGTGGTAGAAGACGTCCCAGGTGGGGCGCTCCTCGTCGCTGATTCCGAGCGCGCGCACGAAGCTCTCGGACTCTGCCGCGGTCGGCAGCATCGCCGCGTAGCCGGGGTCGTCGCGGTCGTGGACCGCCAGCGGCTGAGGCTGCCCGCAGGTCACCGACTTCAGGCCGGCCGCGGTGACGGCCTCGTGGAAGTCGGGGTCGGCCACACCGGTGGGATAGCCCGGGGGCGCCACGACGCACACCTCGTGGCCGGCGCTCTGCAGGGCCCAGGCGTAGGGCACCAGGGGCAGGAAGTGCGCCCGCGCCGGGAAAACCGTGATCATCACCCGCATGTCGGCTCCAGCCCCCGGCGGCCGGCCCGGACGGCCCGCGCGGTCATACGGCCGCCCCCGACTGCTTGGCCGAGGAGTTCCGCATGACCCGCATGGCGAGGCCGGGCCGCATCAGGGCCTGCGGGGGGTCCACCAGTCCGGCCACCCGGAAGAACGCCCCGGTCACCTCGCCGTCGACGGCCGCCGCCGCGTGCAGGCGGGCCATGTAGGCGTTGGCCATCTTCACCTTCATGGTCCGGGGGCCCTCCACCCCGGGGAAGTTCAGGTCCGCTCCGGCGGCGATGTCCCACGGGACGTCGATGACCGTGGAGATGCGCCGGAAGAAACGCAGCGCGTCGGGGACCGGGGCGTCCCGCAGGTGGTCGCGCAGCGCCACGGCCTCCAGCGCGGCGACCGTCATGCCCTGGCCGTAGACGGGGTTGAAGCTGCACACGCCGTCGCCCATGACGAGGAACCCTCCGGGGAAGCGGCGCAGCCGCTCGTAGCGGCGGCGGACGCTCGCCGGTAAGCGGAAGGTGACCGGTTCGTCGAGGGGCTCGGCGTCGCGGACGGCCCGGTAGATCTCCGGCGCGGCCAGCGACTTGGCGAAGGCCAGGAAGCCCTCGTCGTCGGTGGGCGGGTGGTCGCCGAGGATTCCGGTCAGGGAGAGCTGGGAGCTGCCGTCGGCGAGCCGGGGGAAGAACGCGCCGCGGGGGTTGCTCGGCGACGCCACCGGGTTGATCGACAGGTCCGTGCCGTACGGGTCTTCCTTGAGCTTGAAGTGGCGCGTGGTGTAGGCCAGGTCGATCTTGAAGCGGTCCTCCGCGGGCCGCTCGTACCCGAACTCCTCCAGCCAGGCGGGGGTTCGCGAGCCGCGCCCCGTGACGTCGACGACGAGGTCGGCCTCCAGGTGCGCGGGAGTGTCCGTGCCCGACTCGTCGACCACCTCGACGCCGGTGACGCGGCTGCGGTCGGCCGAGGCGGTCAGGCCGCGGATGACGCACCCGTCCATGATCGTCACCTGCGGCAGCGCGGCGACCCGGTCGCGCACGTGGGACTCCAGCTCGGGCCGCGTGGCCGAGACGCTGATCAACCCGGTGTTCGAGGGCTGGAGCCGGCGGCCGTTGAAGTACCACCGCAGGTTGCCCGCGATGTCCCCGGCGGGGATCCCGGCCGAGGTGAGTTCGGTGTCGAGACCGGGGAAGAGCTCGTTGAGGATCTGCTGCCCCTTGGCCAGCAGGGCATGGGCGTGGCGGCCGTGCGGGACACCGCGGCGCTGCTCCTTGCCGCCCAACCGGTCCCGGTCGATCACCAGCACTTCCTTGTACGTCTCGGACAGGACGCGCGCGGCGAGCAGCCCCGCCATCCCTGCACCGAGGACTACCGCGCGGTCACGGGCGTGCTTGGTCATCTGCGGTCCGCCTCCGTTGGCTCCGATGGCTCCGATGGCTCCTGTGGGCCGTCGTCCGGGCAACCGGGCCTCGGACCGTTGCATCGTCACGTCGCGTGTCACCGACCTGCATCTCCCGGTGTGCTGAGCTGGGACGGCCGGGCGCCGCACGCCCCTGTCCGCCGCGCCGCCCGCCTAGACTGCGGCGTTTCGACGGGCCCGGCGGACCCTTCGGCCGCCTCCCGCGAGTCGTCGAGAGAAGGGACGAGCGATGAAGCCGATCGGGATCTCGGGAGCGTGGACGGACGAGAAGAAGATCTTCCGCGACGAACGGGGCTCGTTCCGCGAGTGGTTCCAGGACGAGCCCTTCCGCCGCACCGTCGGCCACCCCTTCGATCTGCGGCAGGCGAACTGCGCGATCTCCTCCCGGGGGGTGCTGCGCGGCATCCACTTCGCCGGAGGCGTACCCGGCCAGGCCAAGTACTTCAGCTGCCTGCGCGGCAGGGTGCTCGGCGCCGTCGTCGACATCCGGGTGGGGTCGCCCACGTTCGGGGACTGGCGGACCGTCGAACTCGACGAGGCCACGGGGCGGGCGCTGTACGTCTCCGCGGGCCTGGGCTTCGGTTTCCTCACGCTGAGCGACGAGGCGGTGATCGCCTACCTGTGCTCGGCGGCCTACGACCCCCGGCTCGAACATGGCTTGAATCCGCTGGATCCGGAGGTGGGCATCGGCTGGCCGCCGGAGGTCACTCCGATCCTCTCGGAACGGGACTCCTCGGCCCCCGGT
>NZ_JBHWFG010000086.1:0-2766 GCF_042733745.1 Streptomyces sp. NPDC059696
GTGCACTACAACGTCGTGCACGACGACGACTACCGCCTGCAGGCGGGCAGCGGCGTCATCGAGGCGAAGATCGTGGTCATGGCGGCCGGCGCGGGCGCGACCCCGGTGATCCTCCAGCGCAGCGAGGCCCACCTGGGCACGATGCCCCGAGCGGTCGGCCGCTACTTCTCCGGCAACGGCGAGCGGCTCAACACCGCCATCATCGACGAGGCGAAGGCGGCCGAGCTGTTCGGTCTGGACCGGGGCGACGGGCTGGCCTACGCGGCCAACCAGATCGGCAAGGGCCCCACCGTGGCCAGCTGGGACAGGCTGGACGGTTCGCTGCCCGAGTACTCCCGCTACTCGCTGGAGCAGCTCTACTTCCCGCCGGGCCTCGGCACGATCCTCGCCCAGGTGCCCGGCGCCACCGGCCCCTCCTGGTTCGGCAAGGAGAAGAAGGAGATCCTGAAGCAGTGGACCTCCTGGCTCACGATCTTCACGATGATCGAGGACGACAACGAGGGCGTCTTCGGACCGCCTCCCGCCACGGGCAACGCCCACCGCATCTCCCAGCAGATGCTGGGCCGGGGCAACCTGCGCTACGAACCGACGAAGAACACCCTGGGCGCCTGGGCCGCGTCCGACGCCGAGGTCAAGGAGATCCTGGAGAAGGACGGCCTGCCCAAGGTCATGCCGTGGACCAACGACCTGGTCGGCGCGTACACCGTCCATCCGCTCGCCTCCTGCCGGATGGGCGACGACCCGCACACCTCCGCCCTGGACGACAGCAACGAACTCCGCGACCACCCGGGCATCTTCGTCACCGACGGCTCGTCGGTGCCCGGCGCGCTGACGGTCAACCCCGCGATGACCATCGCGGCGCTCGCCGAACGCGCGATGCCGGGGATCGTGCGCGCCGCGCAGAGCCGGGGCGTCTCCGTCACCTACGGCGCACCGGCCCCCGACGGTTCCGCGAGCGGCCGTAACAAGGTCCTCCCGCTGTTGCCGTCGGCACGCGGCTGATCCCGCGCGCCGACCGGCGCCCCCGCCCGCGCTCTCCGCCCGGAGCGCGGGCCACCGACCCCGCAGGTTCTCGCGGCCAGTGGGTTGCATCACGCAACTCGGTGCGATGACCGGCCCCGACGACGAAGGGCACAGACCGATGACCGCGACGATCCCCGACTACTTCGAGCTCCGTCACACCGTCGGCTTCGAGGAGACGAACCTCGTCGGCAACGTCTACTACGTCAACTACCTTCGTTGGCAGGGACGTTGCCGCGAGCTCTTCCTCAAGGAGAGGGCCCCTTCGGTGCTCGCCGAGGTCCAGGAGGACCTCAAGCTCTTCACGCTCAAGGTGGACTGCGAGTTCTTCGCCGAGATCACCGCCTTCGACGAGCTGTCGATCCGCATGAGGCTCTCGGAGCTGCGGCAGACCCAGCTGGAGTTCACCTTCGACTACATCAAGCTGGGCGGCGACGGCGGCGAGACCCTGGTGGCGCGGGGGCGGCAGCGCATCGCCTGCATGCGCGGCCCCAACACGGCGACCGTGCCGACCCTGATACCCGAGGCCCTGGCCGAGGCGCTCGCACCCTATTCCGACCGGGCCGGCTCCTCCGTGGGCCGCGCCGCCTAGGGCGGGTTTCGAAAGTCCCGCCTGCTCGGCGGCGTCCGGGCGGACGGCGCTCCTTTCGAAACACGCCCCAGAGCCTCCCATTCGGACCACGTGGAGCTCGCTGCGCCCGGCCCGCTCCTGCGCCGCCTTGTCGTCGACCGCCGGCGCCCCGCGGCGACCCCGTCCCGACGGCCACCCGGCCCACCCGGTGGGCAACCCCGTCCCCGTCCTGGAACACACCCTGTGAAGGAGTACGAGATGAACACGCTCGACGACGTCCTCAACCACCTGGCCACCGACATCGAGGAGCTGGCGCAGCTGGTCGAGAAGATCGACGAGGACGCCTGGTCCACCCCGACGCCGGCTCCCGGCTGGACCGTCACCGACCAGATCGCGCATCTCACCTTCGTCTTCAACCTGGCCAGGACCGCGGCGGCCGCGCCGGCGGAGTTCAAGGCCGTCACCGCCGCCGCGGCCGGGAACTTCGACGGAGCGGTGAACGCGGCCCTGAAGCAGTTCAAGGACTTCCCGCCGCAGGAGCTGCTCACCCGCTTCCGGGCCATGGGCCGGGCCTCGGTCGAGGCACTCGCCGCGGTGCCGGCCGGCCAGATCGTCCCGTGGCTGGTCAACCCGCTGCCGCCGGTCGTCCTGGGCTGCGCCGGGATCATGGAGGTGTTCGCCCACGGCCAGGACATCGCCGATGCCCTGGGGGTCCGGCGCACGCCCACGGAGCGGCTCCGCAACATCGTGGACTTCGCCTGGCTGACACGCGACTTCGGCTACGAGTCGCACGGTCTGACCCCGCCGGCCGAGCCGTTCCGCTTCGAGCTGACCGCCCCCTCGGGCGAGGTCTGGACGGTCGGCCCCGAGGACGCCACCGACACGATCAGCGGTCCCGCGCACGACTTCTGCCTGCTGGTCACCCGCCGCCGCCACCGCGACGACCTGGCCCTGACCGCGTCGGGCCAGGAGGCGGAGCGGTGGCTGGACATCGCCCAGGCCTACCGGGGGCCGGCGGGCGAGGGGCGCAAGCCCGGACAGTTCGCGGCGACCGGGAGCTGACCGGCGCCCCGGGGCCGGGCGCCGGGGGCTCCCGCCCGTCTCCCCACGGCCGGTCAGTACGCCTGGTGGGCGGCGGCTTCGGCGGGTTCCCGGTCCCGGCCGATGTCGGCTAG
>NZ_JBHWFG010000087.1:0-2734 GCF_042733745.1 Streptomyces sp. NPDC059696
CCACCGAGCCGGGCCCCGGCCGCCGGCAGGGAGGCAGAAATGAGTCCGATCACCGCTCCGCCCGCGGAGCTAGTCGACCCGAACGACCGCGTACAGCTCAGGAGGGTGTTCGGGGACTTCCCGACCGGCGTCACCGTGGTGACCGTCGGCGGGAGCGAGCCCCGGGGCATGACGGCCAACTCGTTCACGTCCGTCTCGCTCTCACCGCCGCTGGTGCTGATCTGCGTCGGCAAGGACGCCGTGATGCACCAGCGCCTCACCGCCCTGCCGACGTTCGCCGTATCGGTTCTGGAAGCCGGGCAGGAGAAGGCCGCCAGGCATTTCGCGGACCGCTCCCGTCCGCCGGGCGCCGACCAGTTCGACTCGGTGGACTGGCTGCTCGGGGAGGCGTCCGGCGCACCGCTGATCGCGGGTGCGGTGGCCCACCTGGAATGCGCGAAGCACCGGCTCTACGACGGTGGCGACCACACGATCTTCCTCGGCGAAGTGATCACGGCGACGCGCTGGCCGGTCCGCGAGGGGATGCTGTTCTCCGGCGGCCGCTTCCGCCGGTTCGCACCGGATGCGGGCGAAGGAAGGGCGGCATGAGGATCGATCCGCCCGGCCCGCCGCTCAGGGCGCTTCCGGGACTGCTGAGGAAGCTGGCGGTGGACCGCCTCGGCATGATGCAGGACGCGGCCGACCTCGGGGACGCCGTCCGCGTCTCCATGGGGCCCAAGAAGCTGTACGTCTTCAACCGTCCCGACTACGCCAAGCACGTCCTGGCGGACAACAGCGACAACTACCACAAGGGCATCGGTCTGGTGCAGTCCCGCCGGGTGCTGGGCGACGGTCTGCTCACCAGTGACGGTGAGACGTGGCGCGAACAGCGCAGGGCCGTGCAGCCGGCGTTCAAGCCGGGCCGCATCAACCAGCAGGCGGCCGCCGTCGCGGAGGAGGCGGTGAAGCTGGTCGCCCTGCTGCGCGGTCACGAGGGGGGCGGGCCCGTGGACGTCCTCCAGGAGGTCACCGGCCTCACCCTGGGCGTGCTGGGCCGCACGCTGCTCGACTCGGACCTCACCGCGCACGAGTCGCTCGCCCATTCCTTCGAGGAGGTCCAGGACCAGGCCATGCTGGAGATGGTGAGCCAGGGCATGGTGCCCGGCTGGCTGCCGCTGCCTCCGCAGGCGCGCTTCCGGCGCGCCCGCCGGGAGCTGTACCGGGTGGCCGACCTGCTGGTGGCCGACCGGCGCTCCAGGAGGGCCGGCGGGGAGGCGGACGACGACGCGCTGGCCCGGATCATCGTCGCGGCCGACCGGCGGCGGGGCGATCCGGCCGGAACCCGCCGCAGGCTGCGCGAGGAGCTGGTCACCCTGCTGCTGGCGGGACACGAGACCACGGCCAGTACGCTCGGCTGGACCCTGCATCTGCTGGAGCGTCACCCCGAGGCGCGCGACCGGGTCCGCGCCGAGGCCCGCGCCGCCCTCGGCGACCGCGTCCCCCGGCTGGAGGACCTGCACCGGCTGCCGTACACGACGATGGTGGTGCAGGAGGCGATGCGGCTGTTCCCTCCCGTGTGGATCCTGCCCAGGGTCGCCCAGCGGAGCGACGTGGTGGGCGGCTACACGGTGACCGCCGGCTCGGACGTGCTGGTCTGCCCGTACATCATGCACCGCCACCCGGGCCTGTGGGACGATCCCGAGCGCTTCGACCCGGATCGGTTCGAACCCGGGCAGGTGGCCGCCCGGCCCCGGTACGCGTACATCCCGTTCGGCGCGGGGCCCCGATTCTGCGTCGGCAGCAACCTCGGGATGATGGAGGCGGTGTTCGTCACGGCCCTGGTCACCCGCGATCTCGATCTGCGTACTGTCGCCGGACACCGGGCGGTTGCCGAACCCATGCTCTCCCTGCGGATGCGCGGAGGGCTACCGATGACGGTGAGTGCGGCGAGGTGAGCCGGCTCTCGAGGGCGAAGTGGGCCAGCAGGACCGGTGGATCGAGGGCGTCCACCTTACGCAGGAGGATGTCCACCGGACGGAGCAGCGCGCCGGGGTGCACCACGAGCGGTCCGCTGTGCCCGAGGAGCAGCGGTTCGGAGTCGAGCCGGTGGGGCTGGTGGCCGACGGAGTAGGAGTGGGCCAGGATGTGCCAGGTGCCCACGGGGACGTCCCGGAGCTCGAAGGCCCCGGGGCTCTCCAGAGTGGTCCAGCGCGCCGGCCGGCCCTGGCGCATCCTGCCGGGGAACAGGCCCACGAAGACCCGCTCCGGCCTCTCGCCCGGAGCGGAATGAATGCGTCCGCGTAACGAGAGGTTGTGGGCGACGGAGGTAATACGGCTCGCGGGGGAGGGGAATCCCGGCTGCACCCCGCCGAAGTCGCGATAGGCGCTCGTGGAAAGGCCCACACAGGCCTTGAACCGCGAGCTGAAGGTACCGACGCTGCTGTAGCCGACCTGGCTGCTGATATCGGCCACACTGAGTGCAGTATGCACCAGAAGTCGCTTGGCCTCCTGAATCCGTAAGGCGGACAGGAAACGCCCGGGAGAGGTACCGGTGACTTCACGGAAGATGCGGGTGAAATGGAACTTGCTGAACATCGCCGTGCGCGCCATGTCGTCGATCGTGAGGTTCTGACCGAGGTTGACGTGCATGTACTCGACGACCCGGCGGACCGCGTCCTCGATGGTGTTCGTGGTCACCGTAACTCCCTGTCGTTGTATGTATTAAACTGCGAGGTGGCTTAGTGTTATGGTTTTA
>NZ_JBHWFG010000088.1:0-2719 GCF_042733745.1 Streptomyces sp. NPDC059696
GGCCGGTAGCGCACCTTCACGCTCTCGCCCAGCGCCCGCTGGACGACCCGTGCGGTCGCCTTGCGGCGATCGGCCACCGACCCCCCGGAGCCCGCCGGGACCGGCTCCACGGCGACGTCGATATGGGCGCCGAGCACTTCCTCCAGGGTCCGTTCCAGATAGGAGCCGAGCAGCGGCGCGACCCACGGCCCGGAGCCGTCCGACTTGCGCACGGCGTGCAGGGTGAGCCCCTCCCACCGCTCGACGACGGCGCCGTCGGGAGTCCGCACGGCGATGTCGTACACATAGGTGTCGCCGTCCCGGTGGCGCTCGGTCGCGCAGTAGCGGACCAGCTCCGGAAGATCCTCGCCGCCCGCCATCGGATACAGCCGCTCGATGCCGGACGGCAGCAGGGTCGCGTCGGGGACGCACACCTGGTTCCCGTGCATCAGGGCGTCACGCATCCCCGGGTCCGCGAGCAGCAGCGTGCCCGGCAGGAAGCCGGCTAACCAGCCGGACGGCGCGTCGAGCGCCACGTCGGCGTCGACGTGCCGTGCGGCGGCCCGGTGGAAGCGCCGCAGCCGTTGGAAGCGCTCGCCCTGGAAGAGCACCCCGCCGTACAGGTCGGTCGCGGGATCCAGCGGGGCGTCCGGCACCTTCGGGCCCACCTGGTCGGGGGCGCCCTCCGGGATCGCCGCGCCCCCGTAGACCAGCCGCGCCCGGAAGTGCTCCGCCGCGAAACCGGTGTCCTGCGCGTGGACGGCCACGTCCACACGGTCGGAGCCGGTGACGGTGGCCGCGATCCGGATGCGGGTCGTGCCGCCGGGCGGCACCACGATCGGGCGCAGGAACCGCGCGTTTTCGATGACCGGCACGTCCTGGCGGCCGGTGACGGCGGAGCCGACCTGGACCATGGCCTCCATGCCGATCACCGCGGGCAGCAGCAGATTGCCGTCCAGCAGGTGGTCGGAGAGGTAGAGGTCCGTGCCGGCGTTCAGCTCGGCCTCGGTGACGAGCTCCACACCGTGGTAGCGCACCAGCGGTTCCCCGGTGAAGCGCAGCAACGGCAGCGGGGGCTGCTCGCGCCGGACGGTTCCGATGCCTTCCGTCCGGCCGCTGATCACCGTCACCACGGGGGCGTCGGGGTCGGAGATCAGTCGCAGCAGGATCTCGATGCCCTGGTCGGGCGAGACCGGCACGATGCCCTCACGGGTGAGGGACTCGACGACCGATAGCTTCTCGCCCATGCCGACGCCGGACCAGACGGACCACTCCATGCACAGCGCCCGGCAGCCCGGGTTCCGGCGGGCCACGTCCTCGGTGAGCCCGGCCAGCCACTCGTTGGCGGTGGCGTAATGGGCCTCCCCCCGCAGTCCCGCCCGGCCGATGATGCTGCCGAAGGTGACCAGGAGCTTGAGGTTCTCCTCGCCGACTACGTCCAGCACATGGCGCAGCCCGTCGACCTTCGGGGCGAGCGTGCTGCGGACGGCGGCCATGTCGAGCCCGCCGAGCGCCGTCGGCTCGTTGCGCCCCGCCCCGTGGAGGAGGGCGGTCACGGGGCCGAGGGCCCCGGTCAGTTCGGCGACCGCCTCGGCGACGCGCACCGGATCGGTGACGTCGGCGGCCGCGTAGGCGACGCGGACACCGCTCTCCTGCATCCGCCCGAGGTTCGCGGCGAGGTCCTGGTCGCTGCCGGGGTCCGAGCGGCCCAGCACCGCCAGCGCCGCCCCGGTCCGCTCGGCGACGGCCAGCGCGCACTCGGCGGTGATGCCCTTGCCGCCGCCTGTGACGAGCAGGACGTCGTCCGGACCCAGCACCTGGTCGGTACGGTCCGGGGCGAAGGGCAGGGCCCGCAGCACGGGCACCCGCCGGGCGCCGTCCTCGGCGAGGTGCACCTCGCTGAAGTGCGTGGTCGCCGCGACCTCGGCGGCCACCCGGTCCGCGGCCCCGTCGGCCACCGGGGTGTGGACGACGGTGGTCCGAAGGTGGGGGGCCTCCAGGTGCAGGGTCTTGGCCAGACCCGCCGCGCCCCGGTCGTGCTGCACCAGGACGAAGCGGCCCTCCCGGCTGCCCGCCAGGGCCGACCTCGCCCCGTCCAGCGCGAGTTCGAGCTGGTCCGCGGAGCATTCCGGCGGCAGGCACACCAGGACCCCGGAGCCCACCGCGGCGTTCTGGAGAGCGTGCCGGACATCGTGGGCGAAGGGGTGGTCGGCGGAGGTGAACAACTCCCACGTGCCGCCCTTCTCGTCCGCCACGGCCGCGGGGAGGGGCAGTTCGTCGAGGTCGACGGAGAAGGGCCGTGCCCAGGCCGCGGCACCCGTCACGACAGGCGCCGCCGTCGTGTCCGCCCCGGTCTCGACCAGGGTGGTGAGAGCAGAAGCCAGCTCCGCCACGGTCGCCGTGGCGAAGTTGGTCGGGATACTGGAAGGGGAGAGGCCGAGCCGGACAGCCGTCTGGTTGACGATCTGACCGACCGTGATCGAGCTCATGTGCAGATCGTCGAGGAGACTGCTGTTCTCGTCGACCAACTCGGTCGGCAGCTCAGCCCGTTCGGCCACCAGCGCGCGCAGCACGTCGAGCGCCGACTCCCCCGCCGAACCGCCGGCCTCCGCGGCCTCCGGGGCCTCGGACTCCTGGACGAGCGGACCGCGAGCGGCCGCGGGAAGCGTGAACTCCGGGGCCTGCTCGCATGGCCTGGCCAGGAAGTGGAACTCCCTCCCCACCTCCAGCGGCCGGGTCA
>NZ_JBHWFG010000089.1:0-2641 GCF_042733745.1 Streptomyces sp. NPDC059696
GCAGCGTCATTTGTTTATAAGTGCCTGGCTCCGGTTGGCGCCGGAGCTCGCTGCGGGCCTTCTGCGGTGGTTCAATTCCAGCGGTCGGCTTCCGGCGTACCGGAGGCCGACCGCTAACCGATTTTCTGTCGCGGGGCTGTGGTTCAGATGCGGGTCATGGTGGACGCGTAGCCGCCCCCACCGGGGTAGACCCAGTCGCCGGTCATCTGAATGCCGTCGGCGTTGAACTTGCCTTCGAAGTAGGCGGGGCTGCCCTTCTCGCCCGCCCAGATGGTGAGCTTGTCGTCGACCAGCTCGTAGACGTAGTCGAAGGTGTTGCCCTGGGAGTCGTAGTACCGCGACACCACGTCGTCGCCGGGCTGCTCGCCGAACGGGCGGAGGTGGCCGATCATCTCCATGCCGGAGACCTGTTCGCCGTCCTGGGTGAGGTCCACGTGCTGGATCAGGAAGAATCCGCCGGGCATCCACTCGTACCGGACGGTGCCTTCGGCTCCGCCGGTGACGGCCCAGGTGCCGACCAGGCGGTCGAGAGACTTCAGTTCAGCGCTCGGCGTGTTGGCTTCGGACATGTCGTTCTCCTCGAAAGGTCTCTTCCGGGTTCCACTTGGTCGCCTTCCCGCCCAGCGGGGGAGGAGGCTTCTTTCGCCGGTCGTCAGGAGACGGGCTGCCGGGGAATGGGGTCGGTGGGCCTGCTGGGGGGCTCGCGGTGCCCGCCCCCCCGGGGGGGCGCGGTCTTACGCTGCACGGTCCGGGGGGCGGGGCGGTGGCGACATGCCGTGTCGCCGTCCGACAGAACCCTTCCGCGTGGGCCCGTACCAAGCGGATCGAAAAGTGGATCGAATAGTTCCGGAAGTAACGGTTATCTTCGCAGCGACGGCGGAGGAACCGTCGCTGCGGTGGTTCGGTCGCCGCAGCGACCGGAGAGTCGCTCGGTCGCTCGCCCGCGTGTGCGTGCTACCAGGGCAAACGGGCCTTCCGACGTCCGTAGCGACTCAAGCGACTCAAAGTTCGGGTATATGAAGCCATTTCGCGTGTGCAGGTGTGCGTCATATACAGGTGGGTCGAGTCGCTTCAGTCGCTGTCGGGCATCGGCAACCCCTCCGAACTGCCGCTATGTCGATTCAGAGGTACAGCGACTCACGAGGTTCGGTCGCTGTGGAATTCGTACGAGCGAGTAGAGGCTTCTTCGGCCTCGATACGGTGCAAGATTCGGGAAGAGGAAGCTCCGCACAGGCCGGATGTTTTCGCTAATCTGTGTTGGTCGTTGGGTCGCTTCAGTCGCTACGGGGGAACGGTGTATGGCTCCTGAGCTGCGCGTTCTGGGATTCTCCACCGCACGCCCGGGATCCGTCCTCCCGGCTGGGCCGCGGTCTGTGGACGTTGCCCGGTGGTGTGCGGAGCAGGGTTGGCCGGTTCATCCGTTGGCGGCCGGCCGCAAGACTCCGGCGGGCAACTGCGAGGCCTGCCGGGCTCCCGGTCACGCCTACTCGGGCTGTCCATGCCCGGCAGAAGGGCGTTGGTGCCACGGTTTCCGGGCCGCCACCCGTGACGTCGAGAGAATCGTGCGGTGGTGGGGGAGCGCCCCGGAGTCAGGGGTGGGGGTCTCGTGCGGTCCAGCGGGGCTGGTGGTCATCGACATCGACGCCCACGGGCAGGAGCTTCCCGAGCGCGACCGTCTGCTGCCGGGCATCCCCATCCCGGGGCAGGTGGACCTGACGGGCCTCGCGAACGGCTACCACACGCTGGCTGTTCTGGCGGCCCTGCGGGGCGCTCCCGACCCGGCCGCCGACGAGGGCACCCTGCGGGTGCGGACCCCGTCAGGCGGCCTCCACGTCTGGTACCGGGCACCGGACGCCCGTCCGTGGCAGAGTTCTTCGGGGTCGGGTGGCGGGCGTGCGCTGGCCTGGCAGGTGGATGTGCGCGCCCATGGCGGGTACATCATCGCGCCGGGGACGCGGACCCGGGCGGGGGCCTACAGGGTTTTGGGCTCGTGCACCAGGCCTGCGGTGCTGCCGGCCTGGCTGGCCGAGGAGCTTGAGCGTACGGGCCACCTGCCCCGGGACCGGCCGCCCGGGCCCCGCCCCGTGCCGCCCAGAGCGCTCCAGGCGGTCGTCGAGGCGGGCGGCGGCAGGCAGGGGGCCTTCAGCGTGCTCGGCTCGGTGCTGGCCGAGGTGACCGCCTGCGCGGCGCATGCCGAGGGCGCCGGTTTCTCGGAGAAGCTCAACCGGGCCTCGTACACCGCGGGCGGACTCGTCACCGCCGGGTTCCTCACCCGTGAGCAGGCGGAGCAGATCCTTCAGGACGCCGCGGCCGGGGCCCGCCCGGAGCAGGGCAGGAGGGCGGCCGGGATCATCCGCAGCGGGATGTCCGCCGGTGCGCGCCGGCCGCTGTACCCGGGGAGAGAGGGATGACCCCCGGAGGGGGATCGCCGTCCGGCTTCGACGCTCATGCCGTGGCAGCTCAGATCATCGCCCGGTCCGCTTCTTCCGGACCTCCACAGTCTGTCGGAGGTCTTCCGGGCCAGGTGGGGGCGTCTGTGCTCCAGGAGCGGGTGTTGGGGGTGGGTTTGTTACCTGATTCGTTGACGGATCGGGGGAACGCGAAGCTGTTCGTGCGGTTGTACGCGCAGGATTATCGGCAT
>NZ_JBHWFG010000090.1:0-2458 GCF_042733745.1 Streptomyces sp. NPDC059696
GCGCCGGACCTGAATCCGCAGGAGGGCATCTGGTCGCTGGTCAAACGCGACATCGGCAACTTCGCCGCAGCAGACCTGGGCCAGATCACCAGGGACGTGAAGCACAGGCTCAAGCAGATCCAGTACCGCCCGGATTCCGTCGACGGCTGCCTTGCGGGCACCGGCCTCATCACGGACGACTGACCGGCGCGGCAGATTCGTCAGTCGCCGTAGTACCGGTCGTAGGAGGCGGAGCGCTCCTCCACTGAGAAGCCCTCGAATTCACCGTCTGCCTCCAGCTCGCGCAGTCGATCCAGAGCCGCTGCCGCAGCAGGTGCACGGTTGACCGAGAGGTGGGCCTTCGTCGCGTCGAGCCCGTGCCCAAGCAGGAATTCGATGTCGATCGAGCACGCTGCGTCGAAGCTGGCTTGCTTCGCACTCCAGATCATGAGCACGTCGTCGACGTCGCCGCTGTTGAACAGATAGAAGCAGCAGAGCCTCATCAGCTCGGTGTCGCCCTCGCCCTGGGAGCGTCGCTCACGCGCCGTGTGCTCCCGGAGGAGTGCACGGATCTCGTCGAGGGCCGCGTCGACAGGGCGGAGCCCGTAGCGGCGCCAGCATTCCTCGGCATCCACCACTGGTCTCCATGATCGTCCGGCCCGGCCCGTGGCCTATCCGCCCCACCCATCTCGTTCGGTCGGACGACGGTCCTCTGCCGGTCACAGTATGCACACCGAGGGCCAACCCATGTGGGTTGACGGTCACCGGCGCAGGTGACCGATGGCCCACGCCACCCGACATCACCCAATCAAGTTGAGTAGCTGGAGGGGAGCGGTACGAACGCCCGATGCTAATTCGGCATCGGGCAGCCGTGAGGATGAAGCATTGCCTCACGCGGCAGGGTGACTTCTGTGAGCGGCCGACCGCGCGGTCGGGGTTGCGTGCTGACATGGCAAGGTCGGTCGATCAGAGTCCGGGCATGGTGCAAAACATTTTTGGTGTGTTCAGCTTGCTGATCGGTACCGCGGGTTTGCTGCTGACATACGCAGGTCACCGGCAGAAGGTCCGACAGGAGGCACAGGAGAGCGCGCTTCGTGCCGAGGAGCTGCTGAGGGGTGAACGCGATCGGGAACAGGAGCAGGAGCGACAAGAACAGGCAGAGCGCGCCCGGCAGGAGAGGGAAGAGCGTACCCGCCTGGAGAGGGACCGGTATCAGGCATCCATGGTCGGTGGGCATGTTGTGCTATCGCCGTCGTCACTGAACGAAAGCTATGCCGTCCCTCAGGTCATGATTCAGAATGGTTCCAATCAGCCCGTCAAGGACGTGCGGATTTCTGTGCGGGGCGAGGCGATCAGCCAAGTACCCCTCATCCACCCAGGCCAACACTTTTTCCCTCTGCCCGCCCTGCAGATTCCGGACGACGGCAACGACCAGTGGGGCGAAGTCGCAGTCGAGTTCACCGACGTCTCCGAGATCGGCTGGCGCCGTGAGGGGTACGGCGACTTGCAACGTACCCGGCAGGGCACACATGGGCAGGAGGTTTGGGGAGTCCCTGAGCCCCCTGTCGTCGAACGGTACGCCGGTGAAACCGCATGGCCATCGGCACCGGATGTAGCCGAGCGCATGGAATTCGGCGAGGTGCCCGCACCTTCGGCGCCGCGAGCAGGACGACGTTTCCGGCGCCTCGGCCCAGTGGCCCTGTTGGTCTCCGTCGTGCTCATCGCTGTAGGCATCTGGTGGCTCTTCCACTAGGCGGTTTCGTTTGGATCGGGCAGACCAGAGGAAGAAGCCAGCGGTCAGCAGAGGGCATGCCGTCGACGTTCGCGTTGTTGAGTCCGCCTTCTGCCATGAGGCTCTAGACGCAGCCTCGGGCTGTTGACTGGATTTGAGCTGGTTCGGAACGAAGGCCGCGGCGAGACTCGCCTACTGGATGCACCTTGCCAGGAATCTGTCAAGCTGCCTTGCTCAGGCTGCCTTGGTAGACGAGCTGGCCTCGGTGTCAACATGTACGGCGAAGAGGAGGACCGTGTCGGTGTTCCGAACGAAGAAGACCGCATTCGCTATCAGCTCTGCCGTGGCCATCACGCCCCTTGCCTTGCTCCCGGCACCAGCGATGGCAGCCGAACTCGCAGAGCTTTCTGGCGCCTCGTACCAACGATGCTGGGTTGCTGCCGGAACCTACACCTACTGGCAGGACGGCACCAGGGGCGGCAAGCCGAACTATGACACCGCTGGCTCTGCCCACATCGAGACTGAGGCCGACTGTAAGAGCTGGGTCTTCGACGGTGAGCTGCAGTACTCAGGGTACGAGTACCGCTCCGGTAGATGGAAGGAGATCAAGTGGCAGACTGCCCCGGAGGATGACACTCCTGCCGGGGACTACAGCTACGTCCTAGACCTCAACGATGTACGTGACATCCGACTTCGTGTCTGCAATATCGACATGGACTATAAAGTGGGCGGTTGCGGCCACGTCAG
>NZ_JBHWFG010000091.1:0-2361 GCF_042733745.1 Streptomyces sp. NPDC059696
TATACAGCTCCGGCTACCCCCGAGTTCTAAACTGATACATTCGTCTGCATCGTCAGATGTGTATATGAGACTGGCGTAGTCCAGCCCGTCGACCCGGTCGTACCAGGGGTCCAGGGTGTCGCGGCTCACTGCCTGCGGCCACATCCGGCGTCCTATGGACCCCTGCCGGTCGAAGACGAAGCGCGGGGCGCGGGGCATCGCGGCGAAGTAGACGACGCTGCCGCCGCCCACGCAGTTCCCGCCGAGGATGCTCATGCCGTCCCCGACCGTGAAGTCGAACGCCCTGGTGTAGGAGGAGCCGAGCTTGTAGTCGTGCTCGAACTCCTTGCTCTCCAGCCACGGACCGCGTTCCAGGACGGTGACGTCCGCGCCCCCCGCCGCCAGGTGGTACGCGGCGATCGCGCCGCCGAATCCGCTGCCGATGACGAGGACGTCCGTGCGCTCGGCCGTGGTGCTCATGCGGGGCTCCCGGTGGACGTGGTGTCGGGGTGGAGGCGGGCGAACTCGCGCCCGTAGCTGTAATCCTGGAATCGCCACAGGCCGTCGGCGTCCGGCGTGCTCAGGCCCATGGCCTCCAGTCCCGGATGCCCGTCGGCCATCGCCTGCGCCGTGTTGAGGTGCGCGGCCGAGTCGAAGGCCATGTTGCAGAAGAGGGAGAGCAGTACCCAGAACTCCTTCTCGGGGTGGCCCGGCGTCGTCAGCCGCTGGATCAGGGCGGCCCGGTCCGGGTACTCCAGCGCCACGAAGGGCGGCACCGTCGGATCCGGGGCCAGACCCCGCTCCGCCGCGTAGGCCAGGGCATGCTCGTTGACCAGGCGCACCAGGTCGTCCAGACCCTCGTGTATGCCGGTCGCATCCCATTGCAGGAGTTCCAGGGCCCCCGCCTGGACGGCGCCGCCGCCGGTGGCCACTCCCGCGATGGCCCGGTCGTCCGCGGAGCGTTTCTGACCCGGCACGATCGTGTCGGCGTAGGCCTCCAGGGTCATGGTCCGGATGTCGCCGGCCGGCGCCCCTCGCTCATTGTCGTCGCGCAACTCGCTCTCCATTCTCGCAGTCCGGAGTGGGATGCCTTGCGGCGAGGAGAAAACTAGGTTCGTTCGACCGGTTCAAGCAACTAGCCAAAGTGGAGGCGACCTTGAAACCGACTCCACGGAGTTGGCGCGAAGCGGCGGATGGATTACGCGCGCGGGCGAGCGGCTCACTAGTCTGGCCGCACGGATGTCTTCATCACCTGCACGTGGAAACGCTTCTGCACGGGCACCGCATGTGGAAGTGAGCCCTGGTCTCATGTCTTGGGGGAAACGTGAAAAGTGACTCTGCCCAACGCGTCGTGGAGCGTTCACGGCGTGTCGTACGGATCGATGAACTCATTCCCGCCGATTCCCCACGCCTGAACGGAATCGATCGTTCCCATGTACAGCGCCTCGCGACCGTCTACGCGTCCCTGCCGCCGGTCCTGGTCCACCGGCCGACCATGCGGGTCGTCGACGGCATGCACCGCATCGGCGCGGCCCGCCTGAAGGGGCTGGACACCGTCGAGGTCACCTTCTTCGAGGGGGCCGAGGAGCAGGTGTTCCTGCGGTCCGTCGCGGCGAACATCACCAACGGACTGCCGCTGTCGGTCGCCGACCGCAAGACCGCCGCGGCCCGCATCCTGGCCTCGCACCCGACCCTGTCCGACCGCGCGGTCGCCGCGCACGTGGGACTCGACGCCAAGACCGTGGCGGGTGTGCGGACGTGTTCAGCCGCGGGTTCTCCGCTGCTGAACGTGCGAACCGGGGCGGACGGCCGCATCCACCCGCTGGACCGCACCGCCGAACGCCTGCACGCCGCGGCGCTGCTGACCCAGGACCCGGCGCTCCCGCTGCGCTCCGTCGTCGAGCAGACCGGGCTGTCGCTGGGCACGGCGCACGACGTCCGCCGCCGGTTGCTGCGGGGCGAGGACCCGGTCCCGCAGAACCGGCAGAGCGCGATGCTGGAGACGGGGCCCGCCCGCCAGAAGCAGGCGGCGGCCAAGCCGCCCGTCGGCGCGGTCGTCCGGACGAGCCCGAAGGCGCCGCCCGCCGTCGCCGGGAGACCGCCGGTGTCCCCGCGGTCCCGGGCGCCGCTGGAGGCGCTGCGCAGGCTCTCCAACGACCCTTCCATGCGCCACTCCGACCAGGGGCGCGAACTCATGCGCTGGCTGCACAACCGGTTCGTCGTCGACGAGGCCTGGCGCCGGCGCGCGGACGCGGTCCCCGCCCACTGCGTCGACTCGATGGCGGACCTGGCGCAGCACTGCTCGGACGCCTGGCGCCGGTTCGCCGAGGAGATGGTCCGGCGCCGGCACAGCGCCGCGGCCGACAGCCCGGAACTCCGTAC
>NZ_JBHWFG010000092.1:0-1170 GCF_042733745.1 Streptomyces sp. NPDC059696
GGGGAGGACCGCGCACTCCAGGACCGAGGGGTCGCGGTTCAGCGCGGCCTCGATCTCGGTGAGTTCCACGCGGTTGCCGAACAGCTTGACCTGGAAGTCGCTGCGGCCCCGGAACTCCAGGGCGCCGTCGAACCGCACCCGCGCCAGATCCCCGGTCCGGTACCACCGGTCGCCGTCCGGGGCGAAGCCGGCGACGGGTGCGAACAGCGCGCCGTGGTCCGGGCCGCCCTCGACGGCGAGGTACCCCGGCGTCACGTACGGGGAGCGGACCACCAGTTCGCCGGTGACGCCGGCCGGGCTCGGCCGGTCGTGTTCGTCCACGACGAGGACCTGACGGCCGGGGAGCGGGCGCCCGATCGGGACCTGGCCCGCGACCGGTCCGGTGATCTCGTGCCAGGTCGCGGCGATCGTCTCGGTGGGCCCGTACAGATTGATCAGGCGGGTCCGGGGCAGGGCCGCGCGCAGCCCGTCCACCAGTTCGCCCGGCAGCGCCTCCCCCATCAGGAGCAGGTGGCTCAGGGCGTCGGGCCGCCGGTCGGGGCCGGAGCCGGTGATCACGCCGAGGAGGTCCCGGGCGAAGCTGGGCACGGTCTGGATGTGGGTGATGCCCTCCTGGACGAGCCAGGGCACCAGCTTGTCGGGGTTGACCCTGACGCGCTCCGGTACCGGACAGAGCGTGCCGCCGGCCACGAGCGTCGCGAAGACCTCGGCCAGCGCCGGGTCGTGCTCCGGGGAGACCCACTGGGCCACCCGCGCGCCCGGCCCCATCGCGAACTGCTCGCCCATCCAGCCGGCGAACTGGGCCAGCGCGGCGTGGGACTGGACGATCCCCTTGGGGCGCCCCGTCGAACCGGAGGTGAACGCCACGTAGGCGAGGTCCTCCGGGTCCGGCCGGGCCCCGGCCGCCGCGTCCGCACCGGGAGCGGCGGAGGGGGAGCCGAGCACCTGGGAGGCGTCCAGCAGACGGGCGCCCGGTTCACCGGCGTACCAGAGCGCCAGCGGATCCTCCTGCGGACCGCCGTCGAGCACCATGCACGACGGGCGCAGATCGCGGAGCATCGACCGGTGGCGTTCGCCCCCGCCGTCCGGCGCGAACCACGCCAGGTGGGCGCCCGCTTCCAGGACTCCCAGCAGCACCGCGATCCGGTGGGCGCCCGGTCGCATCCGCAC
>NZ_JBHWFG010000092.1:1180-2270 GCF_042733745.1 Streptomyces sp. NPDC059696
CGGTGAGGGCCGAGGCGACGCGGGCCGCGTGCGCCGTCAGTTCGGCGTAGCCCGTGCTTACGCCGCCGAACGAGACGGCGGTGCCGTCCTGTCCGGCGTGGCCGCGCACCGAGACGTGCACCGGCGGTGTCACGTGTCCGCGGGGCGCCCGGCGGTCCGAGGCGCGCAGGGCGCGGTCCCGGTGGCGCTCGTCGTCCAGCGGGAGTCCGCCCACGGGCGCGTCCGGATCGGCGGTCGCGGCTGCCAGGAGGGTGGCCAGCTGATCCAGCAGCCGTCGGGCCGAGGCAGGTTCGAACAGTGCGGCGCGGTACTCCAGGAAGCCGGCGACGCAGGGCGCGGTGTCCTGGAGGACCAGGGCCAGATCGGCGGCGGCCGTGCCGTTGTGCACGGACAGCTGCCGCACCTCGGCGCCCGGTATCCGCAGGGCCGCCCGCTCCCGGTGGACGAACACGGCGTCGGCCCCCTCGATACGGCAGGGCTTCGAGGCCGGGTCCGGCACCGTGCGCAGCAGCTCCCTGAAGGCGGTGGACAGCGTGCCGTCGTCCTGTCCGGCATAGCGGTGGACGAGGGCGCGGAATCCGGCCAGCACCACGGCCGCGGGCGTGACCCCTGCCGCCTCGGCCAGCCGGGCCGTACGGAAGCCGAGGTCCGGGCTCCAGGTGAAGGCGACGGCGCCCCCCGCGTGCGGGGGCAGGTGCGGGCGGTTCCGGTCGGCGGGCAGGACCAGACCGGCGGCGGTCGCCGAGGGCTCCTCGCCCCCACGTGTCCCGGGCGCCGGCCGAAGGGGCGGGGCGGAGGGCCGACCGCCGGTCACGACGGCGCGGTACGCGTCGGACAGGGCGGCCGGCAGGGCCCCGGACGGTCCTTCCCAGGCCCCGGAGTGGGAGGCGGCCAGGAGCAGCAGGTGCTCGCGCGGGCCTCTGCGGGCGAGGTGGAGCCGGGCCGGCGCGTCGCCTTCGGCGAAGGGACGGGCCGCCCACCGGGCGCAGAGTTCCTCGTCCCCGAACCCCTCGCCGGCGGTCTGCCCCACCCCCCCCGGCACCAACGGAGCACCCTCCCCCGCCACCCCCCCCCACGCCCTTCGCAGGGC
>NZ_JBHWFG010000093.1:0-2149 GCF_042733745.1 Streptomyces sp. NPDC059696
GCCCCAAGGGGCGCACCCCACCCCCCGGGGCTGGGGCCCCGCCCCCCCGCGGCCCCCCGCCCCCCCGGCCCGGCGCCCTACGAGCGCCAGGAGGGCTTCGTCCGTCTGAACCCGCCGGTGTTCGCGGCACCCGCCGGGGCGGTGTGAACGAGCGCCGGGCACCCCGCTGTTCGGGGCGTCCGGCGCTCGGGGTGGCCCGATCAGCGCGTGTAGCGCATGAACGCACGCACCATGTGGCACGTCGTGTCCGACGGCGGGTGGACACCGATCAGCTCCGCCGTGTCGCGGATCGTCTCGTTGTGGGCCTGGCTGGGCAGGTGAACGCCCGAGTCGAGCAGGGCGATGGCGAGGCGCATCGCCTTGAGACGGCGGTTGTGCGTCACGTACCACTGGCGCGGCCGGCCCGGGGGCAGCGGCCGCTTCTCCACGGGCGCGTACGGCAGGTCGAGCAGGACGGGGCGCTTCGCGGTGGACTGGGTGGGCAGCGGCTTCGGCTTCAGGGCGGCAGCGGGCACAGGCATCCTCCTGTCGCGGTCGGGCGGCTCACCGAAGACGTCGGCGTCCCCGGCGCCACCCTCGAACACTGCTTACAGTTTACCGCCCGGCACTGACAACGGGGAGTCCGCCGAGCCCGACAAAAGACCTGGTGGGCACGGGAATTGGCGTCATGTCACGACTGCTCCGGGAGGTACCCGAGGGGCGCCAGGAAATCGAACAAGCCGGTCGGCGCGTACCGTGTGCGCATGGAGATCTGGATCAACCCCGCGTGCTCGAAGTGCCGTAGCGCGCTGACACTGCTCGACGCCGAGGGCGCCGACTACACCGTCCGCCGCTACCTGGAGGACGTGCCGAGCGAGGACGAGATCCGTGGCGTGCTGGAGCGCCTCGGTCTCGAACCCTGGGACATCACCCGCACCCAGGAGGCCGAGGCCAAGGAGCTCGGGCTCAAGGAGTGGCCGCGGGACGCCGGTTCGCGCGCCCGCTGGATCACGGCACTCGCCGAGCACCCGAAGCTGATCCAGCGCCCGATCATCACCGCGGACGACGGAACGGCGGTCGTCGGCCGCTCCGAGGAGGCCGTACGGGACGCCCTGTCGCGCTGACCAGCCACGTTCCCCCGTGTGGCGCAGGTCACTTGAGTGACTCCTGTAACCGCTGAGTAACCTCGTTCGGTATCTCGTACATAGCGGCGTACGCTCCCCTACCTCGCAGGAGGCGCGCATGTCGCGCAGGAGAACTCTCGGTACGAAGAAGAAGATCGCGCTACTGGTGAGCGCGGCGACCGTGGCGGGAGGCGGGGCCTTCGTCATGGCGACCACGTCGAACGCGGCGCCGCCGGCCCCCAAGTCGGCGTCGGAGTCGACGGTCTGCCTGGGCCTCGCCACCGCCCTCGGCAACAACCAGAAGTTCATCGCGGACCAGCGGGCCAACCCGGACGCGCAGTCCGAGGCGCGGATCGCCAACCGCGAGGCGGTCGTCGCGGAGATCAAGCGGAAGCAGGAGGCGTCGGGGTGCGCCGTCGGGGAGTCGGCTCAGGACTCCCAGGGCGCGCAGCCGTCGCAGCCCGCCGAGGCGGCACAGCCTCCCGCGGCGTCGGCCCAGCCGTCGCAGCCGGCCGCGTCCGCCCCCGCGGGAAACACCGGCGGCGGTGCGGCTGCCTCCGGGCAGCAGGTGTGCAACGGCTCCACGGTCACGCTCTCCGGTGAGGGCGGCGCGCCCGCCGCGTCCAGCAACCAGTTCCCGGCCGGCACGAAGCTGAAGGTCACCAACCTGGACAACAACAAGTCCACGACGGTGGAGGTCACTTCGGTCTCCGGCAGCTGTGCGCTGCTCAACAACGCGGCCTTCGAACAGGTCCGTGAGCCCGGCAAGTTCCTGATCCGCCGGGCCCTGATCGAGAAGGTGGGGTGAGGCCTCACGCCCGAGTGAATCGATGAGGCGGCGGCCACCCCCTCGGCCGCCCCTCGTACGTGTCACCGGTCCTGCTGCCTCCGGCCAGGGGCAGCAGGACCGGCGCGTCCGGGCCGTGGGGGGGGGCGCCCGCCGCGGAGCGGCGGGGCGGCGCGGCGCGGGGCCCGAGCCCGGCCGCGCCCCCCCGCGCCGAGATCGGCCACAGCACCACCCCCGCACCCGGGGGGGACAGGGGGGC
>NZ_JBHWFG010000094.1:0-2062 GCF_042733745.1 Streptomyces sp. NPDC059696
GGTGATGACCTCCGGACGGCCCGGAACTCATCGGTCCCGGCCGACCCCCATGGCCGCGCCCGAAGAGGCGTGTGTCCGAGGGGCCCTAGTTGTATTGACCCGCAGGGTTGTTGACACGGGTGATGGGTGGGTGGCCGCCGAGTGCGGTGTGGCTGCGGTGGTGGTTGTAGGTGTGGAGGAAGTCTGCCAGGGCATCGGTGCGTTCGGTGTTGGCGGTGTAGGGCCGGATGTAGGCCCATTCGTCGAGCAGGGTGCGGTTGAAGCGTTCGACCTTGCCGTTGGTCTGGGGCCGGTAGGCCCGGGTCAGCTTGCCTGTGGCGCCGAGGTCCGCGAGGGCGTTCCTCCAGGCCAGGCCCTTGCGGTAGGCCCAGGCGTTGTCCGTCAGGACCCGCTCGATGCGGGGGATGCCCTGGCGGTGGAAGAAGGCGGCTGCGCGGGTGAGGAAGCCCGCGCAGGTCGCGACCTTCTCGTCGGGGTGGATCTCGCTGTAGGCCAGGCGGGAATGGTCGTCGACGGCAGAGTGGATGTAGTCGAAGCCCATGTTGCTGCGGGTGGCGCGGCCGGCCTGGCGGCCCAGGGTCCTGTGACCGCCGCCGTCGGGGATCCGGCCGAGCTTCTTCACGTCGATGTGGATCAGCTCGCCGGGCCGGTCGCGTTCGTAGCGGCGGATCAGGGTGCCGGTCGGACGGTCGATCCAGGACAGCCGGTTCAGACTGTGGCGGGTCAGGATCCGGTGCACGGTCGAGGCGGGCAGGCTGAACTTGCTCCGCTTTGACGGACACCATTGGTGTGGTGGTCAGGCCGCGAGCGCGGTCTCGTATTCGGCGGGACTGCGGTAGCCGAGGCTGCTGTGCAGCCGCTGCAAGTTGTACCAGCTCTCGATCCACTCGAAGATCGCGGTGCGGGCGAGAGCCCTGCTGGGCCAGGGCTTCGTGCCGAGCAGTTCCCGTTTGATCGTGGCGAAGAAGGACTCGGCGAGGGCGTTGTCCCAGCACTGTCCAGTGCGGCCGAGTGATAGCCGGACGTCGAACTCGGCTGCCAGGGAGGCGAATTGCTGGCTGGTGTACTGGCATCCGCGGTCCGAGTGGAAGATCACCGGACGGGTGGGACGGCGCCGTCGGTGGGCGGCTTTGAGGGCGTCGGCGACCAGGTCGGTCCGCAGATGATCAGCGGTTGCCCAGCCGACAACACGGCGGGAGGCGATGTCAATGACGGTGGCCAGGTAGAGCCAGCCTTGATCGGTCGGGATATACGTGATGTCGCCGCACCAGCGGATGTCGAGTGCGGCCGGGTCGGGTGCGAAGTCGCGCCCGATGAGGTCGGGCCTGGCGGCGGCCCGCGGGTCGGGGACGGTGGTCAGGTGTCGCCGCCTGCGGTGCCGGCCTTGAAGTCCGGCGTCCTGCATCAGCCTGGCGACGCGGCGACGTCCGCATCTCTCGCCCTCGCGTTGCAGGACGGCATGGACGCGCGGGGCCCCGTAGGTGCCGCGGGAGTTCTCGTGGGCTTCGGTGATCTTCTCGGTCAGCTCCAGGTCGCGGACCGCGCGGGGGCCGGGAGTGCCGTTGCGGCGGGCGTAGAAGGCGGTGCGGGAGACCTTGAGCAGTTCACACGCGCGCTTGACATTGTGGTTGCTCTGCTTCTCCGCCTCGATGAACGGGTGCACCGTCACCGGGTCTCCTTCGCGAAGAAAGCCGTGGCCCGCTTGAGGATGTCGACGTCCTCCCGCAAGCGGCGGTTCTCCCGCCGCAGCGCGGCCAGCTCCTCGCGCTCGCTGCTGGTCAGCCCGTCACGCTCGCCCGCGTCGACCTCTGCCTGCTTGACCCAGTCCCGCACCGCGGTCTCGGTCAGATCGAAGTCCTTGGCTATTTGACCGACCGAGCGGTCACCGCGCCGGCACAGCTCGACGATCTCGGCCTTGAACTCAGACGTGAACGAACGGCGAGGGCGAGGCTTCTTCGTCGACGAGTCGTTCGGTCTGCCGACGGTGACCGACAACCACAAGGAACTGGAGAAGCCGGGACGCGACCCGCGCCCGGCCATCAATACGGCCGTCTTCAAGGAG
>NZ_JBHWFG010000095.1:0-1980 GCF_042733745.1 Streptomyces sp. NPDC059696
AAAAGGTACTGATGTTACTCAATTTCCCAATTATGAGCTGAGTATAATAAAGCAGTATGACTTTATGCGCGCCTGCATACGCGCGCGTACGTAGTGGGCTCATAATTAGGAAGTTGAGTCCCTTCAGTCCCTTTTCGGGGGGTCATACCCCCTCTGACCTGCGGTGATACCCAGGGACTAAACACAGGGACCGAAGAGGGACCAAGTCCCTGCGGGGAGACCGGGCGACGGTGTCCCCCTCCCGGGGGGGGGCATCCCGTGGGAGGGGGGGTGAGTCGGCTTCCCTCGTGATCGAAGTGCACCCTCCACAAGCCCCCCAGAAGCCGCTCTACGGCCCTTTTGCCCTCCTGCTGACGTTTCCCCCCCATGGGGCTGCTCCGGGGCCTCAGGGGGGCTTGTGGAGGCTCTGCCGGAAGGGGCCGGATTGCGCATAGCAGGAGATGCCCCGACAGCGGCCGGGAATCGACGATGTCCCCCGACCCCTATCCGGCGTCCGCTGATCCTCAGGAGGCAGACCTTGCAGGCTCCAGAACCGAAGAACGGCCAGACCCCGGAGCAGCCGCAGGAGGAGCGGATCATCCTGGACGTGTGGCTGGCGGACTACCCGTTCCCCACCTATGACGGGCGTGACTTCCTCGCTCCGCTGCGCGAGCGGGCGGCCGAGTTCGAGCGTACCCATCCCCGATACCGGGTCGACATCACCGGCCACGACTTCTGGACCATGCCCGAAAAGGTGGCCCGCGCCGCAGCCGAGGGCAGGCCCCCGCACATCGCGGGCTACTACGCCACCGACAGCCAGCTTGCGCGCGACGCCCGCAACCCCGACGGGTCGCCGGTGTTCACCTCGGTCGAGGCCGCCCTGGCCGGCCGTACGGAGATACTGGGCCACCCGGTGGTCGTGGACGACCTCGACCCCACGGTGCGCGATTCCTATTCGTTCGGAGGCGAGTTGATCTCGCTGCCGTTCACGGTCACCACCATGCTCTGCTACGCCAACGCCTCCCTCCTGGAGCGGGCAGGAGTCCCGGAGCCGCCCCGTACCTGGGACGAGACCGAAGCGGCCTGCGAGGCCGTGGCCCGCCTCGCGGGCGGTCCCGGTCACGGGATCACCTGGGCCAACGACGGCTGGGTGTTCCAGCAGGCCGTCGCCCTGCAGAACGGGCTGCTCACCGATCAGGACAACGGCCGGTCCGCCCCCGCCGGGACTGTGAACATCACATCGGACGAAATGCTCGACTGGGTCCGCTGGTGGACTCACCTCCACGAGCGCGGCCACTACCTCTACACGGGCGGGCCCTCGGACTGGGGCGGGGCGTTCGAGGCCTTCGTCCAGCAGAAGGTCGCCTTCACCTTCGACTCCTCCAAGGCCGCCCGCGAACTCATCCAGGCCGGCGCGCAGGCGGGCTTCGAGGTCGCGGTGTTCCCGTTGCCGAAAAACGCCAAGGCCCCTGTCGCGGGCCAACCCGTCTCGGGGGACTCCCTGTGGCTGGCCGCGGGACTCGACGACGCCACGCAGGACGGGCTGCTCGCCCTCACCCAGTACCTGATCAGCCCGGCCAACGCCGCGGACTGGCACCGCACCAACGGTTTCGTACCGGTGACCGGCGCGGCCCGGGAATTGCTGGAGGCGACGGGATGGTTCGACCGCCGGCCGCAGCAGCGGGTGGCCGGGGAGCAGCTGGAGGCGTCCGACCGTTCACCGGCGGCGCTCGGTGCGCTCCTCGGCGACTTCGCGGCCGTCAACGAGGTCGTCACCGGAGCGATGGACGAGGTCCTGCGCAACGGAGCGGACCCCGCGAAGGCCTTCGCCGAGGCCGGCGTGGCGGCCCAGCAACTGCTTGACGCCTACAATGCGCGGTCCGGGTCCGGGACGCCCTCGGCCGTCTGAAGCCCCGGGGCGGAAACGGCTTCCGCCGGTGGCCGTGAGTCTGTCCGTGGTTGTGGCCGCTCCCCGAGGGGGGGGCGGGCACAACCACGGGC
>NZ_JBHWFG010000096.1:0-1635 GCF_042733745.1 Streptomyces sp. NPDC059696
GGGCATGCCTGATGAACAGCTCGCGCGACAGTTCGGGGTCGACCCTGCCATAGTTGACGCGTCGGTTGGGAATGATCGGGACGCCGTAGAGCGTGACCTTCTCATGGGCCAGCACGGCACCTTGGCGCGAGGACCAGTGTGGTTCGCTGTAGGAGCGTTTCACCAGGTCCGGGGCCACTTGCTCAGCCCATAGGGGATCGAACTTCGCCGCCACGCGTGCCCAGAGCCTGCTGGTCTCCACCAGCTCCGCGGCCATGACGAACGCGGGGGACTTCTTGAACAGTGCGGAGCCTGGGAAGATCGCGAAGCGGCTGCCGCGCGCACCGGCGTATTCGCGCTTGCGTTCGTCGTAGATGCCGATGTGGCTGAGCAAGCCGGACAGCAGGCTGATGTGGATGCCCTCGTGGTGGCCCACCGGATCGGCGAGGCGGGTGTTGTCCAGGGTGATGCCCAGCGGCTTGGCCAATTGCCGAAGCTGGGTAAAGAGGTCCTGCCACTCCCGGATCCGGAGATAGTTAATGAACTCAGTACGGCACAAGCGGCGGAACTGCGTGGAGGACAACTCGCGCTGTTTTTCCTGGACGTAGTTCCACAGGTTGAGGTAACCGGTAAAGTCCGAGTTCTCATCCCGGAAGCGTGCGTGCTTTTCCGAAGCCAGTTGCTGTTTGTCGGTTGGGCGTTCCCGCGGATCCTGGATGGTCAGCGCCGCGGCAAGGATCATCACCTCGCGGACGCATCCGCGCTTCCCCGCCTCCACGATCATCCGGCCCAGCCGGGGATCCACGGGCAACTGTGCGAGCTTCTGTCCGACGGCGGTCAGGCCACTGCCGCTGCGGGCTTGGCCACTGCGGTTCCGGCCATGGCGGCCACGCCCGTTGCGGCCCGGGGCGTCGCCGTCGTGGTCCGGGCCCTGCGATTCAACGGCGTCCTGCTGTTGAGGTCCGCTCAACGCGCCGAGTTCCCGGAGGAGCGTGACGCCGTCGTTAATGGCCCGTGATTCCGGAGGCTCCACGAACGGGAACTTTTCTACATCCTTGGGACCGCGGGCCACACCCATGGCGGTCATCTGCAGGATGACCGCAGCGAGATTGGTCCGCAGGATCTCCGGATCCGTGAACTGCGGGCGGGACTCGAAGTCCTCCTCGGAATAGAGGCGGATCGCGATTCCCTCGGACACGCGTCCGCAACGGCCGGACCGCTGGTTGGCCGATGCCTGCGAGACCCGTTCAATGGGCAACCGCTGCACTTTGGTGCGGTGCGAGTACCGGGAAATGCGGGCGGTTCCTGTGTCCACTACGTACTTGATGCCGGGCACCGTCAGGGACGTTTCAGCGACATTCGTTGCAAGGATGATGCGGCGCTTGCCTCCCGGATTGAACACCCGGTGCTGTTCCTGCAGGCTCAGGCGGGCATACAACGGGAGGACTTCCGTACCTGCGAGCCGCCGGTTTCCTTGGATCCGGCTGTTCAGTGCCTCGGCGGCATCGCGGATCTCGCGCTCGCCGGAGAAGAAGACGAGGATGTCCCCGGGCGCTTCCTTGGCCAGCTCATCCACGGCATCGCAGACGGCGTCCAGGGGGTCGCGGTCCTCTTCGAGCTCATCGTCGGTTTCTTCGTCGTCCACGCCTGCGGGCC
>NZ_JBHWFG010000097.1:0-1619 GCF_042733745.1 Streptomyces sp. NPDC059696
CAGTCGCAGGGCTGTGTCACCGCCGGTACCCCGGCGACCGTCCCCGATCCGCTCATGCCCACGCATCCGTCGCCGACCAGCCGGAGAACGTACTGGTCACTTCGGCCGGAGTCTGTCGGCTCGATGCGGAACCTGCTCGTCTTCCCGCAGTCGTCCCAGGGCTCCAGCAGGGCGGCGCCGGTGCCGACGGTCACCGAGTTCAGGCAGCCCTTGCCGTGGTCGGGGTGGTACCACTGCACGCGGAACGTGTCGTCCGCCGCGGGCACGAGCTCGGTCTGCTGAGGTGCGACGTCCTCGCACGGACGCTGCACGGCCACCAGTGATTCGTACCCCTCGGCATGCCCGTCGGTCAGACACAGGCCGTCCGCCAGGACCGGGCGGATCTGCACGGGACCTTCCGGCAGGGCGGTCCGGTCCGACTTTCCCTTGGAACCGCCCGGCTCACCGGAGAAGTCAAGGACCCAGATGCTGACGGCAACGACGGACAGCACAGCGAGCCCCACCAGCAGCGCGCGCAGCCGGCGTCGGCCCGGTGCCGGCCCGGTGCGCCGGCCGGGAGGACCCGCCCCGTCCGCACCCCCGCCTCCGTCGTGGCCTCCGTCCCGGCCCGCCGCACCGCTGACGGTCCTTTCCAGGGCCTCCAGCCACTCCTGCACCCGCTCCGCGTCTCCGCAGGCTCGCACGAACTCGGCCACCAGTTCGGGACGCGGTGTGGTCTTCCCGCCGAGGACGTCCGCCAGCGTGCTGCGGGCCAGCACTCCTCCGTGCTCGGCGGCCCGTTCTTCGAGCTGTCGGTACGTCAGCCCGGAACGCTCCTTGAGCTGTCGTAAGGCGGCCGCGAATTCCCCCACATCACGGGCCCCCTGCGGCTGCAACTCCCCCACATTCGCCATGCGGACATGGTGACCGGCCCCGCGGCACGTGGACAACGCTGGTTCCGGCCCTCCGCGGCCGTGTTCGTACGGCCCCGTACAGGAGCTGGACAAGCCGCTGACCAGCCCGGACAAGGACTGGCCCGTCCGGGCCGGATTCCGGTCGTGCATGCCGAAGAGCTTCCGGGCCATCGCCGGGCACTTCTTCGGTCGGAATCTCCCTTCGGTACACCGGATCCCCGGTATGGCGACGGGCGGCTTACGAGCTCAGCGGGCCCGACGATGGCCAATGGACGCTGGTCTATGCGCCAGATGCCGGCCAGCGACTTGACCTGCTGCGACTTGGGCACCGCCACCACATAGCCGACGTCGAGCTGCTCGAGCAGGCGGCGGAAGTTCCAGTCCTGCCCGTAGGCCTCGTCCGCGGTGACCCACGTGGCGGGCAGGCCCGCGGCCAGACAGCGTCGGACGATGTCCCGGCCCAGCTCGCCCTTGGCCGCAAAGCCCCGCTCATCAGGGATTTTCGCCGCCCGGCAGCGGTCGCGGTCGGACGTCCAGGCCTTGGGCAGGTAGAGCTCCCGGTCCACCAGGGCCCGGCCCGATCCGGTGGCATAGGCGGCGAACACGCCGATCTGACAGTTGTCGATCTTTCCCGAGGTGCCGGTGTATTGCCGGCCGACCCCGGCCGAGGTGGTGCCTTTCTTGATGTACCCGGTGTCGTCGATGATCAACACGCCATTGGGGCCC
>NZ_JBHWFG010000098.1:0-1616 GCF_042733745.1 Streptomyces sp. NPDC059696
TTGTTGGCGATGACCCCGCCGATCGTGCATGCGATTTCACTGGCCGGGTCCGGGCCCAGCGCCCGTCGATGGCGACTGAGCCGCTGGTTGACTGCCCGCACGGTTGCCCCCGGTTGCACGCGTACCGAATTGCCGTGATCCAAGACCTCGATGGCACCGAAATGCCGGCGCGTGTCAGCGAGGACTCCGGCCGTCACAGCCTGGCCCGACAAGCTCGTCCCACCGGAACGGAACGTCAAGGGAGCGTTGCGGCGCCCGCACACCCCCAGCATTGCGGCAATGTCCTCAGCGGAACCGGGCGAGGCAACGATACTGGGAATAAGCAAATATGGCGAGGCGTCGTGGGCGCCTGCATACAGGTCCAGGGTCCGCGTCGTCACCGCATCATCACCCAGAACAGCAGCCAGCTCAAGCTCCAGACGGCGGCTACCTGACAACGTTGCCGGCTCATTGACCGTCGGGACTCCAACGGAGTCGCCTGTTGATGTATGGGACATCAGGATCCTTTCCCATCCTGCACCGCCTTTGGCGCTGCACCATTTCAAATATTCGTCCCTGCGGCGACGAAGCACCTAACCATGGCCCGCCTGGGACGATCATCGTCATCTCATCGGGCGGCCGTCGGCAATGATCCCTCCATCACGGATAGCCGGAGCCGGGACTGGTCGGCCCCCACCGTATGGCACGGTCCCGGGCCCCTACTGGACGGGCACTGGAGCAGCACAGCACGATTCGCTGTGGACAGAATGACACACATTCTTGACATGTGCCACCTAGTATTCTAGCTTGTGTTGTACGCAACAAAGCTGTGTTGCGGACCACACAATCGGAAGGTCGCCGCTTTGGTTTCTTCCGAGGACCGTCAAAATCAGGTCCGTCCAGAAATGAAGTGACATTGCCCGCTCGGCCGCTGAACGCAGCAGGTCAGTGCGCAGCTCTCGTCCAGGAAGTCAGAATCCTGGACCGTCCAATCATCTATTGATCCGGACCGCGTTCGTAACCAATCATCCGTGACTGCTGGTTCCCCTCGATGGGGAGGTGGGATCGTCACGCTGTTTTAGGAGGCCCCATGGATGCCCGCACACGACGGCAGGCTTTGTTCGCCGGTACCATCGGCAACGTAGTGGAGTGGTACGACTTTGTGTTGTACGGCTACTTCGCAACCACGATTGCCGCGTTGTTTTTCCCCAAGACCGACCCCACCGCCGCCCTGCTTTCGACGTTCGCCGTTTTCGCCGTGGGCTTCCTGTCCCGGCCGGTAGGGGCCATCATCTTCGGTCGCCTGACCGACAAGGTGGGCCGCAAGACGTCGCTGATCGCTTCGGTCGGTTTGATCAGCGCCGCGACCATCGCCATGGGCGTGCTGCCCGGCTACGGCGCCGTGGGTATCGTCGCCCCGGCGCTGCTGCTGTTGTGCCGGCTCGTGCAGGGCATCGCTGCCGGTGGTGAGTACACCTCCGCCTTGACCTACGTCGTCGAGCACGCCCCGGCGAACAAACGCGCAAGCTTCGCCGGTGTTGCCGTAGCGGGGTCTTATGGCGGGTTCGTCCTCGGGTCCCTGGTGTGCATCCTGATGACCTCGCTCACGACATCCGAGCAGTTGCTTTCTTGGGGCT
>NZ_JBHWFG010000099.1:0-618 GCF_042733745.1 Streptomyces sp. NPDC059696
CGTGATGCCCTTGCCCTTGAGGCCGAGGATCAGGTCCAGCAAGTGCTGGGAATCCGATTCGTTCAAGGCCGCAGTGGGCTCGTCCAGGATCAGGAGCCTCACTGATTTGTTGAGCGCCTTGGCGATTTCCACGAGCTGCTGCTTGCCGACACCGATCTCCTTGATGGGCGTGTCCGGGTCTTCGCGGAGCCCCACGCGGGCCAGCAGTTCGATGGACCGCTTGCGGGCTTCGGCCCAGTCGATGACTCCCCACTTGGTGGGTTCGTTGCCCAGGAAGATGTTCTCCATGATGGACAGTTCCGGAATCAGCGCCAGCTCCTGGTGGATGATCACGATGCCGGCGGCTTCGCTTGCCCGGATGTCCTTGAACTGCTGGGTTTCGGCCTGGTAGACGATGTCGCCGGTGTAGCTTCCGTATCCGTAAACGCCGGACAGGACCTTCATGAGGGTGGATTTCCCAGCCCCGTTCTCGCCACAAATTGCGTGGATTTCACCCGCCTTTACCCGCAGGCTCACATTCGACAAGGCCTTCACGCCGGGGAATTCCTTCGTGATCGAGCGCATCTCCAAGAGGATGGGATCACCTTGCGTGTCGAGGGTTGTCATCAGCCCTTACGC
>NZ_JBHWFG010000099.1:628-1284 GCF_042733745.1 Streptomyces sp. NPDC059696
TGTCGGCTCCGCGATGGCGGAGCTGTCTGATGAAAAAGTAAACTGGATCACCCGTCTTGTCGTCAAGACTTGAACACAAGAACCAGCTAACGATTTGGTTACCTTGCAGTAATACCGGCGTGTTGGAAGACCAAAGCTGCAGCTCCAAGCGCCTCTGCGCGGGCACCCAAGGAGGACATGGCGAGGTGGGTTGTCTCGCCCACCACGGGCACGGCATGCCGGACCAGCCCGCGGCGGATGGGGTCCAGCAGGAGGTCTCCGAGGCCCGCCAGGGGGCCGCCGACCACAATCACTTCAGGGTTGATCAGATTCGCCACATTTCCGAGGGCGCGGCCCACCGCTAACCCGGCATCATCCACCACGCGCTGCGTCGCGGAGTCACCGGCGAGGCAGTTCCGCACGATGTCCTGCGGGGTCAACAGGGTGTCCTGGCCCCGCCCCAGAAGCTCGATCATGGTGGTGGTGGACGCTATGGTTTCGAGGCATCCACGGTTCCCGCAACGGCACACCAGGCCGTGTTCGTGGATGGTCGCATGGCCGATTTCACCCGTAATTCCCACGTTCCCGTAGTAGGGAATTCCGTTGAGGATCAGCCCGGCGCCGATGCCCGATCCAACCTTGAGGAACAACAGGTTGGAGACGCCGCTGTGGGGCCC
>NZ_JBHWFG010000099.1:1294-1601 GCF_042733745.1 Streptomyces sp. NPDC059696
CGGACAGGGCGCCAAGATTCGCGTCGTTGTCAACAAAGACGGGGCAGTTGAGGGCTTCCTCAAGCCTGTGAAGGATGTCGATGCCCACCCATTCGGGGAGGATTGCGCCCTGGGCGACTGTGCCGGATCTGCGGTCGATGGGGCCTGGAATGCCGGCTCCGGCGCCCACGACGGCGCTGGGATCGATGCTGTTTTCCTCCAGCAGACGGGACAGCAGCCGAACGGCCGCAGCGATGCCTTCTTCCGCCTGGTGCCCCAGGGGGAGCTCGTTGAAATCCTCGGATATCACGTGGTAGCCCAGCGACTG
>NZ_JBHWFG010000100.1:0-1597 GCF_042733745.1 Streptomyces sp. NPDC059696
CAGGTTTCACTCTGACCAAGAGGTCGTCAATCTGAACTGCACCCACCTTGCCGGAAGGCAGAATCGTCCAAGCACCACCATGAGCCGGGACAACGGACACCAGCCCGGTGTCCCGCAGCGTGGCAGCCACCTCGCGGTCCAGGAGCACTGGTCCCGGGTACCCACGCAGCTCGTCGAGGATGATCTCAGTCGGCATTAGTCTGTGGCTTTGTCGTCCGATTCGGGCCCAACGGCAAGCGAAGCCAGACCGACGTCGCCCGCGGCCTTACGCCGAACAGCGGCGAGCCCGAACTTCTCGCGAATCTTTTCCCGACTCATCTGGCCGAAATACTGCTCTTCGAGCAATGGCAACAGCTCGTACTTCCAGATTTCAGCCAAGCCTTGCTCGGTCTCAGCGTGGTCCTTCATGAAGTACGACGGTCCGACCATCAGGTCACGCTTAGTGGCTCCAATTTCACTGTTCAGAGCATTCAGTAGTTCAGCGCGCAGGGCTGGCTGCCCCGTGGTCTCCAGGAATCTCTCAAGCATTCCGGAAATCATGCCCTCCTGCGGATGCAGTTCCACAAAGGCGAACCGGCGACGAATCGCAGCGTCAACCATGGCAATAGAGCGGTCCGAGGTGTTCATGGTGCCAATGATGAAAAGATTCGGCGGCAGCACAAATGTCTGCTGCGGGTTGTATTGAAGGTTGATGCCTTGGTCGCGGTACTCCAGAAGGAAGTACAACTCGCCGAAAATCTTTGCCAAATTTCCACGGTTCATCTCGTCGATGATCAGGAAATAGGGCTTATCGCGGTTACCGTCCAGCGACGCCTCAGCGGCGATCCGCCGCAAAGGGCCAGGCTCCAAACTGAAGCCAACATTGTCGCCGTCGAACTTTGCCGGACGGTACCCCTCGAAAAAGTCCTCGTACGCATACGACGGATGGAACTGCACCGTCTTGACATGGTCTCCGTGTTCCTCGCCCGCGAGGAAGCGTGCGATCTTGCCCGCCAGGTACGTCTTGCCGGTGCCCGGTGGACCGTAGAAAACAATCTGTTGACGCGTCTGCAGCAGCCGAATGACCTCCTGAATGTCGTCACGCTGGACATGCAGCTTGGCTGCGAAATCGGCGGTCGCCTCGCGCAGTTGAGGTACGACGGCGGGTTGCGGCGAAGTGGTCGGCCCCGGTTCGGTGCCGCTCACCTCCGGTTCAGCCTCGAACCATGTACTGATGATTGACAGACCATCCGTCAGATCGACGACTGACCCTTGCTCCTCCAACAGCCTCGGCATTGGTGCCTGCAGTTCGTCATTGGCAATGGGTTCCTGCCGCCAAGCAACCTGCCGCCGCAAGCGGGAGGTCTCATCGTCCGTGTATTCCGCTTCACCGGTAATGACGCCCAGATAGAGGTTGCTCTCGAATGCCGTGAGGACGAAGTCGTCTACTTTCATCTGGGAGAGGAAGCGATAGAACTCCTGGGCCCGGACTTTTCGTTCCGCATAGTCGATGTGCTGGTATCCGGCATTGACCGCGGCCTGCACCTGGTCGAAATTGCTTCGGGGATCGGGAGATCCGAGGTGCTGTGCCCTGAGTGAAACAAAGTCATTTCCGAAC
>NZ_JBHWFG010000101.1:0-1595 GCF_042733745.1 Streptomyces sp. NPDC059696
GCAAGGACCGCGACGTGTTCATCTCCGGGAAGAACAAGCGGAACGCCGTCAAGACCATGGTCCTCACCGACCAGAACGGAAGGGTGCTCTTCAGCAGCCCAGCCAGACCAGGCAGCTGCGCGGACATCACTCACGCCCGGCAGTTAGGGCTGGTCAAGCTCCTGGCCGACGGGCCGGTCGTCGAGATCCTTGCCGATGCCGGTTACCAGGGGCTCGGCGCCCAGACCGGCGGACGCGTGGTGACGCCACCGCACCGGAAGTTCAAGAAGGGCGCCCCGGACTGGTACGAGGAGATGCACGAGCGACAGCGCAAGGCACACTCCTCACGCCGCATCCGGGTCGAGCACGGCATCGCCCACCTGAAGAACTGGCGAGCTCTCGGCCGTCGCGAGCACATGAGCGACACCGTCCAGGCCGTCGCCGGCCTACTGTCCCACCAGCAGACCGCGGACCTGGACCCCCGACGACAGAGATGAGCACCGGTCCCACCGAAGCCCTCGACGTCTCACCGCTTACCACGCACGAGCTCGTAAGGGCTGTCCCGCAAAGATCTTGGCTCCGAGTACGGAGCAACCTTAAGAGGTCATCTCATTTGGCGAGTCTGCGGTAGCAGATCAGGGTGCAGGCGATGCTGGTGAAGGCGAGGAAGTGGTCGGCTTTGCGTTCGTAGCGTCGGTGGAGGCGGCGGCAGCCGGCGAGCCAGGCCATGGTGCGTTCCACGGTCCAGCGATGGCGGCCCAGCCGTTGAGAGGACTCGACTCCCTTGCGGGCGATGCGGTGGGTGATGCCGCGCTTGCGTAACCATCGCCGCAGGTGGGCGTAGCCCTTGTCCGCGTGGAGTTTGCCGGGCCTGCGCCGACGCCGGCCGCGGCGCGAGCGGATCGGCGGGATGCCCTTCACGAGCGGGATCAGGGCCTGGCTGTCGTGCAGGTTCGCGGCCGAGATCCCGACGGAGATGGGCAGACCCGACCGTTCCGTGATCAGGTGGATCTTCGAGCCGTACTTGCCCCGGTCGACAGGATCCGGACCTGTCAGGTCCCCCTTTTCAGGGCCCGCATGTTCACCGAGTCGATCGCGCACCGCGACCAGTCCAGCTCGCCTCGGGCGCCGAGTTCGTCGAGGACCAGGCGGTGGAGCTTGGCCCACACCCTGGCCTTCGACCACTCCGAGAACCGCCGGTGAGCAGTCGCTCCGGACGGGCCGAACGACGCCGAAGGCAGCTGCCGCCAGGTACAACCCGACGTAGCCACGAAGACGATCGCGGCCAGCACTTCCCGGTCACCGTGCCGACGCCGACCACCGCCCTGCGGCCGCGACGGCGCCTCCGGCACCACCCGCTGGAACAACTCCCACAATTCGTCCGGCACCAGCCGTTCAACGATCCCCACCATGACTTACAGAATACCGAGTCACCCAAATGAGATGGACTCTAAATCAAAAATATTTCCTGGTGTCTTTCCATGCGTTTTCTGTTCTTCGAAAGATTGCCAACAAGTGCAGCTGTCGCGGCAGCCATTGCCCAGGTTGTGGCCCATAGAATATCGTCGACGAGCGTATGGCTCACGGTGGCGGACATAATTGCCGAGGAGCAGGAC
>NZ_JBHWFG010000102.1:0-1558 GCF_042733745.1 Streptomyces sp. NPDC059696
GCGCAGGAGAGCATCGCCGGCGCCCTGCACACGGCCGGGCAGTTGGGACCGGACAGCGCCGGCGCCCTGCTGGACTCCGCACGCGCGGCCTTCACCAGCGGCGTGCAGTCCGTCGCCGCCGTCTGCGCCGTGTTCTCCGTCGCCCTGGCCGTCCTGATCGGCACCCGGCTGCGGGACATCTCCGCGATGGACCACGGGCACGGCGAGGAGCCGGCCGAGAACGACGCGCAACCAGCCACATGAGCGCATTTCCGGAGATGCACGGGCCGCCGTCGAGGCATGAGGATCACCTTCTGGGGTGCACGTGCACGGCAACGGAGGCGTAGTGGAGTACTGGAACAGCACGGCGGAGACCATGCCCCGCCAGGAACTTGAACAGTGGAAGTGGCGCAGGCTTCAGGCCGCGATGGACCACGCCCGAAGGCTCTCCCCCTTCTGGCGAGAACGTCTCCCCGAGAACATCACCTCCATGGAGGACTACGCGGCGCGGGTTCCGCTCCTGCGCAAGGCCGATCTCCTCGCCGCGGAAGCCACGTCTCCCCCGTACGGAACCTGGCCCTCGCTCGATCCGGCGCTCGGGGTGCGCCACCACCAGACCAGCGGGACCAGCGGCAACCCCCCCATCCGGACGTTCGACACCGAACGCGACTGGGCCTGGTGCGTGGACACGTTCTGCACGGCGCTCCACAGCATGGGCGTGCGCCCGCACCACAAGGGCCTGGTGGCGTTCGGGTACGGGCTGTTCGCCGGCTTCTGGGGCATGCACTACGGCCTCGAGCGCATGGGAGCCACGGTCATCCCGGCCGGCGGCCTCGACTCCCGCTCCCGGGTACGGCTGCTGGTCGACTACCAGATCGAGGTGCTCGGCCTCACACCGAGCTACGCGATGCGGCTGATCGAGACGGCCCGGGAGATGGGCGTCGACCTCGCCCGCGAGGCGAACGTCCAGATCATCCTGGCCGGTGCGGAGCCGCGCTCCGCCTTCACCACCCGCACCATCGAGGAGGCTTTCGGCGCCCGGGTCTTCAACGCCGCGGGCACCACCGAGTTCGGCGGGGTGTTCATGTTCGAGTGCACCGCCCGACGCGAGGCCTGCCACATCATCGAGCCCTCGTGCATCGAGGAGGTGCTCGACCCGGTGACCGAACAGCCCGTCGGCTACGGCGAGGAGGGCGTCCGGGTCACCACCGGGCTGAACCGCGAGGGGATGCAGCTCTTCCGGCACTGGACCGAGGACGTCGTGGTCAAGCGGCCCCACACCGAGTGCGGTTGCGGCCGGACGTGGGACTTCTACGACGGCGGCATCCTGCGGCGGGTGGACGACATGCGCAAGATACGCGGGGTCTCGATCACCCCGGTGATGATCGAGGACGTGCTGCGCGGATTCGACGAGGTGAACGAGTTCCACTCGTCCATCAGGACCGTCCGCGGACTCGACACGATCCACGTCAAGGTCGAGGCGGGGGACATCTCGGGCGAGGCGGGCGAGAGCCTGTGCGGCCGCATCACCGAGGAGTTCAAGCGTGAGATAGGCATACGGCCCCAGGTGGAGCTGACC
>NZ_JBHWFG010000103.1:0-1555 GCF_042733745.1 Streptomyces sp. NPDC059696
ATCTGCTCCAGCAGGGCCGCCGCCCGCCAGAAAGCGTCAGGCGCACCCTCTTCCAGGCTGGGCGTGTTGACCCGGTGGCGGGCGACGGCGGCGACCAGGGCGGAGTAGTCCCGCACGGTCAGCTCTTTGCCGAGCAGCTCCTCCTGGCGGTCGAGGAGCCAGCGGATGTCGACGTGAAGGTCCAAGGCGTCAGGCCACCCGGTGCTGGGGGAGGCCGCCGAAATCACGGTCGAAGGCTTCCGCGACTCCGGGACGCGTCACGGCGGCCCGGAAGGAGTTCGTCGCGTGCCCCAGTGCGACCTGGTTCAGCTCTTCTATCGCCAGGTCGGCGAGGTAGCCCTTGACGGTCTGTCCGCGGGCGGCGGCGACGGCGGCGAAACGGTCCCGCGTTTCCGTGTCGATCTTGACAGTGGTATCAGCCATAACCTCAGCATACCCAGAGGGATACTCCTTGGCTGCCGCCCAGAGGGAAAGGCGTGGCACCGACCGAGATGCCGCAACGAGGTCGAGCGGACCACCAACCGACTAAAGAACTCCCGCGTGGTCCCTGCCCGTGACGATAAGAGGACCCGCGTCTCCCACAGCACAGCCCCGCAACGGCAGTCCGATCATGGCTCCGTCCGCGGTCCGCCGGACAGCGCCTAAGACCGTGTCCTATGTGGTGAGGCGGTCGTTGGGCTGGTCATGGGGCGGAGTACGTGGAGTTGGATTGTTCCGGATGGGCTGTGGGAGATCGCGAAGCCGCTGATCCCGCCGTCCAGGGTGCGGCCGCAGGGCGGCGGGACGCAGGACACGCCTGATGAGACGCTGTTCGCCGCGATCATCTACGTGCTGGTCAGCGGCTGCGCCTGGCGGGCCTTGCCGCCCTGCTTCGGGATATCGAAGTCGACGGCCCATCGCCGGTTCCTGATCTGGTCGCGTGCCGGAGTGTGGGCGCGGCTGCACGAGGAGATCCTGCACCGCCTCGACGACGCCGGCCTGCTCGACCTGTCCAGAGCGGTCCTCGACTCGGCCCATGTGAGGGCGAAAAAGGGGGTGAACTCACCGGCCCGAGCCCCGTGGACCGGGGCAAAGCGGGTTCCAAGATGCACGTCCTGTCGGACGCGAACGGCCTGCCCCTCCTCGTCGGCCTCTCGGCCGCCAACACCCACGACAGCCAGGCCTTGAAGCCCATGGTTCTCGGCCACCAAACGAGACACGACCCCCACCGCGGCCGCTATTTCAAGCCCCAGCGCCTGCACGCCGACAAGGCCTATGACGTCCCTGAGATGCGGAAATGGCTCTGCGGGAAACGCATCGGCGTCCGCATCGCGCGCAAGGGCATCGAGTCCAGTGAACGACTCGGGCGCCGCAGGTGGGTGATCGAGCGGACCATGTCCTGGCTGACCGGCTACCGCCGGCTCAACCATCGCTACGAACGCCATCCCCGCAACTACCTGGCCTTTCTCGGCCTCGCCGCAGCCATCTGCTGCTACAAACGACTCGTCCGCCTCACCACATAGGACACGGTCTATGTAGGTGTTTTTGAACTCTGACCGTGAGATCTGCTCTAGCA
>NZ_JBHWFG010000104.1:0-1550 GCF_042733745.1 Streptomyces sp. NPDC059696
CCTCTTCGGCAACAACGGCTCCAACAACGCCCACTGCTCGTCCGTGAGATCTCCCCGCCCCATGACCACGATCATTCAGCGCGCAAGATCCATTTGAACCGCCCCGGGTTCGGTAGAGACTTCAGCTTGTGGTTGTGACCTGGGGTTTCGTGGCCGTGAAGTAGTAGTTGGTCTCGTATTCGGCGGGCGGGATGTGCCCTATTTCACCGTGGAGCCGGCGGTGGCAGTACCAGTCGACCCATTCCGCGGTGGCCAGCTCAACCTGGGAGAGCGTCCTCCAGGGCCGCCCCGGTTTGATCAGCTCGGTCTTGAACAGGCCGATCATGGACTCCATGAGGGCGTTGTCGTAGGCGTCGCCGACGGAGCCGATCGAGGCCGCGATGCCGGCGGCGTCCAGGTGCTCGGCGAGTCGGAAACTCGTGTATTGCGAACCGGCATCGGAGTGATGTATCAACTCGCCCCGCTGATACGGCTGTTCGTCGCGGTCGCGTTGCCACAGAGCCATGTCCAGCGCGTCCAGGACGAGCCGTGTCTCCTTCGACAGGGCGGCGGACCAGCCGACGATCCGGCGGGAGAAGGTGTCCACGACGAAGGCGACGTAGACCACTCCCGACCAGGTGCTGACGTGAGTGAAGTCGGCGACCCAGCAGCGGTTGGGGGCCGGCGCGACGAAAGTTGCGGTCCAGCAGGTCCGGTGCCCGCTCGACGCTGCCGTCCGGGATCGTGGTGATGATCTTCTTCCCACGGACGGCACCGGCGACGCCCAACTCGCGCATCAGGCGTTCGACGGTGCACCGGGCCACGAGGTGACCCTGGCGGTGCAGCTCACGCCAGACCTTCCTGGCCCCGTAGACACGGTAGTTGACCTCGAAGATCTGCTGGATGAGCGGCTTCAGCTCCGCATCACGGACGGTGCGGGCCGCCGGGGCCCGGAGGCGTTTGTGGTGGGCGTAGTAGGTGGAAGGGGCGATCTTGCAGTCGTGTGCGGTGAGCACGCGGCAGATCGGCTCGACACCGCCGAAGCGGGCCCGGTGCTCGTCGATGAACGCTACGAGCGTGTGTGTGGCCGGTCGAGCTCGGCCGCGAAGAAACTCGCCGCAGCCTTCAAGATGTCGTTCGCCCGCTTCAGCTCGGCGATCTCCTTCTTCATCGCCTTGATCTGCGCGGACTCCTCCGTGGTCGTCCCCGGACGCTGACCGGAGTCGACCTCGTCCCGCTTCACCCAGTTCCGCAGGGTCTCGGCCGAACCAATCCCGAGCTTCTGGGCGACCGCCCTCAAGGCGGCCGACTCGTTCGGATAGTCACCACGGGCCTCGGCGACCATACGGACCGCTCGTTTACGCAGCTCAGAGGGATAGGAGGAAGGGCGTGCCATGACTCAATCCTTTCACGGAATCGAGTCTCTACCGAACCCGGAACGGTTCAAAGACCTGCGCCGCTTCGACGACGCCCTCCACGCCCACCAAACCGCCCGCGACCTCCACCAACAGACCGGCGACACCCACGGCGAAGCCAACGCCTGGAACAACCTCGGCACCGCACTCAAAGAC
>NZ_JBHWFG010000105.1:0-1496 GCF_042733745.1 Streptomyces sp. NPDC059696
CGGTGACCGTGGTGCCCATTCCGGAGAGCTCCGGGGAGGTGGTCACCAGTTCCGAGAGCAATGAATTCGCGGCCTGGATTTCGTCTGCCAGGACGGTGACGGCCTGGTCCTCGAGATCGGGGCGGTCCAGGTGGACGAGGTCCAGCACCGTGGATGCAGATGCTACGTTGCCGCCCGCGTGGCCCCCCATGCCGTCGGCGACGACGGCGAGGTAGCGCCCAACGTAGGCAGAATCGTCATTCTTGAAACGAACCATGCCTACGTCGGAGCGGGCAGCGTACCGAAGGACCAGGGCCACTGCTAGGGCCTCAATTCAATGACTGTTTTGCCGATGCGGATCGGCACTCCGGGGTCAACGGGCTGGGCACGGGTGAGCTGGGACCCTCCGAGGAACGTCCCGTTGGTGGAACCAAGGTCTTCAATAAACCAGCGGCTGCCCTGGGGGAAAAGCCGGGCATGGCGGCCGGAAGCATAGTCATCTTCAAGAACCAGTGTGGCTTCCTGGGCACGGCCCAGCAGGATGGGGCTGGAGGCCAGTTCCAGGGTGGTTCCGCGCAGGGGGCCCTCAGTCACAACCATCTGCCGGGCCTGCACCTTGGCCGGCGGTGCCGCCTCGCGCTCCAGCGCGGGATTCTTGCGTATCTGGCGGGCTGTGGGTGCGCCGGTCCGGTTTCGGGCACCGAGTACCAGGTCCCGCCGGATGGCACCGACAACTCCCAGGACCATGATCCACAGCAGGATCATGAACCCGTAACGGAGCAGGGTGAGGGTCAATGAGCCGTCCATCAGCGCCCTCCGGATCGGACCGGGAGCAGCCGGAAGACAATACGGGTCCTGCCCATGGCAATGGTCGAGCCGTCGGTAAGGATGGTTTCCCCCTGGACTTTCTGGCCGTTGACGTAGCTGCCGTTGGTTGAACCGAGGTCGACGGCGCGGACAGTGCCGCCGTCGGTCCGGATTTCCAAGTGACGGCGGGAAACGCCGGTGTCATCAACAAGGATGTCCGCTTCCGAGGATCTGCCAAGGACCACGGAGGTGGCATTGAGTGAGTACCGCTGCCCATCGATGTCCAGCACGGGCTGCATGCGGGTGGGGCTCTGGCGCGGAGCGGGCGGCTGAGGAGTGCGTGCAGCGGACGCCCGGGTCTTTTCGGTTGCCGAGTCGATCGCCAGCGAACCGGGCTTGAGCGAGGAATCGCGGGTGAAGGAGACCCGGACCGCGCCCTGGAGGGTGTAGGACTGGCTGCGCGCGTGCTTGATGACGACGTCGCACAGTTCCTCGGCCAGCGGGGCGCCCCATTCCTGGGCGCGGGCGAAATCTTCGTCGGAGAGGCGCGCGGTAAAGACATTCGGTGCCAGTGTCCGTCCCTCGCCCAGGGTCATGGACTTCTCATCCAGTTCACGGCGCAGGGCTATGGCAAGTTCAAGGGGCTCCACGCGGCCGGAGGACCCGCTGGAAAAAGCGCCGCGGACCATTCGTTCAATGCCGCGCTCGAC
>NZ_JBHWFG010000106.1:0-1451 GCF_042733745.1 Streptomyces sp. NPDC059696
AGGCAATGGTGGGGATGTTGCCGAAGGTATCCGTGAAACTTGCGGCGGACCCCCGGGTGTCGGACACCGCGAGCAGCACGATCTGCGCTGCCCCGAGGACAAGCCCAACGGCGAGCAGCACCTTCACCCGCCGGCCCCGCCCGGTGACCTGCAGCAGCAGGCGGCTCAGGTCCGTCATGCCGGCACCCACCAGCAGGTGGATCACCAGGTTCATCACGTTCCGGCCACCCAGTGCCTGGTCAACAGCCAGGTACACCGGGTCGATGTTCAGGGTTCCCGCGATCGCTACAGCGCTTACGGCGGGAAGCACCCCCGCCTTCCACCCGTACCGCAGTCCGAGCAGCCGGATGGCCACCACGGCCCACAGCACGAGGACGGGCGCAACCTGCAGGTACGTCATATAAACGTCCGCTCAAAGTCGCTGGAACTGCCGCGGTCTCCCAGCAGCGAGAGGGATAACAGGTAGGCCACGTGCTCGGCGGCGCGTTCGGTCTCGTTCCAGTCCAGGGACCGGGCCAGCATGGTCTTGATGCCCCGGCGACTGCCGACGTGCGCGAAGACGGACGGGGTTGCGGTCTCCACTCCCCCGCAGCCCTGGTGCTGCAGCAGGATGTGTCCGAACTCGTGGCACGCTGCATGGGTGCGGTGAAGGCGGTTGTCCCCGGCGGGCAGCAGGATGATGGACTTCTTTTCCTTTTCGATCCACAGGCCGGTGACAGCGGGAATGATTCCGTGGTCTATATCGTGCAGTTCAATGGGTTTGCCGTGGGCTGTGGACACGGCGGCCAGCAGGTCCTCGAAGCTGACGTGCTCGGCCAGATTCAGCGCCTCCACTACTGCCCTGGAAGCCGCGCGTTCCCCTTCACTGCCCGCTGACTTGGTAAAACGCAGTGCCATGAATTCCCCGTCCTTGTCCCACACCTGCAGCCGTGCCCCGAATGACCGGCACGGACCCTGCGACTTTATCCCACATCAGGAGCCCGACGCCGAGGCAAGGTGTCGGAGAAGGTATCGGGAAGGTGTCGGGAAAGCGGCGGGGGCAAGGTCAGGGCAGCAGCAGGGCGGCGGCGAAGGCAACACAGCCGGCCAGATGACCGGCGAGCACCTGGGTGGGAGTGTGGTCGCCGAGCTTGATCCGGGACCAGCCGGTTGCCGAGGCCAGCATCAGTACCAGCGCGGGCCCGAACACCGGGACGGGTGCCAGCAGGGCCAGGCCCACGTAGGCCGCGACGGCGGAATGGACCGAGAGTTTCCACGCCAGGTTCGCTGCCATGCAGATCATCAGCCCAATGAAGACGCCGCCAATCTCGCCGAAGAGGCCGGCGGGGGCATCCAGCAGGAGCAGGACAAGCGCTCCCACGCCCAGGGACACCGCCGACGCCGCCAGGATCGGGGCACGCTGCGAGCGCACCCTCACGTGGTGGTCGGTGACGGATCCGCGGCCCTTGAGC
>NZ_JBHWFG010000107.1:0-1447 GCF_042733745.1 Streptomyces sp. NPDC059696
GGAGTCTTAATGACCGAGTCAAGCGGCTGTAGCGGTGTGTGTCCTTGCTGGTGGGCTGGTGGTGAAGGGGCGGTCGTCGCGTAGCAGGGCCCAGAGGACGTCAACGCGGCGGCGGGCGAGGGCGATGACGGCGGGGATGTGCTTGTGTCCCTGGGCTCGTTTCTTGAGGTAGTAGGTCCGGTTGGGGCCGTCGCGGATGATGCTGGTCTGCGCGGAGAGGTAGAACACTCTGCGCAGGCGGCGGCTGTAGCGCTGTGGCCGGCGGAGGTTGCCGGTGCGGCGTCCGGAGTCTTTGGCGACGGGGACCAGGCCGGCGGCGGAGGCGAGGTGACCGGCGTCGGGGTAGGAAGCCAGATCACCTGCGGCGACAAGGAACTCGGCGCCGAGGATGGGGCCGATCCCGGGCATCGACTCGATGACAGCGGCCTGCGGGTGGGTGTGGAAGACGTCGCTGATCTGCCGGTCGAGCTGCTTGAGCCGTTTGTCCAGGGCCAGCACTTGCGCGGCGAGGTCTGCGGTGATGCCCGCGGCCGTGTTCTGGCCGGGCAGTTGGATGTGCTGGGCCTGCGCGGCGGCGAGGGCGGTGGCGGCAACCGTTTCGGGGTGGCGCACGCCTCGTGCGGCGAGCCAGCGGGTCAGGCGGGCCTGGCCGCAGCGGCGCAGGGCTGAGGGGGTCTGGTAGCCGGTGAGCAGGACCAGGGCGCCCTTGTGGTCGGCGTAGTCGAAGGCCGCTTCCAGGGCGGGACTGATGCCGGTGAGCACGTCGTGGAGACGGTTGAGCAGGCGGACCCGGTCGGCGATCAAGTCGGAACGGTGGGTCGTGAGCAGAGCCAGGTCAGCAACCTGGTCCGTGGGGATCTTCACGGGGGCGAAGTCCTGCCGCAGACGGGCTGTTTCGGCGATGACATAGGCGTCGCGGGCATCTGTCTTGGCCTCGCCCCTGTAGGCGCCAGCCATGCGGTTGACCGTTCGGCCAGGCACATAGATGACTCGTTGGCCGTGGTCGGCGAGCAGGGCCAACAACAGGGCGGGGGCGGTGCCGGTGAGGTCCACTGCCCAGCGGGCTTCGGCGGCCATCGCGAGGACCTCGCTTAGGCCGGCGAGGATGACGGCCTCGTCGTTGCTGACCTTCCGGCTCCAGATAGTGGTTCCGGTGTCGTCGATGGCGACCCACCAGTGGTGGGCCTTGCTGGCGTCGATACCGACCCATAAACAGGGCACCTGTGCGTTCATGTGCGTCTCCTCGGCCTCGGACAGCGTGCCGTTCCGGTCCGAGGACACCCCGCCGTCAGCTCCGTAAGCAGCGACCGTTTCGCACATCTCAATCAGCGGCCCGGGCGTCCCGAAGAGCGGGGCGGCCACTCCACCGGAGCCACCGGGGGCAAGCGACTTTAGAGCCACACCCCACTCTTCCGGACCGCCAAACACCTTACGGAGCGGCTTTGGG
>NZ_JBHWFG010000108.1:0-1443 GCF_042733745.1 Streptomyces sp. NPDC059696
GGAGTAGGAGCCGTCGGCACCCGTGATGCAACGTCCGACGCCGGTGAAGTTGGGATCCAGCGGGGCGGGGTGCTGGTCCCGCTTGTGGATGTAGCGGCCCGATGCGTTGGCCTGCCAGATTTCCACCAGCTGGCCGGCAACCGGGCGGCCGTCACCATCAAGGACGCGGCCGGCCACGATGATGCGCTCACCCTGCGGCTCGCCGTTGTGCTGGATGGTCAGGTCCGATTCCAGCGCGTGCACATCCTGGTGTCCGAACGCGGGCGAGTAGAGCTCGATCGTCTCCGGGTCCGCGTGGTGCAGGCTCTTGGTGGGGTGCCGCAGGATGCTGCTGCGATACGGAGCGTAGTCCAGGCGCGGCATGGTTTCCGGCGCCTTGCCGTTCTTCAAGGCCTCGGCGTACCGGTCTCCGATGGACTTGATCTCAGCACTGAGATCCCCTTGGGTTTCCACTTTCTTGGAATCGTGCGCGGCATGCGGCTCAGCGGGCGGCACGAGTTCCTCGGATTCTTCGAGAGCTTGTGCAGTGGTGTCTTGCGGCACAGCCGGCTCCTTTCGGTTGGTGGGTTCTTTGTCAGGTCCAGGCAGCTATGCCCGGTGGAGTGAGTCGTATTGGACGGCGTGGCGGACGGGGGCGTTCGGGGCTCCGTAGCCGTCGTAGTTGCCGCGGCGCTCCACCATTTCGAAGAACACGCTGCCCACAGTGGCGGTGTAGAAGTGGAGGAATTCGCCGTTGGCGTCCCGGTCATACAGCAGGTTGAGTTCCTGGAGGGTGGCCAGGAAGCCGGGTTCAAGATCGAACCGGGCGTCCAGGTCCTCGTAGTAATTGGCCGGAATCTGCAGGAACTCAAGGCCACGATCGCGGGCGGACCGGGCCGTGGCCACGAGGTCCCCCACAGCGAACGCGATGTGTTCCTGATAAGTCTTGGGTGTGGATGCCTGCTGCACTGGAGCCAGATTGAGCACCAGCCGGACCGCGCCATCAGTGGTTTCCATGACCTGCGAGCGCACCAGGCCGCTGGGGCTCGGGACCTCCGCGAACGGCTGCGGTTCCAGGGCCAGCGCGCTGGTGTAGAAGAGGACGGCTTCGTCGAAGTGCTGCCAGGGCTGGGCCAGGTTTACGTGGTCAATCACGGCGCTTTGATGTGCGCGGGGGTGTTCCAGCCCCTCGCCGAACTCGTGGGTCCACGCGGCGGTGCCGTCCGGGCTTCCCTGACACAGGAAGATTTCGGTGGAGTCCGGAGCGGAGATGCCTTGGAAGACTTCTTCGTCGGCCTGGACTTTGCGCGCAACCACGGGCGCCTTGAGTTGCTGGGCGCGAGCGGAGGCAATCACTGGCGAATCGACGTCGAACCCCAAAGCGGCGATAGCCGGTTCCGAGTGCGAGGCCGCCTGCTCGTTGATGATCACGCGGGCCTGGCCCATGGTCCAGAGCTGGACGTC
>NZ_JBHWFG010000109.1:0-1415 GCF_042733745.1 Streptomyces sp. NPDC059696
TTGCGGTGCGAAGAATAGGAATTTTCGCTACAATGATGCGCTCGGCGGCTCCCGCCTTAAAAAGCTCTGCCGCTAATTGCGTCACGCCCTGCCGAGAGGTTCGCTCCCCCATCCCCATGAGGACGATGCCTCCTCCAATGGGCATTACATCACCTCCCTCGACAGTGGCCATCTGCCAGTCGCGTTCCGGGTCGCCCCACCAGACCGTGGCTTCGGTGAATTCTGTGTTGAAATTATAGATGGCTTTCATAAGAAGCGTCTCACTTCGGCGTGCAGGCATACGCAGAGGGTTAAGGGTGAGCCCGCCATATATCCAACTTGTTGTATCGCGAGTATAAAGGGTGTTAGGCAGCGGCGGCAGGAGGTCCTCCGATCCTCGACACAGAACATCCAGGGTTATCCGGTCGCTCGCAGGAAGTTCATCTACGGTCAGCCCGCCAATCAAATAGTCCGCTAACTGGTGTGGGGTTTGCGTCTCCAAGAAGTGACGGGTTGGGTCTACGAGTCCGACGCCTATCTGTTCAACAGTCACTCTTCTGTCCAACAACCATTGTTTCGCTTCAGGTATCTCCATGGTCTGCGCGAGGAGTTCGTGAAGCTCGAGGACCTCAATACCTCGTCGGCGCAGCTTGGCGACGAAGTCCGCGTGGTCCCGCTGTCCTCTCTCGACCCACATCGTGTCGTCGAATAATAGTGCGCCGGAATTGGAGGGAGTAAGCCGGTGATGCGCAAGACCTGGCGAGCAGACCAGCACCTTGCGCAGTACCCCCACTTCCGAGTGGACACCGTAGCTTGCGGCGAAATTCTCAGGCATGTAATTCTCCTTCGCTACATTTAGAAGTCGCCATGAACAAGACGGCTACAGGGACTATTTCAAAGAAATCTCGTCATGAATATATTGTTTGGATCCGTTTCATATTCGGCAAACGGCCCACAGGGGATGAATCCGAACTTTTTGTACAAATTCCTTGCCGGATTAAAGTAGCCAGATGCGCCAGTCTCCAAACTTATCTTTTCGATGCCATCTCGCTCAGCCTCTGCGAGTATATGGCTGAGTAACAGTGAGGCTACTCCTGACCTTTTCCGGTCCGACCGGGTGTGAAATGCTTTCAACTCGGCATGGCGGGAGTTTAATTTCTTAAGCGCTCCACACCCTACAATTTCCTCCCCCTCACGCACCACCCACAACTTGATTTCAGGTCGGCGTAGATCTTCCAGGCTGAGGGCATGCTTGCTCTCGAGAGGTGTATGGAGCCGCACCTCTCGCACATGCGTATCCATAAACTTTGCGATTTCCTCTCCGGAGAGATCATGTAATTCGATACGCATTGCGCAGCCTCTCTTAGCCCCTAAAAATAAAAGAGTTTTTGTAACTCGACACTTGTGATCCACGGGGGTTCGCGCGAATTCCTGAG
>NZ_JBHWFG010000110.1:0-1404 GCF_042733745.1 Streptomyces sp. NPDC059696
GATCTTCGCAATACTCGTGGTCTGCGCCATAATATAAATATAAAAGATCCTGCCCGCGCTGCTGGTCATCCTGGGCCGCTGGGTGTTCTGGCCCTTCGTGCCCCGCTGGACGGCTGAGGCCGCCGCCGCTCCCGAGGCCCCCGCGTCCCACAGCCGCTGGGAGCGCATCGGTTCCGTCACGGCCGCCCGGCCACGCCGCGCCTGGGTGCTGTCGCTGGCCGCGACGGGGCTTCTCGCCCTCAGCTCCCTCGGCCTCGACATGGGACTCACCCAGAGCGAACTGCTCCAGACGAAGCCCGAGTCCGTCGTCGCCCAGGAGCGGATCTCCGCGCACTACCCGTCCGGCTCCTCCGACCCCGCCACCGTCGTCACGCCCACCGCGGACGCGGCCGAGGTGCGGCGGGCCGCCGAGGGGACCGAGGGCGTGGTGTCCGTCGAGGACGGCCCCACCACTCCCGACGGAGAGCTCACCCTGCTGTCCGTGGTGCTCAAGGACGTGCCCGACAGCGCCGGGGCCAAGGACACCGTCGACGCCCTGCGCGACAACACCGACGCCCTCGTGGGCGGAACGACCGCCCAGAGCCTGGACACCCAGCGCGCCTCGGTCCGCGACCTGTGGGTCACCGTCCCCGCGGTCCTGCTCGTGGTCCTGCTCGTCCTGATCTGGCTCCTGCGGTCGGTCGCCGGGCCGCTGATCATGCTCGGCACCGTGGTCGTGTCGTTCTTCGCGGCCCTGGGCGCGTCCAACCTGCTCTTCGAGCACGTGATGGGGCACGCCGGCGTCGACTGGTCGGTGCCGCTCCTCGGGTTCGTGTACCTGGTCGCCCTCGGAATCGACTACAACATCTTCCTCATGCACCGCGTGAAGGAGGAAGTCGCCCTGCACGGCCACGCCAAGGGCGTGCTCACCGGCCTGACCACCACCGGCGGCGTCATCACCAGCGCCGGTGTGGTCCTGGCCGCGACGTTCGCCGTCATCGCCTCGCTGCCGCTGGTCCCGATGGCGCAGATGGGCGTCGTGGTCGGCCTGGGCATCCTGCTGGACACCTTCCTCGTCCGGACGATCCTCCTGCCGGCCCTGGCGCTCGACCTGGGGCCCCGGTTCTGGTGGCCGGGCGCGCTGTCGAAGGCGGCCGGGGGCCCGACTCCCGTCCGTGAGGACCGCACGTCCCAGCCCGTGGGCTGAGACCGGCCCGGGAAGACCCGTACGGCGGGCGGCCGGTTCCCCCGGGCCGCCCGCCGTACGACTGCGCAATCCAGAAGATGGGACGCCCGCGACTTGGCGTCACGATGGTGGCCCACCGGCCGAAGGCCGATTCCCCGGAAGGACACGCCGTGTTGGGCGATGAGGACGGCAAGGCCGCCGAACTGTGGTCGATGGCGAACCTGGGTACCCCGATGGCC
>NZ_JBHWFG010000111.1:0-1403 GCF_042733745.1 Streptomyces sp. NPDC059696
GCGTCGTCGACGCCTACCCGCTGTCCCAGGTCCAGCTCGGCATGGTCGTCGAGATGCTCGTCGACGACAGCCGGAACAACTACCACAACGTCAGCACGTTCCGCGTGCTGGACGACAAGCCCTTCTCCTTCGACGCTCTGCAGGCCGCCGGCCGGCTGGTCGTCGAGCGGCACGAGGCGCTGCGCACGTCCATCGAGCTCAACGCCTACTCGGTGCCGCTGCAGCTGGTCCACGCCACCGCCGAGCTCCCGCTCGGCCGGCAGGACCTGCGTGGCCTGGACGCCGAGACGGTGGAACGGGAACTCCGCGACTTCACCGTGCGCGAGCGCGCCACGCTGTTCGATCTCGGTACGCCGTCCCTCATGCGTTTCTTCGCGCACGTCACCGACGGCGACTGCTGGTGGATCTCGGTCACCGAGTGCCACCCTGTCCTGGAGGGCTGGAGCCATCACTCCCTCCTGATGGAGCTCCTGGCTCTCTACCGGCAGCTGCGGGACGGTCTGGAGCCCGAGCCGTACGAGGCCCCCGCCGTGCGCTTCGCCGACTTCGTGGCGGGCGAGCTGGAGTCCCTGGCCTCCACCGAGGACCGCGCCTACTGGCGGGGCGTCGTCGACCGGCACGCCCCCTTCTCCCTTCCCACGGGCTGGGGCGAGCGGCAGGACGGGCCGCGCGAGCTGTACCAGGCCTGGACGCAGTGGGAGGACCTGGAGCGCGACCTGCGCAAGCTGGCGACGGACTCGAAGGTCTCGCTGAAGAGCGTGATGCTGGCGGCTCACCTGAAGGTGATGAGCCAGCTCACCGGTGAGGAGGCCTTCCACACGGGTGTCGTCTGCGACGCACGCCCCGAGGTGCTCGGTGCCGACCGGGTGCTCGGCATGTACCTCAACACCCTGCCGTTCGCGGTGGACCGCAGCGCACGCACCTGGCGGGAGCTGGTCCAGCAGGTCTTCGCCCGCGAGGTCGAGCTCTGGCCGCACCGACGGTTCCCCATGCCGGAGATTCAGCGTGACGCGGCCGGCGGCCGACGGCTGCTGGACGTCATGTTCAACTACCAGGACTTCCGGCAGATGGACGCCACCGTCGTGGACGACCGGGCGGGACTGGACGACAGTCCGACCGAGTTCCCGCTGACGGTCTCGTCCCGTGCCGGGCACGTCATCATCACCGCGGACCCGCGCATGCTCAGCCGCGCCAACGGCGACCGGCTGGTCGGCATGTACCGCGCCGTCCTGGAGTCCATGGCCGCCGACCCGGACGGCGACGCGCAGGCCGTGTACCTGCCCGTCGGCGAGCGGGACCTGCTGCTCTCCGCCGCGGGTCCGGCGGTGGCGTCGGCTCCGGTGGAGCGGTGTGTCCACGAGATCTTCCAGGAGCGCGCCGCGGCCACTCCCGACGCGGTGGCG
>NZ_JBHWFG010000112.1:0-1403 GCF_042733745.1 Streptomyces sp. NPDC059696
CGTCAAATCATCATGCCCCTTATGTCTTGGGCTTCACGCATGCTACAATGGCCGGTACAAAGGGTTGCGATACTGTGAGGTGGAGCTAATCCCAAAAAGCCGGTCTCAGTTCGGATTGAGGTCTGCAACTCGACCTCATGAAGTTGGAGTCGCTAGTAATCGCAGATCAGCAACGCTGCGGTGAATACGTTCCCGGGCCTTGTACACACCGCCCGTCAAGTCACGAAAGTTGGTAACACCCGAAGCCGGTGGCCTAACCCCTTGTGGGAGGGAGCCGTCGAAGGTGGGACCGGCGATTGGGACTAAGTCGTAACAAGGTAGCCGTACCGGAAGGTGCGGCTGGATCACCTCCTTTCTAAGGAGCACCTGAAACGTGTTGTGTTCTTCCACAGTGTTGGATGCACGGTTTCCAGGAGTTATGCCCGTTTCGAAGGCGTCAGTTCTTCGGCGGGTGCTCATGGGTGGAATATCAATGAACAGGTTTGTCCGGGTTGTTCCGGGTCTGTGAGTACGCCTCTTTTGCGGGGTTGGAAAGCCGGTCCGGGCGGTTGTCCGGGGTAATCGTTTGGCACACTGTTGGGTCCTGAGGCAACAGGATCTGTTGTTTCTGGTTTTCCTGCGCATGCCGGAGACCGGCCGGAGCCCTCCCTAGCGGGGGGTGGTGGCTGGTGGATGGGTGTGACGGGGTTGTTGTTTGAGAACTACATAGTGGACGCGAGCATCTTAAAAATTATTAAGTGCAATTTCAGATAAACCTGGTGACCGGTCTTGTACTGGTTTTCCATGGTTTTCTCGATAGCGATATTAATTGTTGATCTTTGTGGTCAAGTTTTTAAGGGCGCACGGTGGATGCCTTGGCATCAGGAGCCGAAGAAGGACGTAGGAATCTGCGATAAGCCTGGGGGAGTTGATAACCGAGCGGTGATCCCAGGATGTCCGAATGGGGAAACCCCGCCCGGCGCGCGAGTGACCGGGTGACCCGCATCTGAACACATAGGGTGCGTGGAGGGAACGCGGGGAAGTGAAACATCTCAGTACCCGCAGGAAGAGAAAACAACAGTGATTCCGTTAGTAGTGGCGAGCGAACGCGGAAGAGGCTAAACCAGTGGTGTGTGATAGCCGGCGGGCGTTGCATCACTGGGGTTGCGGGACTTTCCGTATCAGTTCTGCCGGACTGGTGAAGTGAGTGCAGGTGCATAGGTGAACTGGTTTGAAAGCCAGGCCGTAGAGGGTGTTAGCCCCGTAACCGGAATGTATGCTGCCGCTTGGAGAGGATCCCAAGTAGCACGGGGCCCGAGAAATCCCGTGCGAATCTGCCAGGACCACCTGGTAAGCCTAAATACTCCCTGATGACCGATAGCGGACAAGTACCGTGAGGGAAAGGTGAAAAGTACCCCGGGAGG
>NZ_JBHWFG010000113.1:0-1394 GCF_042733745.1 Streptomyces sp. NPDC059696
GCTGGTGTCCTGGGCGCGGTGGCTTCGTTGCGGGTTGATCTGTATGGTTCCTTGGCTGCGACGGGTAAGGGGCACGGCACTTTCACGGCGACCTTGCTGGGTTTGGAGGGCTACGAGCCTGAGCTGATCCTGCCCGACGAGGTTGCAGAACGCCTGGCTTCGATCACGGACACGGGCAAGCTCAACCTCGCCGGGGACGTGCTCCTGGAGTACTCCGTTGAGGATATGGTGTTGCATCCGTTGACGGTGTTGCCGCGGCATACGAATGGGATGAAGTTTGCCGTGTCTGATGCTGAGGGGAACGTGTTGCGGGAGGCGACGTTTTTCTCGGTGGGTGGTGGGTTCATTGTCCGGGAGGGTGAGGAGTCCGCGGCGCGGGCTGAGTTGGAGGAGTCCAAGGCGGAGTTGCCGTTGCCGTTTCGGACGGCGGCGGAGTTGTTGGGCCGGTGCTCGTCGAAGGGTCTGGGGATTTCCGAGATCATGTTGATCAATGAGCGGGCGTCCCGGTCTGAGGAGGAGATCCGGGAGGGTTTGCTGCATATCTGGGCGGTGATGGAGGCCTGTGTTGAGACCAGTTTGAGGCGTGAGGGTGTGTTGCCGGGTGGGTTGCGGGTCCGTCGTCGTGCGCCGGATTGGTTGGAGCGGTTGTTGAAGGAGGACAAGGACCGGAATGATCCGAAGTATTGGCAGGAGTGGGTGAACCTGATCGCCCTGGCGGTGAATGAGGAGAACGCGTCCGGTGGCCGGGTGGTGACGGCTCCGACGAATGGTGCGGCGGGGATCATTCCGGCGGTTTTGTATTACGCGTTGCATTATGCGCCGGGGATGGATCAGGCGTCCCAGGCTGATCGGGATGATGTGGTGGTGCGGTTCTTGTTGGCTGCTGGTGCGGTGGGTGTGTTGTATAAGGAGCAGGCCTCGATTTCCGGTGCTGAGGTGGGGTGTCAGGGTGAGGTGGGGTCTGCGTCGTCGATGGCTGCTGCGGGGTTGGCTGAGGTGATGGGTGGTTCTCCGGCGCAGGTGGAGAACGCGGCGGAGATCGCGATGGAGCACAACCTGGGTTTGACGTGTGATCCGATTGGTGGGTTGGTGCAGATTCCGTGTATTGAGCGGAATGCGATTGCTGCGGCGAAGGCGATCAACGCGGCGAAGATGGCGTTGTGGGGTGATGGGACGCATCGGGTGTCCCTTGATGAGGTGATCGTGACGATGCGTGAGACGGGCAAGGACATGTCCCATAAGTACAAGGAAACCGCGATGGGCGGCCTCGCCGTCAACGTCGTCGAATGCTGAATACCTGAACTCCAGCAAAGCTTGTGCGGCCCGCTCTGCGCCCTGAAGCGTATGCGAAGCGCGCAGAGCAGGCCCCGCAACGCAGGAAGTCTGCCCCCAAC
>NZ_JBHWFG010000114.1:0-1376 GCF_042733745.1 Streptomyces sp. NPDC059696
ACTCGGAACGGGACACCTCGGCCCCCGGTCTGACCGAGGCGGGGCGGCTGGGGTGGCTGCCTTCCCACTCCGGCCGAAATAAGTCGTCCTGAGCACCGGAACAGCACGATTGGAGATGCGGCTCACACGCCGCAGACCTGACTATTTCGGGAAGTCAACGAGCAAGTGCCAAGGGAAAGGGGACTGTTCCATGGGGGACGTCCTTCGCGACACAGGTGGCGCAAAAAGTAAGCGAATACCGAAGTTCGAGGGACTGCGAGGTGTCCTCGCACTGGGTGTGGTCGTCTACCACGTCGCGTTCCAGGCCGGAGTGGGCAGCTTCGTCGGTGAGCCGGGCAAACCGTTCTGGGGCGTCCTCGCGGACGGTCTGGGGGTCTGCCTTCCCCCCTTCTTCGCTCTGTCCGGAATGATGCTGTACAAGCCCTACGCCCGCGTCACCATCAGCGGGACGAAGCGCCCCGCCACCGGACGGTTCCTCAAGCGCCGGGCCCTGCGCATCCTGCCCGCCTACTACCTGTTGCTCGTCTTCGCGATCCCCGGCTACAACTGGTTCGAGATCGACAGCGTCAGCGACGTCCTGCGGCCCGTGCTCCTCATGCACTTCTACCTGCCCGAGGGGCAGCCGATGCACGGCATCGAGCCCACCTGGACGGTCCCCGCCGAGTTCACGTTCGACCTGGCCCTGCCGCTGATCGCCTGGATCGGCCACCGGCTCGCGCGGGGCGGAAGCACCCCCGCCCAGAAGGCCCGCCGCCTGCTGCTGCCCCTGGCCGCGCTGGAAGTCATGGCCATCGGCTGGGTCACGTACACCAACCTCCCCTCCACCGGCGCGACGATGCAGTGGTACTGGCCGCCCTACTACGCCGGCTGCTTCGCCGCGGGCATGGCGCTGGCCATCTACGCCGCGTACGCCGAGGCGCTTCCCGGGACCCCGGGCTTCTACCGGTTCGTGATCCGGCGTCCGCTGGTCTGCTGGGCGCCGCTCATCCCCCTGTACCTCCTCTACGCCACCAAGCCCATCGGCATCCCGGGCCTGGGCGACAACGCGGCCCTGGCCCAGGAGCTCGTCGACCACTTCATCCTGACCGCCTTCACCCTGCTGCTCCTGGCGCCGATGACGGTCCCCGGGGCAGAGTCCCGGTTCTCGGACGCGCTCTTCACCAGCAAGCCGATCCTCTTCCTCGGCCAGATCTCCCTCGGCGTCTACCTCTGGCACGAGATCGTGATCAACCTCTGGCTCAGGAACGGCAGCATCTTCGGCAAGTCCCCCGTGCCAACGCCCGAATTCCGAGGTGACATGGGGTTCTGGGAACTGTTCCTCTTCACGATCTCGATCAGCGTCGTGCTGGCGACCATCAGCTTCTATCTCGTGGAGA
>NZ_JBHWFG010000115.1:0-1359 GCF_042733745.1 Streptomyces sp. NPDC059696
CAGGACCCGGTGGCAGTACTCTCCGAGTTCGACGGGTTCCGTGGATTAGCCGAGGGCCGCCGCGCCCCGTCCGCTGCCGAGCTGATCAGCCAGGTCCCCTACCAGTGCATCCTGGAGTATGTCCTGGCCAGGGCAGGCGCGGACCAGGAACACCCAGCCGTACCCAAGGTGGCAGGCTATGCGGATTCGATAGCGGTGCGGCCGTGGTTCGACGCCGTGGATCCCGGAGACCTTCGCCCCAAACTTTCGGCAGCCACGGGAATCGCTCCCCAGAACATCTCCGCCCAGCTGACCGCTGGACGGCTGGCTACGAGGCTCGCCGTCGAGGCTGCCCGCCAGGCAGGTGTGTCCCTGACCAGCGGCCTGGTGGTAACCGGGGTGCTGCAGCCCGAGGAGGGCGGCTGGCCGCCCACGGGCCGTGAAGAGGCACTGGCTGCCCTGACCGACGCTGAACTTGTCTCCCTTGCCCGGGACAGGCTGGACGCGCTGGCCAAGGTGCTGCGCAAACGTGAACAAGATGACAAGTATGACCACGCACTCTTGGAGAATCTGGGATGACCGCAGGATTTGCCGTCCAGGTATCGGCGTTCGCGCTGAGTTTCCTTTTTGCCCTGTTCCGCCTGCCGGACGCCATCCGCGGCCGCAACCGCAGCATCTTCTTCTGCATGGTGCTCATAGCCGTCTCCACCGGTCTCAGCCTGCCGCTGATCTACGAGTTCGTTGACCCGCTCCTGGGTGGATTCAACCTGGCCAACCTGCTGCTGCGCTATTCGCTGTACGGGGTCTTCGTGATCCTGGGCCTGCGCGGTGCCGCCGCCTTCGGTGCCGAATGGGCCCGGCGGCTCATCGTGGGGCCGGTTGGGCTGGTTGTCCTGGGGCTCACGGTGGTGCTGACTGCCGCCTTCTTCCTGGCCAGCGACATCCCCGTCACCTCGACGGGGTTGCTGGACTACAACGACCAGGTGAGCGTGGAGGTCTACGGGATGCTCGGAAGGCTGTATCCCGCCTACGTCGCGGCCTGCGTTTGCGCGCCGGCGCTCGCTGCTGCGCGGAACTCCCGCTACCGGCTGCCGCACCGGATAGGGTCCGGCCTCTTCGGCGTAGGGCTGGCCGTGGTGGTGCTTTTCACCGCCCTCACCCTGGTAGCGGACATCGGAGTCTTCATGCTGCTGCTCCCGTTCTCCGCTGTCATTCTGGTGACGCTCGGCCTCGCCGTCATGTGGGTCTCGAACCGCCTCCAGATGCGCCGGCCGGCGGGTGCCGCACGCCTGAGGAACGTTAAGAAAATGTGAGTCGAAAATAATGGGATGCGTTCACAAATTCATGACCCTGTGCCAGACTAATGAATATGTAACGTCC
>NZ_JBHWFG010000116.1:0-1295 GCF_042733745.1 Streptomyces sp. NPDC059696
ATTCAGCTCCGAGGACTGGGGAACGGCGCCGCTGAGCTTGCGGGACAGGGCGGTCAGATTATTCTCCAGCGACTGCGCTCCGGAGGCCACACCGGCTGCCCCGGTGGAAAGCTGCGCCGTGCCGTCGGAGAGGGACTGCGCGCCGGCGGCGAGGTCGCTGCTGCCCGCGGACAGTGCGGACGTTCCTGCGGTGAGGTCCGTGAGGCCGGAGGCCAGGGTGTTCGCGCCGGCAGAGAGGCGGAAGGCGCCGTCCTGCAGGGTGAGGGTCCCGTCGGCCAGGCTTCCCAGCCCGGCAGTGAGCTGCCCTGCACCGTCTACGGCGGAATCGATTCCCTCGGTGAGTTCACCGGCACCGGCCGCGGCGTCCCGGAGGCCCTCGCCGGCGTCGTTCAGGCCGACCAGCAGGCTCGAGGCGACCTGGTTGCCGAGCTGGGAGGAGACTGCCGCCTGAACCTGGGCCATTGCCTGCTTGCCCAGAACGCCGGCCAGGAAGTTGTTGGAGTCGTTGTAGTCGACCTTCAGCGTGGCGGATGACGGGTGTTCCGTGCCCACTGATACGGCGTTCGCGGAGAAGTCCCGCGGGATGGTCAGGGAAAGGTAATAGGTCCCGTCCGACACGCCGCTGGCAGCATCCGCAGCGTCCGTGGCATGCCAGTCCAGGTCAGCGCCGTCGAGCAGCTTGTGCTCGAGTTCATCCCCGGCGTTGAGGGGTTCGCCGTCGCGGACTGTTCCTTCATCTTCATTGACCAGCGCGACGGACAGTCCGTCCAGGTGCTTGTCGGGGGAGTCGAAGGCCCACAGGTACAGTGCGCCGTAGATCAGGGGAATGAACAGCATCACGACGACGGCGATCCTGGGCAGGGTGCCCCGCCGAAAACGGCTGAGTTCGGTCCCGGGGGAAAGCATTGCAAACATCAGTGCGCCTCCATCAGCACGGTGGATGGCTCAATCCCAGAGCCGCTCCAGGGAAGGGTTGGCAGCGAGGCTGCTCCGACAACGACGGCGGTGCCGGCCGCAGCGAGCGCAGCCAGCCGTTCCTGAACCAGGGCACGCGCGCTGCTGCCCTGCAGCTGTTCAATGTCGTCGACGAACAGCACAGCGGGGTGGGACAGCATGGCCAGCGAGACGCGCAGCAGGAACTGTTCCGCTTCTCCCAGGTCCCAGATCACGGTTCCCGCGGAGGGGACTTCCAGCTGCCCGAAGACCGGTCCGCAGATCCGGGCCATCTGGCGGTCGGACACCCTGGGAACAAAACGCCACCACGGCGCCAGCCAGGCCAGGCGCTCACGCACGGC
>NZ_JBHWFG010000117.1:0-1294 GCF_042733745.1 Streptomyces sp. NPDC059696
CCAGGAGGGTGTCCCATTCCCGGCCCCAGACCACCTTGATCACGTTCCAGCCCGCGCCGCGGAAGAACGCCTCCAACTCCTGCATGATCTTGCCGTTGCCGCGCACCGGGCCGTCCAGGCGCTGGAGGTTGCAGTTGATCACGAAGTTCAGGTTGTCCAGGTTCTCGTTCGCGGCGAGCTGCAACAAACCACGGGATTCGGGTTCGTCCATTTCCCCGTCACCGAGGAACGCCCAGACCTGCTGGTCCGTGGTGTCCTTGATCCCGCGGTTCTGGAGGTACCGGTTGGACTGGGCCTGGTAGATCGCGTTCATCGGGCCGATACCCATCGACACGGTCGGGAACTCCCAGAACCCCGGCATCAACCTGGGGTGCGGGTAGGAGGACAGGGCGTGGCCTTCCTTGGACTTCTCCTGCCGGAACCCGTCCAAATCCTCCTCCGACAACCGGCCTTCCATGAACGCGCGGGCGTACATGCCCGGGGACGCGTGGCCCTGGAAGAACACCTGGTCACCGCCGGAAGGGTGGTCCTTGCCGCGGAAGAAATGGTTGAACCCGACCTCGTACAAGGTCGCCGCACCGGCGTAGGTGGAAATATGCCCGCCCACACCAATATCGGACCGCTGCGCCCGGTGGACCATCACGGCCGCGTTCCACCGCATATACGCCCGGTACCGGCGCTCGAACTCCTCGTTCCCCGGGAACGGCGCTTCCTGGTCCACCGGGATCGTGTTCACATAATCAGTGGTCGTCACCATCGGAACACCCACGCTCCGGGCACCAGCACGCTGCAACAACGAACGCATAATGAACTGCGCCCGCTCCGTACCCTGCTCCGCGATCAACGCATCAAGGGACTCAATCCACTCCGCGGTCTCTTCCGGATCACGATCAGGCAACTGGGCAGTCAACCCACTAAGGATGTGTGAGGTCTCTTCTCCTGCAGCCACGTCCAACCTTCCTTTAGGCGCATCCATCGGCGCCTCAAGTCCGGCAGGGTAACTGCCCGTCGTGAACGCGTCGTGTGCGACATCTCGGTTTCAAACAGCCCGGTCGGATGCGCCGGGCAGGTCTTGTGAGCGCATGGCTGCGCAATGGAATCCTTCGGGGCGATCGCCCTGCAGCCAATGCACTCATGGCCACTCTAGCTTTGACGGCGCTGGTATGCGTAGCCGCGGGGCCCGAGGGGCGTTGTATGTCACACCCCGGCACCCTCCGTGACGGATGCCACGCGATTGTCACAGCTTCGAAACACCCCGGGTAGTGCGGAATATGGTGGATCGCAGGGACAATGG
>NZ_JBHWFG010000118.1:0-1268 GCF_042733745.1 Streptomyces sp. NPDC059696
GTCCTTGACCTTGTCCCTGTACTTCTTGTCCATCTGCAGAATCTGCTTCTCTTCGTCGCAGAGTGCCCGGTAGATGCGCTCCCGCTCGGCCTCATCCGAGGTGTAGGAGAGGTCCAGGTAGGCGTTGGCGTGGCGGCGGGCGTTGTTCACGGCGGTCTGGGCCTTGCCTGCCGGGCTGACCAGCGACGCAATGACGGTGATGAGCAGGACGCCGATGATGACGCTGAGTGACAGGCCTGTACTGACTTCGACCACTTCCACATGCTCGCCGTTATTGATGAACGGCAGGGTGTTCTCATGCAGGGCATGCAGCACAAGCTTCACGCCAATGAAGGCGAGGATGGCGGCCAGGCCGTAGGAAAGGTAGATCAGGCGGTCCAGCAGTCCGTCGATCAGGAAGTAGAGCTGGCGCAGGCCCATCAGGGAGAACGCCGTGGCCGTGAAGACAATGAAGGTATTCTGCGTCAGGCCGAAGATGGCGGGGATCGAGTCCAGGGCGAAGAGGATGTCGGTTCCGCCGATTGCCACCATGACCAGCAGCATCGGGGTGAGGACCTTCTTGCCGTTTTCGACGGTCATCAGCTTGTCGCCGTCGTAGTGGTCCGTGGTGGGCAGGACGCGCTTGGCAATGCGGATGATGAAGTTGTTTGCCTCATCCTTCTCGCTGTCCTCGGGCTTGAGCAGGTTGCCGGCGGTGAGCAGCAGGATCAGTCCGAACAGGTAGAAGATCCAGGAGAAGGAGTTGATCAGCGCTGCGCCCAGGAAGATAAACCCGGTTCGCGCAATCAGCGCGAAGACAATGCCGAAAAGCAGGACCTTTTGCTGGTCCTCGCGGGGCACCCGGAAGGACGCCATGATGATCAGGAAGACAAACAGGTTGTCTACGGAGAGGGCTTTCTCCGTGATGTACCCGGCGAAGTACTCGCCGCCCATGGTGACGCCGCCGAAGACGAGCACCAGGATGCCGAAGATGACGGCCAGGCCCACGTAGATGGAGGACCAAATGGCCGCTTCCTTCAGGGTTGGTATGTGGGCCTTGCGGATGTGGAAGAAGTAGTCGAAGGCCAGCAGGCCGAGGATGACGACGATCGTCACGCCCCAGATCAGGGGGGAAACAGTCATGGAGTCTCTGCTTTCGTAGGGTACGCCAAAGGACCGCAAGTCTCTCCGGCAGCCATTGGCTGCCCGCTGGCCCCGGCCGGGCGTCGGTGCCCTACGTGTTGACGAGGTTCAGCGTGGGTGGATACTCCCCTACGAACCGTCCACTC
>NZ_JBHWFG010000119.1:0-1253 GCF_042733745.1 Streptomyces sp. NPDC059696
CCCGAAAACCAGCATGGCCGCACCGAGCAGCCAGAAGTTGTTGATGAAACCGATGGCGGCAATGGGCAGGCTGCCCAATCCCCACGTCACCACCATGACGGTCAGATAGCGTCGCGGCAGCCGGAATGACGCAGTGGCCAGTGCAGCCAACGCGCTCCCGGCACCCATGATGGCCAGGAGGAAACCGAACATCCGCGAGTCGCCGCCAAGTTGGTCCTGGACTACGAACGGCAACAGGACCTCGATGGGGCCGATCAGGAACAGCACGGAAAGGCAGGCCCAGATCAAGGTCCACAGCAGCCACGGTGTCCGTATGGTGTACGCGAAGCCTTCCTTGAGGTCGTGGAAGAAGGAACTCGAACCCTGCGGCTCAGGTGGTTCGGCACTGCGGCCATCCAGGGCTTCCCGGCTGAGGAAGTTCAGGATGCCGAACGCCAGGCAGTGGCACACGGCAACCCCGGCCACGGCAAACGCGGGCGACAACGACGCCACCACGATGCCCGCCACCGCAGGACCCGCGGCTTGCTGCAGGATCGGCCGGACGGTGCCTTCCATGCCGTTCGCCGCGAGCAGGTCCTCCGCCGGGAGGATGCGGGGCAGGATGGCCGAGTACGCGGGAAAGAAGAACGCCTGGCCCACGCCCAGCACAAACGCACCCAGCGCCAAGTGCCAAAGCTGGAGGACATTGAGGATGGCCAGCAAGGATACCGTGGCGATGACGGCCAGGTTGGCACCCTCAACTGCGATGATCAGGATCCGCTGCGGAAACCGGTCGGCCGCGATCCCGCCCACCAGGACAAACGCCACCAGGCCGACGCTCGCTGCCGTTGCCACCAGGGACAATTCCAGCGGGCCCCCACCGAGGTGGATCACCTCGTAGACCATGGCCACGGCCCACATGCCGGAACCGAAGATCGAAATGGACAGCGCGGAAATAAGCACACGGAATTCCCTGTGTGCAAAAGGACGCAGCGCTCTCATTGCAGCCACCCCACAAGCCTAAGCCTGCCCGCTGATGCCGTGGAAGGCGGGGACGTGGAGGGGAAGCCGCGGAAGGAACCTCTGTTGCGAAGCGCCAGTTATGAAGCGCCCGACGGCGGGGCGTCGCCGTCGTCGATATCCGGACCTTCGGCGGGATCCTGGCTGTGCAGGCCGATATCGTGCGCCACCCAGCCGTCCGTCTCGCCTTCGGCGGGGGCGTCGGTGTGGTGCCTGATGACGTGCTCTTGCTTGTCGGTGGCGCTCATTACGGA
>NZ_JBHWFG010000120.1:0-1224 GCF_042733745.1 Streptomyces sp. NPDC059696
GCCCTACAGCCGAGGAAATGCGCCGCGTCATCACCGAGACCAGCCTTGGCCGCGATTTGCAGGCCTCGCTGAGCGATACAGCCGAGCGTATGCGGAGCGAGGATTTCGTCTGGATTGGGCAGGCGATCCAGATCAACCGGGAAGTGGGCGGAAACCTCGCCGAGGTGCTCGACCAGGTCAATGAGACCATCCGCGAGCGCAGCGAGATCAAGGGACACATCAAGTCCCTGGCGGCGGAGGGCAAGTTCTCGGCCTATATCCTGATGGCCCTTCCCGTGGGCATCGTGCTGATGCTCATGGTGGTCAACCCGGGCTACATGAACGTGATGTTCACGCACCCCATCGGTTGGGGGCTGATCGCGTTGTCGGTCATCCTGATGACCATCGGTGGCCTGTGGATGCGCAAAATCATTAACTTGAAGTTCTGAGGCGCACCGTGCATCCCTTCCTTTTCATGTCGCTGCTGCTGGTACCCCTGCCGGGCGCCTATTTCGCGTGGTCGCTGCTTGCTGTCGACCGCAAGACCCCGCGCGCCGTTCGGGAACTCCTTACCCGTGGCCACGTTGCCGCCGAAGTCGCGGAGCAGAGCCGGGCCGGCCTGTTGGAGCGCGTCGGCTACAAGCTCACCCCGGGAAGCTACGCGCAGAAGCTTGACAGGCTGCTGTCACTGGCCGGACGCCCGCCGTCGCTTCCCCTGGGCCGCGTCTTGGCTGCGAAACCTGCACTCGGACTATGTGGGGCGCTTTTCGGGTTGCTCATCACCACAAGCAGTTCGAGCGGGATCATCAAGCTGGTAGGAATATTCGTTGTCCTGCTGGGCTACTTCATCCCCGATCTCATGCTTTACAGCAAGGGGCAGGAACGGCAGAAGACTATCCAGTTGGAACTTGCCAACACCATGGACCAAATGTTGATTTCGGTGGAGGCCGGCCTCGGTTTCGAAGGCGCGATGGCCCGAGCCGGGGAGAACGGCAAGGGGCCCTTGGCGGAGGAGATTGTACGCACGCTCCAGGACATGCAGGTTGGACGCAGTCGCCGGGAGGCCTACCTGGCATTGGCCCAACGCACCAACGTTCCTGAACTCCGGAGCTTTGTCCAGGCAGTCATCCAGGCGGACACCTACGGTATTGCCATCAGCCGGGTGTTGCGGGTCCAGGCGAAGGTGATGAGGGTGAAACGCCGGCAACGGGCAGAAGAGAAAGCGATGAAGCTTCCGGTAATGAT
>NZ_JBHWFG010000121.1:0-1211 GCF_042733745.1 Streptomyces sp. NPDC059696
GAGCGGGCGCGTTCGTGGCATGAAGCTGGGAAGCGGTTGATCGGCCGCCGTGGAGCGGCTGCGCACACCTGCTCACGGACAAATACATGCGAGACCTGGTATCTTGTGCTGCATGGTAGCCGGTGAAGCAAGTAATCAGGTTCCGGAGAAGATCGAGGTCCAGCTCCGTAAAGGGGTCCTGGAGTACTGCGTCCTGGCCCTTCTGCGAGACGGGCCCAAGTACGGGGTCGAGCTGCTGAAGGACTTGCAGGAGACCGTGCTCGCCACGAGCCCGGGCACCGTCTACCCCCTGCTTTCACGGCTCCGGCGCGACGAACTCGTCGTCACCACCTGGCAGGAGTCCTCCACCGGCCCGCCGCGCCGCTATTACGAGCTGACCGATGCGGGACGCACCGCGCTCGACTCCTTTACCGGCCTCTGGCCGGCATTCCGCGACACCGTCGACCACCTCCTTTCGCCCCCCAACGGGCGCCGGCACAACCCCTGAGGGGCGCACCTTGAAGACCGACGACAACACCCTGGTTCGGGAGTACCTCGCGACCGTGGAACGCGAGAGCACGGCACTGCCCCCGGCAGCCCGTCAGGAACTCCTCGCCGACCTCAGCGAGCACATAGAGGTCGCGCGCGCCGAACGGCCCGGCGACGTCCGCGCGATCCTCCACGAAGTGGGTGACCCCCGCACGATCGCCAACACCGCCCTCCACGAACTCGGCCACACCACCACATCCCCCACACGCACACCGAAGCGTCACCGTTCCCCCGCCTGGCTACCGCTGCTCCTTTTGATAATCAGCACCGTGCTGCCCTACGCGGGAGACCATGTGCTCCTGAGCTGGATCAGCATAGCCATGAAGATCACGGCCGTAGTGATGGTGTGCCGCTCCCGCTACTGGACGGCAGCCCGCAAATGGGCAGGCCTCATCCTGGCCACACTCCTGCCCGCCACGATGAACGTGATCTGGTACCTGGCCTTCGTCGCACCCCGCAACTACGCAGTGATCGACACATGGCGCTGGCCGGGGGCCGTCGCCGGACTTCTCCTGACGTTGGCCGGCGTGGGATGGCTGTTGCGGACCAGGGATCGCCAGGCGTGATCTTTCGGTTTTGTGACAGCGGAGTGAGCGTTTTCAGCGTGGCTACTGATCGGGTGACGCCGGTCAGGTCGAGGTGGGGGCCGCAACGCACAAGGCCCCCGTGCCGTTGAGGGAGGT
>NZ_JBHWFG010000122.1:0-1210 GCF_042733745.1 Streptomyces sp. NPDC059696
GGTTTGACGGTATCGACTTCCGGCCCGAGCACGTGCCCTGGGCGCGGCGACTGCGTGATGGGGAACGCGAAGCCCTGCAGGAGCTCGCCGACGCCTTGGGCACCTGGCACCGGCTGGCGGTGAAGCCCTTCTGGGGCCGGGGAAGGTCCGCTCTGGTCGCGCCTGTCGGCCCATTACGCGGATCTCGTGGTCGAGGGAGGTGTGGATCTACTGCTGAGATCGCTCATGGTTCCGGGGGTGCGGTGGTGCCCGCCGGTGCTGGAGGCGCCTTATCCGCGCCGAACGGAAGTCCGTTTACGGGGCCGGGGTCTGGACATAACGCCGGTGGTCTTCTCCCCTCACGGGGTGAGCTTCCTGTGGGATCCGCTCGACACCGCCCGGCCGCCCAGGCTGCTTGTCCCCGCCCTTCGTGAGCCGCTGGCCGATGACGGCGTTACCGCCCTCGACGGCGGTGCTGATCCGGGCATGGCCTCCCTCGTCGGCCGAACCAGAGCCGCAGCCCTCATGGCCACCACCCGAGGCTGCACCACGACGGAAATGGCCCAGCGGCTCGGGGTTTCGGCCGCGGCAGCTAGCCAGCATGCCCGGGTACTCCGGGACACAGCACTCATCACCACCACTCGCCGCGGCGGGTTCGCTCTTCACCTCATCACGCCCTTGGGAAGCGCTTTGCTGAAAGCTCAGCGATTCAACCAAGAGGGGGTTTAAGGCACCGCTTAAGGCGTTGAGAGCCCGGAAGGCATCGGCCCATCATCTCCATGACCGGGTGCCATAGACCCGATCAGACATCACGCCGATCCGGGAGAAGCAAATCATGATGCCCCTCACCGCACGTCTCCTGCCGCTCGCCGCGGCGGTTGCCCTCTTAAGCCCATTGGCACTGACCAGCTCCGTGGCAGCCGCCCCTGCGCACTACCCATGCGGCAGCACCCCGCCCGACCTGGACCCCGTCCAGGGAACCAACAAAGCAAACGGCGTCAACATGCGTGCCGGCTCCAGCACTTCGTGTGCCAGCCGAGGACTGGCACACCTGAGCCACACGATCAACTACCACTGCTGGACCCTCGACCAGGACGGAGCCACCTGGACCTACGCGCGCAACCTGTCCACGGGCTACTCCGGCTGGATGCGCGACGACCTCCTCCGGGACAACGGCAGCAGCGTCCACTGCCCCCTCTGACCGGTCAGTCCACCGTCGACGGGACAACGG
>NZ_JBHWFG010000123.1:0-1208 GCF_042733745.1 Streptomyces sp. NPDC059696
CCTCCACCCATCGCAGAACCGCCGCGTTATGCTGATGCCCGGAGGCATCGGTGTCAACCCACTCCACGGTTCGCCGGACAGTTGCCTCCAGTCGTGGCTTCGAAAACTGTGGACCTGCAGTCATCAGTTACTCAAGGCCGCCGCAGTTTTGGGAGAAGGCGTCCAGCGGAGGTGCGTGTTGGCTTCATCGGTCTCCGGTTCTTTGAGCAGGGACAGGCGCGGGCGTACGGCGTCGGTGCGTGAGCTTGGTGGCTTGCGGCGGCCGGCACGGAACTGCGGGATCCACTGCGCGCCCGGGCCTTGGTATTCCTGTTCCGCGGCGGCGTGGAGGGTCCACTGGGGATCGTAGAGGTGCGTGCGGCCCAGGGCGATGAGGTCTGCGCGGCCGGCGAGGAGGATGGAGTTCACGTCGTCGTAGCTGGAGATGGCGCCGACGGCGATCACTGCCACGCCTGCCGGAGCGGCGACTTCCTGGCGGATGCGGTCCGCGAATGGCGTCTGGTAGCTGCGCCCGAACGCGGGCTTCTCTTCCTTGGCCACCTGGCCGGTGGAGATATCCAGTCCGGCTGCGCCGTGTTCCACGAAGGCCTTGGCGATCTGGACGGAGTCATCGGAGGTGTTGCCGCCGTCGATCCAGTCCGTTGCGGAGATGCGCACCGTCACCGGCTTGCTGGAAGGCCAAGCCGCGCGGACGGCGTCGAACACTTCCAACGGGAACCGCAGCCGGTTCTCCAGGCTGCCACCGTATTCGTCGGTGCGTTGGTTGGAAACGGGCGAGAGGAAGGAGGAGAGCAGGTAGCCGTGGGCCGCGTGGATTTCCAGGAGGTCGAAGCCTGCCTGCTCCGCGCGCTGGGTTGCGGCGACGAACTCGGCCTTGATGGCATCCATGCCTGCCCGGTCCAGTTCCAGCGGAGTTTGGTTTTCAGGGCCGTACGGCAGTGCGGAAGGTCCGACGGCGGTCCAGTTGCCGGAGTCGAGCGGCTGGTCGATTCCTTCCCACATGAGCTTGGTGGAGCCCTTGCGGCCGGAGTGTCCCAGCTGCGCACCGATCTTCGCGGTGGAGCGGGAGTGTACGAAGTGGACGATTTCCTTCCAGCTGTCGCGCTGCTCGTCGGTGTAGAGGCCGCTGCAACCGGGGGTGATGCGGCCAGTTTCGGAGACGCAGACCATTTCGGTCATCACCAGGCCGGCACCGCCCAGTGCCTTGG
>NZ_JBHWFG010000124.1:0-1201 GCF_042733745.1 Streptomyces sp. NPDC059696
AGGTCACAAGTCTCCGGCAGTGCCATCAAACTTAAATTAAAAAATGCCGCGTCCAGCTCGGTTCCCATAAACGCTGCCGCAGCGCTGAGGACTGCCGTCAGCACCGCTGCCGAATCGAGCACGTGCTCGAACAGCAGGCAGGAGACAGGAACCGCCGCCAGCGCCGTGAGGCCGCCCCACCTCAGGGGCTCGACGGCGCCGAGTGCCTTCAGCCGGTCGTGGAGGACCGTCCGCAGGAGGTGGCCGGCTGCCAGGCCCAGCCCCAGTGCGGCTGCGAACACGCTGAGGGAATTTCCGGCAGCGTCAGCGGCCAGCAGGGCCGCGAGGACTGTGCCGGTTCCCTGCGCTCCGGCGAGGTAGATGCCCCGCAGTCCGGTTGACCGGTCCCGGACCAGGGCGAGGCAGTACGCGAGCGCTGCGGCAAAGAGCAGCTCATAGCCTCGGAGACCGAGGACTCCGGCTCCGAGCAGCATCCCGGCAGCAAATCCGGCCGGTGCCAGGAGCGCAAGACGGTTTTGTCTGTGCAGGACGGCCGTCAGCAGGTTGGCGGCGAAAGCCACCCAAAGCACCCACAGGGTAGAGACCGCAGCCGGGAACTCGGCGGTGCGCACACCCACCGCGAGCAGGAGCACCAGCGCCGCCGCGGCGGCTGGCGCTCCGGGGAAGCCGCCGGCCCTACGCGGACGCAGGGCTGCGGCCAGCTGAGCGAGCACGGCGCTTCCGGCCGCTGTCAGCAGCAGGACGGTGCCGGTCTCCGGCCGCGCCGCCGCGGAAAGCAGCACGTAGTACGCCGGCGGCACTGCCGCCAGGGCCAGCAGCGTTCCCCATCGCAAGGCGTGGACTGGCCCAAAGTTCTCCAGCCGGCTCCCGAGCAGCGTCCGTGCGACGTGCTGTGCCGCAAGAACCGCGGCGATCACGATGAACACCCCATCGGTTCCAAGTCCAAGGTCCGCTGCCAGCAGTCCGGCAAGGACCGTCAGCAGCACCTGCGCCGCCGCGAAGTGCCAGGCACGCAACGCGGGGATGACTGGTTTCAGGGATTGAAGCAGGCTGTAGGCCAGTGCGGCACCGGTGAGCAGGACATACCCGCGCACACCCAGCAGCCCTGCGCCGAGGACAGCCGCTGCCAGGAAAGCGACCGGCGCGTAGCCCGCGGCCAGCTCGCGGTTGCTGCGCAGCGGCAGCAATGAGTAGGCCGCGT
>NZ_JBHWFG010000125.1:0-1189 GCF_042733745.1 Streptomyces sp. NPDC059696
GGATGTCCCGCGGCAGGTAGGCGGTACGGGGCGTGTGCGGGGTGAGGTCGACCGTGACACGGCCGGCCTGGGGGTCGGAGCTGGCCCGGGCCGCCTGGAGCACGCGGGTGTCGTCGTCCACGTCGATGATCAGCGTGACGGGTGGCGGCGTCGGAGGTGTCGAGGGTGTCATCGAGGGTCTTCGTGCGGCGGGAGACAGCTGTCGCTCGTCGTCTCCAGCAGGGCGCTTGCCGGGGGCGAGGCGTGGCGTTCGAGGCGCAGGGTGTGGTGGGTGATCTGGGCCCAGCGGCGGAAGTTGCCGTGCCCGTGACGGGCGTCGAGGCGGTCGAGGACGTCCTTGTCGGCGTCGCGCCATCGCGGGTGGAGCTGCGGGATGGCGCGACGTACCTCGCCGGGGGTGAGCGGGTGGATCTGCAGCCAGCGGGTGGTGCGTGTGGCCAGCAGAGGCTGGCGGCGCAGCATGCGGAAGCCTTTGGTGCTGGTAGCGAGGATGAGGGTGAGCTGGGTGGTGGGGTCGTCGAAGAGGTAGCAGAGGTACTCGACGCAGCCGGTGGTCAGGCGGCTGGCCTCGTCCACCACCAGCAGGTGCGGGTGCGCGGCGAGCTGGGTGCGCAAGGCGGTGTCCAGGACGCCTGGGTCCCGCGTCGGCGGGATGGGGAGACCGGCAGCGAGCAGCAGTTCGGCGCGCAGGACGGTTGGGGTCGGAGCAGGGCGTGGGCTGAGATGACAGATGCGTACGTCGCCGGGCAGTTCGGGGCGGGAAGCGAGCGCAGTCTGCAGGGCGTGGGTCTTGCCGCAGCCTGCGTCGCCGTAGAGGCACATGACGGCCTGTTCTGCCATGGTCTGCTCCACAGCGCGGGCGACCTCGTCGAGGGCGGGCACCGGGACGGTCCGGGCACCGGGGAGCGACAGGAAATGCTGCGGGCCGAGGTCTGGCGAGGCGGACCTGTGCGTGCTGCTGGCGGTGGGGGTCATGCCTCCCCCAGGCGGGCGAAGGCCCAGCGCAGCACCTCTTGGTCGACGCGTTGCCTGCCCAGGCGCTTGAGGCCGAGGCGTACCTGGGCGGTCAGCCAGGCCCAGTCGCGGAAGCTGCCGTGGGTGGCGTGCGTGTTGGCGAAGAGGATGTCGTCGGGTTCCGCGTTCTCCCACACCGGGTGGAACAGCGGGATGACCTCAAGGACTTCCTCGG
>NZ_JBHWFG010000126.1:0-1159 GCF_042733745.1 Streptomyces sp. NPDC059696
CTTCTACTAGTGTGCGGAGCTCCGCATGCCGGCCGAAGGACCCCGCCAAACCTTGTTCGACCAACTCCGCAATCTGGAAGTTGACGTCTTCCAGGGGGAGTTGGGAACGATGGAGGACCCCGCCGGCCGCGTCGGAACGGCCGTGCAGTGCGGCCCTCCCGGCACTCTCGGCCACCGCGGAATCCGAACGTGCCCGAAGGAGCCCCCCTTGCAAGCCTGGTTCAAGCGCACCAGCGGTGTGCCCGGTGACAGACGTGGAAAGTGGCTGGTCCTGGCCGCCTGGCTCATCATCGCGATGGCGCTGGGCCCCTTGGCGGGCAAGCTCGCCGACGTCCAGGACTCCAGTGCCAACGCCTTCCTTCCGCGCAGCTCGGAATCCGCGAAGCTGAACAAGGAACTGGAGAAGTTCCGCGCCGACGAGCTGATGCCCGCCGTGGTGGTCTACAGCGCCGACGGCTCGCTGCCCGCCGAGGGGCGGGCCAAGGCCGAGAAGGACATAGCCGCTTTCCAGGAACTGGCAGCCGAGGGCGAGAAGGTCGAGGCGCCCCTGGAGTCGAAGGACGGCCAGGCGCTCATGGTCGTCGTTCCGCTGATCAGCGACGCCGACATCGTCGCCACGACGAAGAAGGTCCGCGACATCGCCGACGCCAACGCCCCGCCGGGCGTCGCCGTCGAGGTGGGCGGGCCCGCCGGTTCGACGACCGACGCCGCCGGCGCCTTCGAGTCCCTCGACTCCATGCTGATGATGGTCACCGGTCTCGTGGTCGCGGTCCTGCTGCTGATCACCTACCGCTCCCCCATCCTGTGGCTGCTGCCCCTGCTCTCCGTCGGCTTCGCCTCCGTGCTGACCCAGGTCGGCACCTACATGCTCGCCAAGTACGCCGGGCTGCCGGTCGACCCGCAGAGCTCCGGCGTCCTGATGGTCCTCGTGTTCGGCGTCGGCACCGACTACGCCCTGCTGCTCATCGCCCGCTACCGCGAGGAACTGCGCCGCGAGCAGGACCGGCACATCGCCATGAAGACCGCGCTGCGACGGTCGGGTCCGGCCATCCTGGCCTCGGCCGGCACCATCGCCATCGGCCTCGTCTGCCTGGTCCTCGCGGACGTCAACTCCTCCCGGTCCATGGGCCTGGTCGGCGCGATCGGCGTGGTCTGCGCC
>NZ_JBHWFG010000127.1:0-1153 GCF_042733745.1 Streptomyces sp. NPDC059696
TCACGAATGTCACACTCGGTCACGACACACGGTGTTTACCTTTTGCAGTCGCCGGAATTAACAAATCATTGGCAAACTGCTGGGTGAGTATCCACCGTTGAAGGAGAAGCATGGGCGCGAGCACCGCCGAGAACACCAACCTTCGTCTGAAGGCCGTACTGGACATCCTGGCCGAAGGCGTGTGGTCCGGGGCCATGCTGAACGCCGGTGAAGTGCTGGCTGAGGCAACCGTCCGCGTGCCGTTCGACGCCCATGAAGCCGAACTGCTGAGCGGTGGCATTCCGCGCGGCCACAAGAACCTGACCACGGCCTCGGCCAAGCTGGTCAAAGCTGGCTGGCTGGTGAAGGGCCGCTCGGGCTGGACCATCCCGGATGATGGTCTGCGCGCGACCGTCGCCTTCCCGGACGTTTCGGCTTTCGCGGAAGCGCTCGACGCCGGCACTCCCGTCCCGGCCGACGTCGCCGTCCCGACTGCCCCGCCGGCCAAGCCCAAGGCCAAGCGGGCGGCAGCCCCGAAGAAGGCCGCCGCTGTGAAGGCCGAGCCCACCGCCAAGAAGGCCACCACCCGAAAGGCACCCGTCAAGAAGGCCGCTGCCCCCGCCGTCGAAACGCTGCCGCAGCCGGAAGCCGTTGCCATTGCGGGTGATTTCAACAAGCTCCTGGGTGCGGCCGAGGACTGGGCTCCGCAGTATGACGAGGCGCAGATGGAGTTCAACCCGCTGGTCCAGCTGTGGACTTTGACTGCAGAGTTGCCTGCCGGTTTCTACACCTACAAGATCGCCCTCAACCGCTCATGGGACGAGAACTACGGTGCGTTCGGCGCCCGCGATGGTGCCAACCACGAGCTGAACCACGACGGCGGCCCGGTCACCATCACATATAACAACGCCACACGGGACATCGTGGTGAGCTAGTTTTTCCGGCGCACGGATCCCGCCCTCGTCCGCTCAACCCAGCCTTGTACCTGGGGAGGGGCGTACGAGGGCGGGATTCGTTAAGGTGGGTCCATGGCTAGCGACGAGTGCAGGCTCACCGCGCGGATTTCCGGCGTAGTCCAAGGCGTAGGTTTCCGCTATTGGACGGCCCGTAAGGCAGACGAACTCCTGCTGACCGGAACGGTGCGGAACCGCTTCGATGGCTCTGTTGAACTGGT
>NZ_JBHWFG010000128.1:0-1143 GCF_042733745.1 Streptomyces sp. NPDC059696
GGGACATACTTCGAGCATGCGCCGCCGATCAGGGTCACGCACGGCGGCGTGGGATGCCCTTCACCCGGCTTCGGCAGCGGTCAGCTCGCACTGTACGTCGACCACTCCTTCGACAGCCCGTGCCAGACGGGTTGCCACCGGGAGCAGGCGTGATTCCCTGACCACACCCGACATCGTCACGACGCCCGCATCGACCTGAACGGTCACCTGCTCCCGCGACACGGGGAAGAGCCGCGCGACCACCTGTTCCCGTACCGCCTCGGCGAGCTCGTCGTCAGGCCTGAGGAAGACTTTGAGCAGGTCCGACCTGCTGACGATGCCTTTGAGGATGTCCCCCTCGACGACCGGCAGGCGCTTCACTCCGCGGGTGGCCATCAGTCGGGCGGCCTGCGGCAGCGGCGCGTCCGGGGCGATGGTGAGGGCCGGCCGGGTCATCAGGTCCTCGGCGGACGACGAGCCTGCCTTGGCCGTCGCGTCCAGACGGCGCATCTGTTCCACGAGACCGGGACGCCGCTCGTGGAACTCCTCCTTCGGCAGCAGGTCGGCCTCCGAGACCACCCCCACGACATGGCCCTCCCCTTCGATGACCGGGAGAGCGCTGACGGACCACCGTGACATGGCGGTCACGATGTCCTTGAACGACGCCTTCGGCGCGACCGCGACGACCTTCTTCGTCATGACGTCGGCCACGGTGTAGGGGTGTGGAGTCATGATCCTCTCCTCAACGCCGGCGAGCAGGTCTGTGGTGTGAATTGGTGAGGCTGGGGCCGGTCATCGGAGTCGGTCATCGGACCAGCACGGCTTCTCCCGAGCGTGGGACGACGGCGGTCCAGCCGAGCTCGTCGGAGATGCGGGTGCGCAGCGTCGCAGCCGCCGACGGCTCGCCGTGCACCACGTACGTCGTGTGCGGGGGCGGGGCGCCGCGCAGCCAGTCGAGGATCTGATCCTCGTCGGCGTGCGCGGAGAAGTGCGGAACGTCGGCGACCTCCGCGCGGACGGGGATGTACTCGCCGAACATCTTGAGTGCAGGGGCGCCGTCCACGAGGTCTCTGGCGCGTGTTCCGGCCGCGGCGAAGCCTACGACGACGACGGTGTTGCGCGGGTCGGGCAGCAGTCGGCGTAGGTGGTGCAGGACCCGGCCGC
>NZ_JBHWFG010000129.1:0-1135 GCF_042733745.1 Streptomyces sp. NPDC059696
CCGTACACTGCACGAGGTTTTTGAAGCCGACCGGCGCGGACTGATCCAGAGCATCTCACTGGAAGTGGGAACGAATACCATCAACCCGGCGACAGGCCGTGACACCTACATTCCGTTCGTGGCTGTAGCCGTCCCACGTGACGTCTTCGCCGACATTGATCTTTCAGCCGTCGTGCCGTCCGCCACGCTGGAGCATCTTGGGGCCTCGGTCTCGAAGAATCCGCTGGGTCTGGTTCCTGCCAATGTATCCGGAGTGCGTACGTCCTAATGACGGCTGAGCAAACAATGATTTTCAATCCCCCGCCCGGGTGGCCCAAGCCCCCGCTGTCGTGGCGCCCTCCGGCCGGTTGGACGCCCGATCCAGCCTGGCCGGCCCCACCCGACGGCTGGCAGTTATGGCTACCCGCCAACACTGACGGGGATGACCTAACTCAAACCCCACCAGCGGCGGGCGACCAGCAAGACCAACCGGTCGTTCCCACGTCCGGCGGTCAGTCTTCCGAATCAGCCAGGATCGCGTTCCTCGAGGCAGAAAACAGCCTTCTGAAGCAACGTCTTGAACAGGCCCCGACTGCCGCAGCGTCGTATGTTGAACTCAACGACGGACTGGTCCTTCAAGAGGTCGGCATCTACCGCTATCATCACCCACTCGAGAACGCAGCCTCCTACCGGGACCGGCTAAGTGAGATCGAAACACGCATCGCCGACTTGGTACGGGCCGGTGGCGCCATCATCAAGTCCAACATGTTCACCTTCGACAACTCCTTGGCCAAGGGCCGACGGATGACCGAGGACCTGGCGAAACTCATGCTCAGGGCATACAACGCCGAAGCTGACAACAGCATCAGGTCACTCAAACTCGGCAACGTCATCACCGCCAAACGGCGTCTGGAAGCGTCACGAGTGGCCATCGCCAAGCTCGGCGCGCTCATGGAAATGCACATCAGCGATGAATTCCATGACCTCCGGCTCGAAGAGATTGAGCTTACGGCCGACTGGCTGATGAAGAAGCAGGAAGAAAAAGAAGCCCAACGTGAAGAGCGCGCACGCCTACGTGAAGAACAACGCGTCGAAAGGGAACTCGCCGAGGAACGCTCCCGGCTGGACAAAGAACGTTCACACCTTCTCAATGCCC
>NZ_JBHWFG010000130.1:0-1133 GCF_042733745.1 Streptomyces sp. NPDC059696
CTTCCAGGCAGCCCTCGCCGCACCCGAAAACTCCCCCGCCCGGGACATCTTCATCTTCCGCAACGGCACCGGCGAACACGGCGAAAACCCGCCGAACAACTGGCAGTCCCACTTCGGCGGACCCGCCTGGACCCGCGTCCGGAACCCCGACGGCACCCCCGGCCAGTGGTACCTGCACCTCTTCGACTCCTCCCAACCGGACTTCAACTGGGACAACCCCGCCGTCCACGACGAATTCGAACGCATCCTGCGCTTCTGGCTCGACCGCGGCGTCGGCGGCTTCCGCGTCGACGTCGCGCACGCCCTGATCAAAAAAAGCGGACTCCCGGACTGGGGCGGACGCGCCGACGGCGCTTCCTCCGAAGGCTTCCCCGGCGAAGCAGCCCCCATGTTCGGCCAAGCCGGCATCCACGACATCTACCGCTCCTGGCGGAAGATCCTCGACGAATACGACGGCGACCGCGTGCTCTGCGCCGAAGCGAACGTTGATCCGCTGGACCGGCTCACCGACTGGGTCCGCTCCGACGAAATGCACCAAACCTTCAACTTCGCCTACCTCCACCACCCCTGGGACCCGAACGAACTGCGCCGCATCATCACCACCAGCCTCGAAGCCTTCGACAAGGTCGGCGCCCCCACCACCTGGGTCCTCTCCAACCACGACGTCGTCCGCCACGTATCCCGCCTGGGTCTCAAGGGCAATGAGCTGCGCCTCGGAGACGGTATTGGCCCCGACGATGCGCAGCCGGATCACGCCGTCGGCCTGGCCCGGGCGCGTGCCGCAACGCTGCTGATGCTGGCCCTTCCCGGCGGCGTCTACCTCTACCAGGGCGAAGAACTAGGACTGCCGGACCACACATTGATCCAGGAAGAGTTCCGACAGGACCCAACCTTCCATCGAAGCAAGGGCCTGCGGATTGGCCGGGACGGATCCAGGGTGCCGCTGCCCTGGCGGGCGGACGCGCCGTCGTACGGGTTCAGCAGCACCGGCAAGTCCTGGCTGCCCCAGCCGGATGTGTGGGGAGCCAACGCGCGTGATGTCCAGCAACGCAATCCCGACTCAACCCTGAACCTCTACCGGGATGCACTCGCGCTGCGCCGGGAACTGGGCCTGGGCCACGGGTCCTTGGCCT
>NZ_JBHWFG010000131.1:0-1111 GCF_042733745.1 Streptomyces sp. NPDC059696
TGTACTGCCCAGCCAGGTTGGTCGAGTTTGTGCGACGACACGGTCTGAATCTGTGAGAGGACGAAGGCCTCCGGTTGTGGAGTGGAGCTGTCGAGGAACCGCTCCGCCAACCAGGAGGCCTTCGTGTCTCACGCTAACGCTGCTCTGACGCCCCGTGCACGTCTTCGCCTGGCGCGTCTGATTGTGGATGAGGGATGGCCGGTCGCCCGTGCGGCCGAGCGCTACGACGTGTCCTGGCCCACCGCCAAGCGGTGGGCCGACCGTTACGCCGAATCCGGGCCGGCCGCGATGGCCGACAGGTCCTCACGGCCTCACCGGAGCCCGGCCCGAACCACTCAGCCGCAGGTCCGCAAGATCGTGCACCTGCGCTGGAAGCAGCGACTGGGACCGGTCCAGATCGCCGGACGGCTGGGCATGCCCGCCTCGACGGTCCACGCGGTCCTGACCCGCTGCCGGATCAACCGGCTGTCCCACATCGACCGTGCCACCGGCGAGCCGGTGCGCCGCTACGAACACGACCATCCCGGCGCCATGCTCCACATCGACGTCAAGAAGCTCGGCAACGTCCCCGACGGCGGAGGCTGGCGCTACGTCGGACGCGTCCAGGGCCGCAGGAACCGTGCCGCAACACCGGACAAGCCCCGCAACAAGTACCGCGGCCCGCTGCTGGGAACCGCATTCGTCCACACCGTCGTCGACGACCACTCCCGCGTCGCCTACGCCGAGATCCACGACGACGAGACAGCCGACACCGCAGTCGATGTCCTGCACCGCGCGGTGGCATGGTTCGCGGCCCGCGGCGTGACCACCGAGCGGGTCCTGACCGACAACGGCTCGGCCTACCGCTCCCGGCACTGGAATCGGGCCTGCACCGAACTCGGCATCACGCCGAAGAAGACCCGGCCCTACCGGCCACAGACGAACGGCAAGGTCGAACGCTTCCACCGCACCCTGGCCGACGGCTGGGCCCTGGGACGCTTCTACTCAAGCGAATCAGCCCGCCGCAAAGCCCTGCCAGCCTGGCTCCATCACTACAATCACCACCGCCCCCACACCGCGACCGGCGGCAAACCACCCGTCACCAGGTTGACCAACGTCCCTGGGCAGTACA
>NZ_JBHWFG010000132.1:0-1111 GCF_042733745.1 Streptomyces sp. NPDC059696
GGGAGGTGAAAGGACATGAGCGTTGCCCACAGCCACATCGGACCCTGGACGCTAAGAGCTCGTAACACGATCTTGCTGAATCGTCCTGGTTGGCCGTGACCGGTGTGATGATTCGGCCGTTCGTGAAGGTGTGGGTACCCGACCGTGGATCGTGGACGATGAGTTGTGGGCTCTGGTCGAGCCGTTGCTGCCGCCGTGGCCGGAGCGGTCTCCGGGGCCGAGGCCGGTGCCGGACCGGCTCTGCCTGCAGGGCATCCTGTTCGTCCTCTACAACGACATAGCCTGGCAACTCCTGCCGCTGGAGCTGGGGTTCGGCTCGGGGCAGACGTGCTGGCGCCGACTGGACCGGTGGCAGGAGGCAGGAGTCTTCGACCAGTTGCACCGGGTCCTGCTCGCCGAGCTGAACGCGGCTGGCGAGCTCGACTGGTCGCGTGCGTGTGTGGACGGTTCCCACATCCGCGCGAAAAAGGGGGCGCCGACACCGGTCCGTCGCCGGTCGACCGGCGGAAGACGGGCAGCAAGCACCACCTGATCTGCGACGGACGCGGTACCCCGCTCAAGGTCATCACGACCGCGGCCAACGTCAACGACGTCACCCAGACCCTCGCCCTGGTCGACGGCATCCCACCCGTCGCAGGCCGCCCCGGCCGGCCCCGCCGACGACCAGAAGCCCTTCTCGGCGACAAAGGCTACGACTCCAGCCCCAACCGCGACGAGCTCCGTCGCCGACGAATCCTGCCCGTCATCTCCCGCAAGGGATCACCCAACATCAAGGGCATCGGCAAGCTCCGCTACGTCGTCGAGCAGACCTTCGCCCTGCTCCACCACTTCAAACGACTCGCTGTGCGCTGGGAACGCCGCACCGAACTCCACGACGCCTTCGTCTCCCTCGCCTGCAGCCTCATCTGCTACCGACGCCTCAAGAGGACCCGACCATGATCGTGTTACGAGCTCTGAACCTCTTCAACAACCACTCGAGCGAGTGATGGGCGGGCTGTCGTTGACCGCTGCCGCTACCAGCGGGGAGCCGCCCTCACGCCAGCGACCGGTCCTCGTCCCCATCACCCGATCGTGGCCGTGTTGAAGAGGCTCAGTGAGCCTCTTTCATCCT
>NZ_JBHWFG010000133.1:0-1110 GCF_042733745.1 Streptomyces sp. NPDC059696
ATCCAACGTCACCAAGCCCTACAGCGCCGCGGGGACGTGGAGCACCAATGACGTCGCTCCCGGCGGGGCGCTCGTGTTCACCGCCACCGCCATGAGCCCGGGGACGGTGGCCTATGCGCCGTTCGCCATCCGGACCAAGGCCGCGTCCGTGGCCGGGGAAGTGGTGCTCGGCATCCCGTCCGTTACCAGCAGCGGAACCGGCAATGCCGATCTGGGTGCTGCACTGCGGTACCGGGTTGTGCGTTCGGCGACGTGTGATTCCACGGCGTTCACAGGTTCGCCAACCTTCGTGGTGGGCAGCGACGGAGCCAAACCGTTCACGCAGGGGCAAGCCGCCGGCGTCGTCAATCCGCTCGCAGCCGCCACCGCAACCTTGCCGGGAACACCTACGCAGTTCTGCTTCGAAGTGATGCTGCCCGCAGGAGCGAACAACGCCCTCCAAGGCCAGACAGCGACGGCCACCTGGCAGTTCACTGCCAGCTCGAGCTCATGAGCCGGACAAACGCCGTGCGGCGGGTCCGCGAGTTGCTGCTCAACCTTGCCGCGGCGGGCGGTGCTGTGTGCATCGTTGCCGTCATCGCGACCGTGGTGTTCAGCATTTCCCTGGTCCTGTTCAAGACCGGTTCCATGTCCCCGGCCATTCCGGCGGGCTCGCTTGCTCTTGTCCGGGAGATCCCGGCGGCGGAGATCCAGATCGGCGACGTGGTCACCGTGAACCGGCCCGGCAAGCTGCCGATCACCCACCGGGTCCAGACCATCACGCCCGCCCAGGGGGAAGCACGGACCATCACCATGAAGGGTGACGCCAACGCCGAACCCGATCCCGCACCTTATGTGGTGGAACGGGTACGCGTGGTGCTGTGGTCCGTCCCCGGGCTCGCGTACCCCCTCGCCGCAGCCGCAAATCCCGTGGTGCTAGGTGCAACCACCCTTGCCGTCGCCGCGCTGGTCACATGGGTGCTGTGGCCGCGTGCGGGGAGCAGGGGCAGCCGACGGAAAGGTCAACATGCGGCTGCGTAGTTGGGGCACTGCCGTAGCGGTGCTCGTATTGTCGGGCACCCTGGGAGGCGTCAGCGCGTCGCCCGGCGCAGCGTACGCGTTGCCCGGCGC
>NZ_JBHWFG010000134.1:0-1102 GCF_042733745.1 Streptomyces sp. NPDC059696
GAACCGCCCCCAAGAAACTGCGTATCCCTGCCACGCAGCAAGGAACCCGCCCCGCCCCCTGGCCAAGGACCAGTCTCAAAGCCCCGCAATCAGGAACACGAGGGCCAGCAGCGCGGGGCCGGCCTGGATCAATGCTGGACGGAGCATCCGGGAGTCCTTCAGAAGCAGCACCACGCCGGCAAGCATCATGGAGGCAGCGGCGTAGCCGACGAGGGTAGCCCCTACGGCGACGTTCCCCGCCCCCAGCAGGATGACGCCGAGGATCGCTCCCACGGCAAGGAAAAGATTGTAGAAGCCCTGGTTGTAGGCGAGCCCCTGGGTATGGGCCGCCTGTTCGCCGTTGGGAATCCGGAACAGCTCCATGGTCGCGGGGGCCGTCCACCGGATCGACTCGAGGACAAAGATGTACACGTGGATGGCAGCGGCAATGAGTGCGAAGACGGACGCGACGACGAGCATGGGTTCCTCCTACCGGCACCCGGTACCGGAGAACAGTGGACAGCAGGGACAGGCGCCCGGCGCCGTTTCCGGCTTCCCCTATGCTCGCATCCGGCACAGCCGGCCACAATGAGCCGCCGGCAACACGGACGCTCAGCAGACGAACAGGCTGGCTGAATCCTAGCGGTGCTCAGACGGACGGCGGGTCCGGCCGATAGCTGTCTCCAACCATCCGGCCACGGTGTCCTCCCAGCGGGCAGGGTCAACGTTGTATTCGCGGGTATGCCCGCCCTGCGGGAAACGGACGAAAGTCACCAGGTCCGGATTCTTCTCCGCCAGGTCCGCAGAGGGACCCACGGGAACAAACTCGTCCCGCTCGCTGTGCACGATCAGCACGGGGGTCCGGATTTCCTCGGCCCGGGACACCCAGTCCATGCTCCGCAAATCCAGCGGTGCGGCGAGCCCGGTCAGTGTCCGGCCGGCAGCGTTGGAGATCAGCCACTGCCCCAGCCTGCCAACCTGCGCGGGAATCCGGTTCAGGCGCGCGTGGTGGGCCAGGACCGCCACCCAGTTCACTACCGGACCATCAAGCACCAGGGCACGGATGTGCCGCTTGAGCGGTGATAGTTCCGCGGTCTGCAGCGCGATCGCTCCGCACATGGAC
>NZ_JBHWFG010000135.1:0-1101 GCF_042733745.1 Streptomyces sp. NPDC059696
CATGGGGAACCGCCTTGCCTTCGGGACCGGATGTATCCCCAGCCTAGTGCAGGTCCTCGAAGTGCAGCACGGGTTTCAGGACCTTCCCGGACTTCGCGTCCGCGGCGGCCGAATTGATGTCCCCGAACGCATAGCGGGTGATCATTTTTTCCAGCGGGAACCTGCCCTGCTGGATCAGGTCCACCAAGGCGGGAAGGAACAGCTGCGGAGTCGAGTCCCCTTCCGTGATCCCCAAGACCTGCCTGCCGTTAAGCATGAAGTTCACGTCCAGCTGCACCGTGGACCCCGGAGCGGGGGCACCGATCAGGCCCAGCTTGCCCAGCGGCGCCAGCGCGTCCGCCGCGGTGGCTGCCACCTAGGTGCTGCCCGTGGTTTCAAGCGCTTGCGTGATTCCCGCGCCGCCGGTCAGTTCAAACAGGGCCTGCAGCGCGTCGGTGCTGCCGGAATTGACGACGTCGGTGGCTCCCAGCTCGCGGGCCAGTTCCAGGCGGGAGTCCACCAGGTCCATGACCACGATGCGCGTTGACCCGCCGAGCGCGGCCGCCATGACCGCCGAGAGGCCCACGGGACCGGCACCGAACACGGCAAGGGTGGATCCCGGTTCGGGACGCAGGACGTTCATGACCGCTCCGGCACCGGTCTGCACGCCGCAGCCCAGCGGCGCCAGCAGGGCCAGGTCCGCTTCCGGGTCCACCTTGGTGACTCCGCGTTCGTCGGCCAGCACCAGGTTGGAGAAGGAGGACTGGGCGAAGAAGTGGCCGTGCACTCCCTTACCGTCCTTGCTGATCGTGGCGCTGCCGTCCAGCCGCTGCCCGCCCACCAGGTTGAGCTCCAGGAAGTAGGTGCAGTAGGCGGGGTGTCCGCTGCGGCAGTTCCGGCATTCACCGCAGCTGGTGAAGCTGAGCAGCACGTGGTCTCCGGGCACCACGGACGTCACGGCAGAGCCGACGGCCTCCACGATTCCGGCGCCCTCGTGCCCCAGCACTCCGGGCAGCGGGAAGGGAATGTGCCCGGCCTGGACCCCCAGGTCCGTGCCGCATACTCCGGCTGACTTCACCCGGACAATTACCTAGTCGGGCCGCGGTTGTTACATGAGAACAT
>NZ_JBHWFG010000136.1:0-667 GCF_042733745.1 Streptomyces sp. NPDC059696
ACGGCCCAGACCCACCACGTTCCGGGACCGTTGATGCGCAGGAACGTGAGCCCGGAAGTGAGCAGCAGCAGCCCAACAGCCAGCAGAGCGAAGCCCCGCACGTCCAGGGCGCCGCTGGCTTTCAGTCCTGACTCGGGTACGCCGAACCAGATGGCGAGGATGCAGAGGGTGGCCGCTGCGGCAGGAACCATCAGGGTAAGCCGCAGGTCGCCTCCGAAGACGTCCACCAGTGCACCGGCGGCGAGCGCCCCGGCGATGACGCCGAACTGCAGCCCGCCCACCAGCACTCCGGCTGCCTTGCGGGTTACCGCCGCCCGGTTAGGGGCCGACGCCGCCCGCGCGAAAATGAGCGCGACTTCCAACGGCAGCCACACCACGTAGAACCCCTGCAGGGACCACGCCACGAGGAAGGTCCAGAAGTCCGGTGCGAAGGCTACGCCCCAGGAGGCTGCCGCCGTCAGCACGGTGGAAACCAGCAGGATGCGTTTATGTCCGTACATGTCCCCCAGCCGTGCCAGGACAGGCACGGCCAGGGCACTGAACATCAGCTGCGCCGCCTCGAACCAGTTGACGTCGCCGTCGGCAATCCCGAGGTTGCGGGCAATGTCGGTGAGGATCGGAGTGTAGTACCCCTGCAGGATTCCGCTGGTGATCTCGACAAGCACCA
>NZ_JBHWFG010000136.1:677-1100 GCF_042733745.1 Streptomyces sp. NPDC059696
GCCCCTGGAGCAGGCGCCGGTAGAACGTAATACCCTCACCGAACGTCTGGATGGAAAGCTTCTCGTTATCCGCATGGATGGATGCTCTCGCCGCCTTGTCCATGCGGAACGGTGCAAAGCGGTAGACCGCGTCGCTGATCGCAGTGAAACGGCGTGCGTCTGTTCCGCCGAGCATGATGTAGGGCGCGGCGATGGCATCCGGGAACACCTCGCGGACCGCCTCCTCCAGCGCGGCGAACTGCGCGTTCGACGTCGAGGAGACCGGGGACGGTTCGCTGCCTTCCACCACCCGCAGCGAGACTTTCCGGTCCCGGACCGTACGCCGCATCCGTGCCAGCACGGAGTCGATGCTCTCTCCCGGTGCGATCCGGACGTTCGCGTTGGCGGTGGCCCGGGTGGGCAGGACGTTGGCGGCCTTTGAAC
>NZ_JBHWFG010000137.1:0-1092 GCF_042733745.1 Streptomyces sp. NPDC059696
CCCGTGGGCCCGGTGATGGTCACCGCGGACGAAGCCGGCGAACACTTCCAGGTCAAGGGCTACGTCAACGGCGAACTCGTCCAGGACGGCAACACGCGCACGCTCGTGTTCGGCCCCGCACAGTTGCTTTCCTACATCTCGCAGTTCACCGTTCTTCGTCCGGGAGACCTTGTCCTCACGGGAACGCCCGGGGGAGTGGGCATGGGCATGACCCCGCCGCGCTTCCTCCAGGACGGCGACACCTTGACCACAGAAATCGACGGGATCGGCCGGCTGGAGAACCGGTTCCGGATCCACGTTCCAGCCACCACCCCCGCCTAAAGACAAAGGAGAAACCCATGAGCCAGACCACCACCGAATACCGCCTCGAAGGCGACAACTCCATCTACGCCCAGCCCGACGGCAAGGTAATCCCCGTCGTCACCCGGGCCGGCGCGGAGGACACCAACACGGCACAGTCCGGGGACTGCATCCGCGTCTCTGGCGTCAGCATCCAGCACACCCCGGCAACCAAGATCTGGTTCGGCCAGGTGTCCAACACCCCCGGCTACCGCTCCCTCCCGCACCACCACGGCGAAGCAGAGACCGGCGGCTACGTCCTCCGCGGCCACGGCCGGATCTACTTCGGTGAGAACTACGCAGAGTTCATCGATATGAAGGCCGGCGACTGGGTGTTCGTGCCGCCGTTCATGCCGCACGTCGAAGCGAACATGTCCATCACCGAGGAACTCGTCTGGCTGACCGCCCGCACCCCGGAGAACCTCGTGGTCAACCTTGAGGACGTCCCGGACGAGGCCCTCGCCGACTACCGTCGGGCCTAGGCATGATCACGGGAACCCTGACCTCGGAGACCTTCCTGCGGGCCGTTGAGCTGACAAGGACGGAGGCCCAGGTCTTCGACGAAGCCTACGAGGCCACCACCCAGTACGTTCCGTGGCCCAAGGCTTACGGTGGAGACATGGTGGCCCAAGCCGCAGCGGCAATGATGCGCTCGGTGGACGCGGACAGGCAGCTCCACTCGATGCACAGCTACTTCATGCGCCCGGTGGACATCGGTTCGACGGTCCGCTACGAAGTGGAACGCCTCCGGGA
>NZ_JBHWFG010000138.1:0-1091 GCF_042733745.1 Streptomyces sp. NPDC059696
TCCTTGAGGAGGTGGTCGAACTCCGACGGGTGCGCGGGCGGGGTGCCGGCTAGGTCGAGCGCGGCGAAGATCTCGTGGCGCACCGCGCGGGCGGTAGGGCGGGAGCGGAACGCGATCCGGCGCACTTCCTCGTCGGGTTCGAGCTCGCGCAGGCAGGTGTTGACCGAGAGGGTCTTGCCGAAGCCCGCGCCGCCGTAGACGCACATCATCGCCCTCGCCTCGATCGTATCGGCGAGGTTCTCCCGTGCTCTGAGCAGGGCGCGGGTGGCCACGATGTGCGCGCCGGGCAGCTTCAGGTACTGGTCGCCCTCGGCCGGGGGCAGGGTGGTGGTCACTGGTGTTCCTCCTTACGTGGGGTCGGGCCCGTTGGTGGGGCGTGGCGCAGCGGGGGTGCGCCAGTGGCTCGGCGCCGTGGTGGGTGGGATCAGGTCGGGCAGGGCGAGTTCCGCCGCATCGGTCAGGTGGGCTGTGGTCAGGGCCTGGTCGGCCTCGGCCGAGGTGAGGGCGCCCAGGCGTTTGGGCTGTTCGGCCCGGGTCACCGCCGCGTACTTCGGGCGGGTACGCCGCGAGGCCTGGGCCAGCGCGCGAGCCAGACGCCGCTTCTCGGCGTCCTTGCTGCGGCGCAGCGCCCGGCGCTGCTCGTCGGTGGCCGCATCGGCCAGGTGGGCCGTGCCCAGGTGCTTGCCCGTAGTGGCGTCGAAGACCTCGATCTCGTGGTCGTGGTGCGGCAGGCAGCGCACCCGGACCTTCGTGCCCGCGTCCGCGCCGCCGGCCATCCACTCCCCCACGTAGTATCGGTTGTTCCACCGCACACCGCTGGTGGTCAGCGTGCGGATACGGCCGTCGTCTTCGAGGGTGAACGCCCACAGCAGGGAGCGATCGACGTCGTGGATCGGGGTGGGGTCCTGCTGCCACGCCTCAAGCGGCGTACGCCCGCCCAGCGCCTGGGAGGAGTGTTCGGTGTTCCACCAGGCGATCCACTCCAGCAGCTGCTCGACGAACACGGAGAACTCCATCAACTCGCCCACCGGCACACGGCCGCCCCGCGTGGTGCCCGGGCGTACCGAGGCGGTCGGGGCGTGGGTGTAGCC
>NZ_JBHWFG010000139.1:0-1082 GCF_042733745.1 Streptomyces sp. NPDC059696
CGCTACGGGAGGGTGTTCCACCAGGATTGCCGTCACGGTCACCAGCTCGTCGCGGTATACCTCGAACGGTTCCATGTCCGGCGTCGGGTTGTTGTTCGGGTGGTAGCCGGACTCCGCCGGAATCTGGATGTCCTCAGCGTGGAAGATGTCCAGCGGGCTGGGCCGGAGGCTGTCCAGGATGCGGTCGTTGAGGTCCGTCGCGTGGGCTTTCATGAGCTGCTCGAACATCTGGCGCGTGCCCGGCGTCGGGTTCTCCGGCGCGAGCGGTTGGGGTTCGACGACGGCGCGCGGCGACACCGCGGGAAGCTCGCCCCGGTTGCCGGGTCCAATGATGCGGACCGGGTTCTCCGTGCGCTCGGTCAAAGCGTAGAGCCCGAAGATGCCGAGTCCGGCGAGATCGTAGACGTGGTCCGAGTGGAGGTGCGTGATGAAGAGTGCACGCAGGTCCTTCAGTTGCAGGCCCGACTGGCTGAGTCGACGACCCGCGCCCTGTCCAAAGTCCACCAGGTAGAAGGCATCCCCAACCACCACTGCCGTGGCGATTCCCGTGCGCTCGCCGGAGTCGGCAGCGGCCCACCACCGTGGTCCGCCTGCTGTTCCCAGCGTGACGATGTGCGGCTTCAGGGATGACGTCGGCGTCATGGTTCTCCTCGTTCGGATTGGCTTTCTTCCAGTGTGGTCCGCGCCACGTCACTTGTATAATCAATCAATTCTAAGAAGTTCATAAGGAGAACTGATGGGTGAGTTCACGCTTCGGCAGCTGGAATACTTCGTTGCGGTCCTGGACCATGGATCGTTGACACGCGCCGCGAGCGAGAGCAACATTTCACAGGCAGCGGCCTCCATGGCCATTGCCCAGCTGGAGAAGAGCCTCGGCCTGGATCTCCTGATCCGCACCCGGGCCAAACGCGTTGAACCCACTCCGGCCGGCGTGGAACTGGGTGTCCGCGCCCGGCGCATCCTGCGGGAGACGGCGGAATTGCGGGGTGCCCTCCAGGGATCGCATGAGGACATGCGCGGGCGCGTGTCCATCGGTTGCATGATCGCGATCTCGCCGCGGTTGATTCCAGAGCTCATTCGGG
>NZ_JBHWFG010000140.1:0-1080 GCF_042733745.1 Streptomyces sp. NPDC059696
GAGCTATGGAGAATGTAGTCCGTGGCGGCCGGTCCCGTGATGCCCAAGCGATGGAGGTCAACGTGGTGTTCTTTCATGGCCACGTGGAAGTCCGTTTCCGGTTTCGGCGTCCTGCCGTTGAGGAGGCACCAGCTGATGTACAGCCCGTAGAGCTGCTCCTCGACGAGGCCGTTCGTGGGGTCCGGATCCTCGGTGGTGGCCTCGATGAGGAATCGTTGAAAATGTGATGCGTCCATGGTTCGACTTTCAGTGAGGCGTGCGGCTGCCCGGCAAGTGCGTGGTGACGTGCCGGCTGCGTGATGGCGCGGTGGGGCCAGCGTTCGTGCGGACATGGCGGCACGGGGCCAGAAGGTGCAGGACGCCCTGCGAGGGGAATTCCGCTGATGCGGTGTAAAAGTCGCTGCTGACCACTACACTGTAGACATAACACGTAGATTTGTGCTCGTATCTACAGCGTAGACCTACAGTGAATCCTGAACAAGAGCCTCCGGGGGATTTCTGCGGGGCTCATCGGAGGCAGGAGACGTGTGCCATGACAGATACAGAAATCCCCACAGCCCAGGTGCCTGTGCGCAGGCTCAGCCGTCAGGCGGTCCTCGGCGCGGCCTTGGAATTGGTGGACAAGCACGGGCTGGACGCGCTCAGCATGCGGCGGCTCGGGCAGATGCTGGGCCGGGATCCCATGACTGTTTACCGATACGCGGCCAACCGGAAGGAACTCCTCGCCGGGGTGGCCGAATTGGTGCTGGAAGAACTTGAGGTCTTCCCGGACGAAACACACTGGCAATCGCAACTCCGCGGGATGGCACACGAACTGCGGAGGGTGTGCCTAAGACACCCGAACGTTGTCCCACTGCTGGTGACAGGGCCTCTGTCAACGCCTTTGGGACTCCGACCCGCGGGGACCTTGAAACCCTTGGAGCAGATCCTGAGGATTTTGATCGGTGCAGGGTTCAATCCGGCAGACGCCCTGCATATTTACCGGGCCTTCTACGGCTTCCTGTACGGACACATCCTCAACGAACTTCAGGAACTCATCGTGGATCCCGATGAAAACGAGGCGCTCCTGCGGCTTGGACT
>NZ_JBHWFG010000141.1:0-1075 GCF_042733745.1 Streptomyces sp. NPDC059696
CCTTGATGGCCAACTCTGCATCGCGGATCAGGGCCCAACCGCCGGCGACGGCTTCAAGGCAGCCAACCTTGCCGCAGCGGCACAGGGCATCCGAATCCGGCACGCGGACGTGGCCGATGTCCCCGGCGGCGCCGTTGGCTCCGCGGTGGATGCGTCCCTGGGAGAGCAGGCCGGCCCCGATTCCGGAGCCGATCTTGCAAAAGATCAGGTCCGCGTAGGCGTCCCTGCGCCGGGCGCGTTCGCCCAAGGCCAGCAGGTTGACGTCGTTGTCTACCCAGGCGGGGGCGTCGAAGCGTTCCTCGAACGGCGTGCGGATGTCGAAGCCGTTCCACCCCGGCATGATGGGCGGGGCCACCGGCTGTCCGGTGCTGAAGTCCACCGGTCCTGGCACGCCGATCACCACTGACCACACTGGCTTCTCTTCGGCGTCCTTGAGCAAGTCGTCCAGGAGTTCCATGGCTGCCTTGAGTGTTTCCGCGGGTCCGCGGGCGATGTCCCACTCGCGGTGCTTTTGCTCCACGATGTCGCCATCCAGTTCGGCGTAGCCGACCCGGATGTGGAGAGCGCCGAGGGCGCAGACGATGATGCGTCCCCGTTCCGACTGGAAGCGAAGCGTGCGGGGTGCCCGGCCGCCGGATGAGGCGCCGAACTCGCCATCGCCCAGGAAGCCCATCTGGATCGCTTGGTCAACGCGCTGGGTGACGACGCCGCGGCCCAGGCCCGTGACGCGGCCAATCTCGGGGCGGGTGGTTGCTTCGCCTGTGCGGACGAGGTTGACGATGCGGAGCAGGCTCGTGACTTCGTCCGTCTGTGCGCCGAACCGGAGCGTCGAATCTGTGGTCATACCTCCAGATTCTTCCACAGGAAGGGCACTAAGGTGCGGAAAACCACAACTATAGCCAGAAATGCATTTACTTATGGATAATACTGACAAAAGCATGGAGGGATGTTGTGAACATAGGATTTCTGGGCGCAGGACCGGGTGTCGGAGCGCTGCACCTTCCTACGGTGCGCCGCCTCGGGAGCGGGTTCCGGGTGGGACACGTTGCCGATGGAGGCAGCGGCAGGGCGGAGC
>NZ_JBHWFG010000142.1:0-1075 GCF_042733745.1 Streptomyces sp. NPDC059696
GTCCTGGCCACCCTGGTCTTCATTCCGGTGGCGGCCCTGCCGGTCGAGGCCTTGATGAGCTGGGGCTGGCGAATTCCGTTCTGGCTGTCCGTGGTTGTTCTTGCCATTGCATATTGGGTGAGGACCCATCTGGACGAGACTCCTGTGTTCGAGGAAGCCAAAGAGCAGCGGACGGTCGCCCGGATGCCACTTCGGGAGGTCCTGCGGTTCCAATCCCCGGACGTGCTCCGCGTCATCGGGATGTCCATCATGTCCGTCATGCAGACCATCTTTACGGTCTTCGGCCTGGCCTATGCCACCGGTTCGGCTGGCTTCGACAAGGCGTCCATCCTCACGGTCAACGCGGTGGCCATTGGCCTGTCCATGTTCGTGATGCCGTTCGTCGCCAAGTTGTCGGACGCTGTGGGACGGCGGCCCTTGCTTTTGACGGCCGCCGTCGGCTGCTCAGTCACGATCTTCGCGTATTTCGCGGCGCTGGCCAGCGGAAGCATCGTGCTGGTTTTCCTTGCGGCGTTCGTCAACATGACCCTGTTGTACTCCTGCTTCAACGGAATCTGGCCCGCCTATTTTGCCGAGTTGTTCGCAGCACCGGTCCGCTATTCCGGGATGGCGCTGGGTAATCAACTGGGCCTGGTGGTGGCGGGATTCGGCCCCTTGATCGCCGGCCTCCTACTGGGCAAAGGACAGGACGGCTGGCTGCCAGTGGCGTGTTTCGCGGCCCTGTGCATGGCAATCGCGGCCGTCTCGGCCTTGTTCTCCCGTGAGACGGCCAAGACGCCCATTGCAGACTTGGGCGAGCCCTACCTCCGTGGCATTGCAGCCCGTGAGCGGGCGGCTACCGGACGCCCCGAGGTGCCGTTAGTCCCACGGCCGTGAGTCCCAGGGACTGGCGGACGAACTGCGCGCTGGGACCAGCGAGGGCTTCCACAATACGGGCGAAGAGTGCTGATGCTTCGGCTCCTGGCCAGTCGACGGGTAGAAAGGCAGCGGGAAGACCGGGATCGAGATACGGGATGATCCGCCAGCGGTCGATGCTGCGGACGTAGCCGGCGAACGCTTCGGCCGTGGGTTCCAC
>NZ_JBHWFG010000143.1:0-1064 GCF_042733745.1 Streptomyces sp. NPDC059696
GACCCTGGCGTTTGTCGCCGAATCCGTTTTTGACACGGTGGAAGTCAAACCACACATTTCCACAGGGCTTCTGATCTTTTCGGGTGTGCAGGCGGCGGCAACTGCGGTGCCGGAACTCGTGAAGGCAGGGGCGCTGACTGCCGAACTCATGGATGCCACCTCGCTGAGAGTGGCCTCCGGATTGCCTGGATGCCCCGAGCAAATCCGTACCTTGGATTTGTCCGACCCTGCGGCATTGCTCGTTGAGTTCGCCGCGACCCAGCCCGAGGAACTCGAGGGGACAGTGCGCGGCGCCGAGCGGCTGTTCGCAGAACTGGGCCTGGCCTTGCCTGTCACAATGACCCAGGATTCGCGGGAGCGGGCCGGTCTTTGGAAGGTCCGCAAGGGCCTGTATTCGGCGGTAGCGAGCGCCCGCCCCTCGGGGACAAGCCAGATGCTTGAGGATATTGCCGTGCCTGTTCCGGCGCTGGCGAGCACCTGCAAAGACTTGGGTTTGCTTCTCTCCCATCATGGATACCGCGACTCGGTCATCTTCGGCCACGCCAAAGACGGAAACCTGCACTTCATGCTCAACGAAGCATTCGGTGACGGACGGGACACCGGCCGCTGGGAAGACTTCACCGAAGACCTCGTTGACCTGGTCCTGGGAGCCGGAGGAACGCTCAAGGCCGAGCACGGAACCGGGCGCATCATGGCCCCCTTCGTCAGCCGGCAATACGGCGCTGAGCTGTACGGGGTCATGCGCGAGCTTAAGGACCTCGCCGATCCGCAGGGGATCCTGAACCCCGGAGCAGTTTTGTCCGATGACCCGCGGTCGTACCTGAAGGATCTCAAAGAGACCGCCACCGTCGAAGAAGAAGTGGACCGCTGCGTAGAGTGCGGCTACTGCGAACCAGTGTGCCCATCACGGAAACTCACGCTCACTCCACGGCAGCGAATCACGCTGCGCCGAGACGCAGAAGTCGCCAAATCCAGAGGCGACCACGAGCTGGCGCACCGGATACTGGAGGGCTACGACTATGACGGCGTGTCCACCTGCGCCGTTGATGGCATGTGCGCAACCG
>NZ_JBHWFG010000145.1:0-1061 GCF_042733745.1 Streptomyces sp. NPDC059696
ATCGTCATCATCTTCAATCCCAACAGCACGGGAAACGCTCCAGAGCTTGCAGAGGAACTACAGGGCAAGCTCAAGGAGCTTCTTGCCTATGAGACGGACATCGTCCTGCGCCCAACAGAGCACGCCGGCCACGCCGTGGAGCTGGCCCGCGAGGCCGCAGCGGGCGGAGGGGATGTTCTGGTGGTATCCGTGAGCGGCGACGGAGGCTATAACGAGGTAGTCAATGGCGTGAGGCAGGCGGAGAACCCCAAAGCAGTGTGTGCCGTTTTGGCAGCTGGAAATGCCAACGACCACCGCCGGACGGTGGGAACGAAGCCCTTGGAAGAAGCAATCGCTGAGGGTCACGTGCACAATATCGACCTGCTGCGTATCAGCACGGGTGACGCTGAGCCGGCCGAGTACGCCCACTCCTACATCGGTTTTGGCCTGACACCCGTTGTGGCGACTGAGCTGGAGAAAGGAAACAAGGGGGCGCTCACGGAGATGCTCTCGGTGATCAAGACCTTCTCGGAGTTCGAGCCCTTCGAGATGCGTCTGCCGGACGGTAAACGCCATAAGGTGGACAGCCTTGTCTTCGCAAACATCCCGGAGATGGCCAAGTACGCCACGCTCAGCGAGGCCGAGGCGATCCCTGCTGACGGGAAGTTCGAGGTAGTGCTTTTCCCGCACATGCCCAAATGGCGGGTTCTCCTGAACGCCCTGCGCGCAACAACCCAGGGCCTTGGCGACCAGCCGAGTGTGAGCAGCTATGAGTTCACCACCCTCAAACCGATGCCGTTCCAGATGGATGGCGAAGTCAAGAACGTCGAGGCCGGAGTTACCGTCAAGGTGGAGAGCGTCCACGAAGCCCTGCCGACTATCGCCTGAGTTCACCGTTCGCTGCAGGCAGCCGTCACGAAGTCGTAAATGCGGCCCTTCAGTTCCGTAGGCGCCGCAACTTTCAACAATCCGTTGCGTTTGCCCACGGTCACCTTCAACGGGAGCAGTGTGCCTACTTTGTCCTCTGCCACTGCGTGGGGATCGCAACGCGCCGGACGGATCCGCAGCGGGACCACTTGGGT
>NZ_JBHWFG010000146.1:0-1056 GCF_042733745.1 Streptomyces sp. NPDC059696
GTGTGCAGCTTCGTGGACGTCAGCCTTGACTGCGTGCTCGCCGCCGGTCCCCGCCTCCTGGCCGTCATGTGCCAGGTGCGGGATCCCGGCAACGCGGGAACCGTGCTGCGGGCCGCGGACGCCGCGGGGGCCGATGCTGTGGTGCTGACGGGCAGCAGTGTGGATATCTACAACCCCAAAGCCGTGCGCTCCACAGCCGGTTCCCTTTTCCACCTCCCGGTTGTTCTCGGCGTCGATGTTGATGAACTGGTTTCCCGTTGCAAGGCGCGGGGGATTGGTGTCCTCGCGGCCGACGGCTATGGCACGGTGAACCTGGACAAACTGCAGGACGAGAACGCGGCACGGCGGCTTGGCAATGACGACGTTGCCTCTCAGTATGCGCTCGAAGCGCCGACAGCCTGGTTGTTCGGCAACGAAGCGCAGGGGCTCTCCGACGCGGAGCTCGCGCTGGCAGACCATCGGGTGGCTGTGCCCGTTTATGGTTCTGCGGAAAGCCTCAACCTGGGAACGGCGGCAACCGTATGCCTCTACGCCAGCGCGCGCTCCCAGCAAGGGGCGGTTTTGGCCAGCGCGCCGGCAGTTGGAAATGCATAAGTAGTCCCTGTCCGGGTACGGTATTGCTGGCAAGGTCAGGCAACGACTTGTCCTGGCCCACTCCATCACTCCCGAACCCAAAGAGGTGAAGCTTTCGTGGCTGCAAGCGGCGGTACCAAAGCGATCGTGGCGGCCCTTGCCGCCAACCTGACCATCGCTGTACTGAAGTTCCTTGCCTTCATCCTGACGTTGTCATCGTCCATGCTGGCCGAAGCCATCCACTCCGTGGCTGATTCCGGCAACCAGATCCTTCTGCTGGTTGGTGGCAAGCGCGCGAAGCGGGCCGCCGACTCGGAGCACCCGTTCGGTTACGGACGTGAGCGCTACATCTACGCGTTCATCGTCTCGATTGTGCTCTTCAGCGTCGGTGGCTTGTTTGCCCTGTACGAGGCGTGGGAGAAGTTCCATGACCCCCATGGCATTGAGGGCGCCTTCTGGTGGGTTCCCCTGGCTGTCCTGGTA
>NZ_JBHWFG010000147.1:0-1052 GCF_042733745.1 Streptomyces sp. NPDC059696
GGTTCTCGAACGTCCGCCCGTAGGACAGGTACATCGCGGGCCGGACGACGAACGCGTCGACCAGGGCGTCGGTGACCGGCCGGGCCATCGCGGTCGCCCGATCCCGCACCTGCGCCCCGACGGTGTCCCCCGTCGGGGCCTTCTCCCAGCCGGCGTCCGTGGTGGTGCGCCCCTGCGAATCGACCGCTTCGCCGTCCAGGACCAGAGCGGCGGTCTCCAGCGCGATCGCCTTCACGGTGGCGACCGCCCCCGTGTCCGGGCCGAGCAGGAGCTGCGGGGGCGAGGCCAGCGCGCCGATCGCGAGCGCGGAGAGCACCAGCCCGGCCGCCATCTCCCCCCAGCCGCGCACCCGACTGCCGAACAGCAGGTGCCCCGCCGCGACGACCAGCGTGAACGTGAGGAACAGCAGCGGCAGACCCATCTGGACGATGGCGCCGCTGTAGAGGGAGTTGGAGACGGTCAGTACCGGCTTGAGGAGGAGGTGGGCCAGCGAGAAGGACAGGCTCCAGCTGATCAGGAAGCAGGCAAAGCAGACCAGCCACTTGTTGCCGAGGAAGAGCATCTCCACGGCGAACTTGGCCGCGCTGAGATCCCAGTCGCTCCAGTCCCCGGTGTCGGCGTAGATGCGGTAGGAGCTGACCGGGTTCCCGTCGCGGTCGGTGACCTCGAACGCCGACAGCACGCCCCCCTGCTGCGCCCGGTCCTTCTTGTACTCCTGAACCTTCTTCTCGAACTCGGCCCGCGCCTTCGCCTCCTCCTTCCGGCTCTCCTCGATGCTGTCCTGCACCAGCGGCGAGTCCGCCGGGTCGGCCGAGGGGTCCGGATCGGGGATCAGCGGCGCCGGGTCGAGCGGGTTCTCCGGCCCCGGCAGGGTGGGGCCCGCCGACGGCGTCGGGGCGGGCGGGGGAGCGGCGTTCGCCGTCACGGCCGACAGCGTCAGCGCCAAGGCGAAGGAGAGGGCGAGCAGCAGCAGCCCGGCGGGCAGGGCTCGCATCAGCCCGGTGAACAGGGGCCGGTCGGGCGGCAGGAACTCGGTGGTCACGGCGTAGGTG
>NZ_JBHWFG010000148.1:0-1048 GCF_042733745.1 Streptomyces sp. NPDC059696
GCCAGGAACTTCCCGTACCGGCCCAGGTCCCGCCGATAAGCGGCGAGGGTGTTGGCGGCAAGGCCGCGCTCGACGCCGACGTACTGCAGGTAATCGGTAATTCCGCGGTCAACGGCCGTTGCAGTGCGTGTGGTGGCCTCGGTCATGCTCAGCGCTGGCTCGGGTGTGCCGGCCATGGGGCATTCGCAGGGCGGAGGCTGCTGAAGCCGTCGGCCTTCGCGGCAGCCGCAGCCAGAATACCGAGGACTGCTGAGGGGTTGTGCAGCCTGCCCTCAAGGACTGCCTGCACGGCATCGTCCAACGGAATCCAGTGCAGCTCGATCTCGGCTTCTTCATCCGTACGGACGTGCCGCTCGGCTTCGGGGACATCGCTGAGGCCCCGGGCGAGGTAGATGCGGACCGCCTCGCTGGAAGAACCGGGTGAGTTGAAGAAGTCCACAAGGACGTTCCACGTGGCCGCCGTGAGGTCGGCCTCTTCCGCGAGCTCACGGGCAGCCCCAACAACGAAATCTTCGCCTTCAATGTCCAGGAGGCCGGCGGGGATTTCCCACAGATCCATGGCCACCGGGTGCCGGTACTGCTTCAACAGGAGGATTTCGCCGTCGACGTTCATGGGCAGCACGGCCACGGCACCGGGGTGGTCGATGTAGTCCCGGACCAACGCGTCCGAGTCTTCGCTGAGCTTGAAGGAATCACTGACCACATCCCAAAAGCGGCCCTGGTACACCTTGCTGGAAGACAAAAGACGGCGCGGGCTCGGAACATCCGAAACCTGCCTTGTTGTGCTGGGGGTTTCAGACGTTCCGGGCATCGCGCCGTCCTTTTGCTCGTGCGTGGATTTACTTGGCAGCTACAGCGTCAGCGGCCTGCTTGGCTCCGGCCGCTCCGCCTTCACGGCGTTCCAGGGCAGCCTTGACCAGGCCTGCGAAGAGCGGGTGCGGGCGCGTCGGGCGGGAGCTGAGCTCGGGGTGTGCCTGCGTAGCGACATAGTACGGGTGGACTTCGCGGGGAAGTTCCACGTACTCAACCAGCTTGCCGTCAGGAGAGG
>NZ_JBHWFG010000149.1:0-1048 GCF_042733745.1 Streptomyces sp. NPDC059696
CTGGAACCCTTAAGCGTGAGCGCAGTTCCCCGGCAATCTGCTGATCGTCCTTCCATCCGCCCGCCCCATGCAGAAAAAGAACCTCCACGGCGTACCACCTGCTTCCTCTCGGCGTCCTTCTACTGTGCCGCAGGAGACGGATTGATGACAGGGCCGAACTGAAGTCCCCACCACGGGCGATGCCGGGAACCGGGACAGTGCCCAGGACACCTGATCGCTTGCCGGCAAAGGCCAGCTGCGTGACGCAGTGGCCGCGCCGGACGGAGCCTGTGGGGCCTGAGCAGCGATACGGACGGCCGGGGACTCCCGGCTCCGGAGGGCGACCGCATTCTGCGTCTGGAGATCCTGCCCTGAACCTGTTCCCTCAACATTTTCCCGGTACGGACGTACGCTTCGCTGAGATGACAGTCCAGAGGGATCGAGGGGGACGCCTGTGCCCGAAGTAATCGTCGCCGGAGCCGGCCCTACGGGAATCTTCCTGGCCAGTGAACTCCGCCTGCACGGAGTGGACGTGGTGGTGCTGGATAAGGAGCCTGAACAGAACACCGTTATCCGTGCCCTGGGACTGCACTCCCGCAGCATCGAGATCATGGACCAGCGCGGACTCGGGGCGCAGTTCGCAGCATCCGGCCCCCGGTATCCGCTGGACGGATTCTTCGCGGGAATCCTGCGGAGTGCCCCGGAACTGGACACCACCCATCCCTACGTCCTTGGCATTCCGCAGACTGAGACCGAAACCCTGCTGACCCGGCGTGCACTTGAACTGGGCGTGGATATCCGCCGGGGAACCGAACTCACCGGCCTGTCGCAGGACGATGCCTCCGTCACGGCAGCGCTCGCGGACGGCAGTGAACTCCGGGCGCGGTACCTCGTTGGCTGCGACGGCGGCCACAGCACAGTCCGGTCCCTGGCGGGGATCGGCTTCCCGGGCGAGCCCAGCAGGCGGGAGTTCCTGCTGGGGGAAGTGGAGTTCACGGCGCCGCCCGATGAGGTGGCGGCGGTGTCTTCCCGCGTCCGCGAAACCCACCGCGACTTCGGTGCAGGCCCC
>NZ_JBHWFG010000150.1:0-1046 GCF_042733745.1 Streptomyces sp. NPDC059696
AGCCCCGCTGCCGCCCACTGGGTGATCTACACGTCTACTAACGTCCGAATAGTCCGTCTTTTCTCTGACCCTCTACCAGGCCGGAGCGCAGGACTCCTGTTTGCCCTGGCCATATCCACCGTGTTTGTGCTGCTCTCCGAGTGGCAGTTCTCGGCAGCCGAAAGTGAGGGCCCGCCGCCTGCCGAGGAAACCGAGGTGGTTCGTCCCCTGACCGAGGTCTTCACTCCCGGCGGACCGCTGTACGGCACCCAGGCTGACCAGATGGTCACCTTCAGCGGATCCTTCGACCCCGAGGACCAGGTCCTCATCGACAACCGGCTGCTGGATGGCAAAGAGGGCTACTGGGTAGTCACCGCGTTCGACGTCGACGGCGCTCCGCAGGACGCCTCGATTCCCGTGGTTCGCGGCTGCGCCGAAGAAGCAGACGACGCGGGAACCGCTCCCGAGGGCGACGTCACCATTACCGGCCGGCTGCTGCCGCCGGAAGCCCCGGTTGCGGGACCGGTGCCCGCGGGCACCGTCGCCGCACTGTCCAGCGCCGAACTGGGCAACATCTGGGACAAGCCGCTGTACTCCGCGTTCGTCACGGCGCATGAGACGACGGTGGACGGAACTCCGGCAGATACCGGGCTGCAGACCGTCACCGTGGATCCCCAGCCGCAGGAAACCACCATCAACTGGCTGAACATCTTCTATGCCGTCGAATGGGTAGTCTTCGCCGGATTCTCCGTCTTCCTGTGGTGGCGGCTGCTGGCTGATTCATACCAGCGCAGCCTCGAAGAGGACGAGTACGAGGACGACGATGATGAAGACGAGGACGAGTATGACGAAGAACCAGGCACAACGAGCAGTGAGGTAAAGAATTGAGCGACCCCGCAGTGACCCGGCCGCCCCGCCCCAAGAAGAAGAAGCGCCGCTTCGGAGGCACCCACGCGCAGATCCGGACAGCCCTGGCCTTCTACAAGGTCTCATCCTGGGTTACGGGTATCTTCCTGCTGCTGCTCGTGGCCGAAATGGTCATGAAGTACATGCTCCAGATCCCACCC
>NZ_JBHWFG010000151.1:0-1043 GCF_042733745.1 Streptomyces sp. NPDC059696
GAATTCGTAGAGTCCGGCGAAGGCAATCGGATCAGGAACCGTGGGGGAAAGGTAGGTCGGGATCTTTCCGTCCTCGGTCTTTTCCCACTCGTAGTAGCCGTCTGCGGGCACCAGCGCCCGTCTCTTCACCGCCGCCTTGCGGAACGCGGGCTTCTCCAGGATGGTCTCCCGGCGGGCGTTGATCATCCTGGATCCCACCCTGGGGTCCTTTGCCCACACCGGCACCAGGCCCCATTTGGCTGTGGCCAGGCGGCGCTGCGTGCCGTCCGGGCCGCGGCGTTCCGTGATGATGCGCACATCATCCGTCGGGGCTATGTTCCAGGACGGTCCCACGTCCTCCCCCACCACCTGGTCCGCCGCGAAAGCCGAAACCAGGTCCGACGTGGCCCGGGCCATCACATATCGTCCGCACATGGACAGCATTGTGCCGCACTTCGGCGGCGGAACCCAGTGCAGTCGTTCCTCGCCTGCCGGCTAAAGGATTCGAACGTATGTTCTACTTAAACCATGGATCCTCAGGCTGCGGCGCGGCTGGCGGCCAGGTATGCCAGGCGCGCGGAACCCATCGGGCTGACTCCCGAAGAACTTGATTTTGACCACTTTCCGCCCACCACGGCCATGCCCGCCATCCCGGTGTGGGCGTGGATCCGCTTTCCGGGCTGCGCAGAGCACGTTGCCGGCGAAACCTGCACCTGGTCAGCGAAAGCGGTCCAGGTGCTGTGGGAAGACGCCGGCGTCAGGCGCTCCACCTGGGTGTGGGCATCGGCGGTTTCCCGGCGCTCCAGTGGACGGTCCCGGACCGCGCTTGGCGAGAGGACTCCGGCTTCGGGGAGTAAAAATGGAAGAACCTAGTTCCGGTTTCCAGCAGTAGAAAGGTCCAGGCACGTGAACGCCCCGTGCACCTGCATCCGCTCTGCCGATCCCGCAACCGGCCGGATCGGCGTCGCCGTCTATGACCCGTTTTGCCGCCAGCGGATGCACCGCATCAGCGGCTCCACCCTGCGCGAGCCTAGCTACGGTTCCAAGCATTAGCCTCCCGCCGG
>NZ_JBHWFG010000152.1:0-1042 GCF_042733745.1 Streptomyces sp. NPDC059696
CCACAGGTGCGTAGTCGTCAACCACCTGATCCAGGAGTGCGTAGAGCACCGCCTCGGGTCCGTGGCGCAAGAGGTCGGGGCGGTCCTCCAGGCGATGCCGGACCTGGGCGACGCCCGCCGTTTCGGCGTGGCGGATGGTGACCACGAAATTTGAACCCGTGAAGACGTGGAGTTCGCCGAATTCCACGGATTCAGTCTCGTCCAGGTACCTCGCGGGCCGGAGGACAGTGAAGAGGTTGTTGTCGTACCTTTCCAGCTTGGGCCTCTGGTGGGCTGAGATGGCGTCCTCGACGGCGAGTTCGTGCAGGCCGAACTCCGCGGCGACGCCCGCCATTTCCTGCTGCGTGGGGCGGTACAAGCCGATCCAGGCCATACCACCATGTTTGGCCAGGGTCTCGAAGGTTTGCTCGAGGCTTTGCGGGGTGGCGGTGCGTACGCCGTCTACGTAAACGGCGTTGTCAATGATGGTCACTGGCAGAACGCTACTGCATGGCCCCGATGATGGCGCCCGCGATGGCGAGGGCGACGACGTCGTGGCCGGAGTCGATCACGGTGACTGCCGTCGGACGGCCGGCGAAGCCGTTGTGGATCACGTGGCCGCCGGCCCGGAAAACCAAGGCAATGATGATGCCGAAGAAGGCGCCCGCCCAGAAGGTGTTGAGGTCCAGGGCACTGATCAGTACGGCGAGGAGGATGCTGGTCAGCGCGGAAGCCAGCATCATGGGGACCCAGATGCCCACGCCACCGTCGATGTTCTTGAGGTCCTCTTCGGTCTTGCCGATTGCCTGCATCCATCGCTTGCCCAGGACGGATGGCATGTACCAGACGAACCCCACAACCATGCTGGAAACGAAAGCAAGAAGTACGGCCAGCCAGTTGATCTGCGAAATGTGTGAAAGCCAATCCATGCTCAAAATCCTAGGACGCGGAACCGGGGTTGGAGCGCTCCTGCTTGCTGCGTGTTGGCGTCGCCGTCATCCGGCTGATCAGCGGTTCAGTCCGGTAGGGGATGTGGGTATGGAGGGCGAGAACTGTCTCGGTA
>NZ_JBHWFG010000153.1:0-1029 GCF_042733745.1 Streptomyces sp. NPDC059696
GGGCAGTGGCCCCCATGGGAGTGGTCATTGTTGACCTGGACCTGCAGTTCGGTGATGTGGCGTCCGGCTTGTTGCTTGAGCCGGAGCACTCCATCACGGAAGCCGTCCATGGACCCGCTGCGCAGGACTCCATGGTGCTCAAGGCGTTCCTCACCGTCCACCCGGCCGGAATCTACGCCCTCTGCGCGCCGCGCAAACCCTCGGAGTCGGACTACATCACCGCGGAACACGTCACCAGGCTGATCAATCAGCTTGCAACCGAGTTCAAGTACGTCGTGGTGGACACCGCTCCCGGGCTCGGCGAGCATTGCCTCGCCACGCTGGAGCTGGCTACCGATGGGGTGTGGGTCTGCGGCATGGACGTCCCCAGCATCCGCGGGCTGCGCAAGTCCTTCAGCGTCCTCAAGGAATTGCAGCTCCTGCCCCAGGGAAGGCATACCGTCCTCAATTTCGCGGACAGGAAGAGCGGGCTCTCCGTTCAGGACGTCGAGGCAACCATCGGCGTTCCGATCGACACCGTGATCCCGCGCTCCCGGAACCTTCCCTTCTCAACCAACCGGGGAGTTCCGGTCCTGCAAGGAACCACGAAGGACTCCGCGTTCAAGGGCCTCAAGAAGCTGGTGGAACGGTTCGATCCGCGCCTGGCCACCGCGCCCCAGAACAAACTGCACAGAAGGGTGGTGGTCTCGTGAAACTGTCAGAGAGGTTGTCCAAGAACAATCCGCTTGCCGCAGTGGAAGGCCCGGCAGAGGCCGACAACGCCTCGGGCAGCGAGCAGGCGGCTGCCCCCGCGCTGATCCTGCCGGCTCCGGCTGCGCCGATGCTGGGCGGGGCTCCGTCGGTTCCTGTTGTGGATGCCCTGGCCGGTTTGAAGCATCGGGCCGCGGCAGCACTGTTCGAAAGGATGGGCACCCGCAGCAGCGACGCATCGGCCTCGGAAGAAGACCTCCGGTCCTTCGCCGTGGATGAACTCTCAACGTTCATCGACGACGAGCAGGTGCCGCTGTCTCCGGAAGAACGTCGGCGGCC
>NZ_JBHWFG010000154.1:0-1029 GCF_042733745.1 Streptomyces sp. NPDC059696
TTCTTACTGATTCCGGATAGTTCGAATACTTCCGAAAATCGAATGCTGTCCATGTCGGCTTTGCTCTTCTCGTTGATTTCTGATTGAGGCTGTCAGGTTCTAATGCCCGCTTGTCACATGTTCATTCGCAGGAAACCTGAAAGAGGATGGGGAGCGCGACAGGGAACCTATGTTCGATGGTTCACTTAAAAGTGGTTCACTCTGCAACTTAAAGAGCTCGTGCATAGTTGACGGTAGAGGTTGTCCCGTAACTGCTGGTCAGAGGTGAGATGATCTTGCCGTGGCTGGTGTGATCACGGCGTCGGAGCCCTCGTGGACAGGCCCGTTCACCGGGCTGAGCCCTCGGCAGTTCAACAAGCTGATCACCGCGCTGCGGCGTGAGGGGGCCGATCCGGTCCGCAAGGGCCGAGCGTGGTCGCTGCCGTTGGAGGGCCGGGTGCTGGTGGTGGCCGCGTACTGGCGTACCAACCTCACCCCGCGTCAACTCGCCCCGCTCTTCGGCGTCCCGAAGTCGGCGGCCGACCGGATCGTCGCCCACCTCGGGCCGGCTCTCGCCCTCCAGCCCCGGCGGCGGTTCCGCAAGGAGGCCGTGCTCATCGTGGACGGCACACTGGTCCCCACCCGCGACCGGACCGTGGCCGCCTCCAGCAAGAACTACCGCTACTCCACCAACCACCAGGTCGTCATCGACGCCGACACCCGCCTCGTGGTGGCCGTCGGCAAGCCGCTGCCCGGCAACCGCAACGACTGCCGGGCCTGGCAGGACTCCGGCGCGAAGGCCGCCGTCGGCACCGCCCCCACGGTGATCGCCGACGGCGGCTACCGGGGCACCGGGCTGACCATCCCGCACTACCGCCGGCACAAGGACGAGGAACTACCGGCCTGGAAGGAGGAGCACAACGCCTCCCACCGCAAGGTGCGAGCCCGCGTCGAGCACACCTTCGCCCGCATGAAGAGCTGGAAGATCCTCCGCGACTGCCGCCTCAAGGACGACGGCGTCCACCACGCCATGCTCGGCATCGCCCGCCC
>NZ_JBHWFG010000155.1:0-1027 GCF_042733745.1 Streptomyces sp. NPDC059696
TTTAGGCCGCAGGCTCGACGCCGGCTGGCGCGGCAGGATGTGCTGGGCGGCCTCGCGTGGTTGTCGCCGGTGGCGGCGGTAGCCTTGTGGCTCGCCGACGGCGGGATCAGCGGCTTCTCGTCGGTGGCCGGAACAGCCACGAACCTGGGCATAGTGGCCGGGCTGGTGGGCATGGACCTGGTCCTGCTCATGCTCCTTCTGGCGGCCAGGATTCCGTTCATCGACACTACGATCGGGCACGACCGCGCCCTTGAGGTCCACAAGAAACTAGGCAAGCCGGCGTTGTACCTGCTCCTGGCGCACGGGCTCCTGATCGCCATCGGCTACGGCATGGCTGAGGGGCTCGATCCCCTCAGCGAATCCGTGTCCCTGTGGATCAACGTGCCGGACATGTGGTTGGCATTCGTTTCCATGGCCTTGTTCATCGGTGTCGTGGTGACCTCGCTGGTCGCAGTCCGGCGGAAGTTCCCGTACGAGTTCTGGTACGCAGTCCACCTGCTCACTTACGCCGCAGTCGCCACCGCGATCCCCCACCAATTCAGCGTGGGCGGGCTCTTCGCCGAGGGCACGTGGCAACGTTGGTATTGGATGGCCTTCTGCATTGCGACGGGCGCGGCTTTGGTTTGCTTCCGGATTGTCCAGCCGCTGCTGGCGACATTCCGCCACCAGCTCACAGTGAGCCGAGTGGTCCGCGTGGCACCGGATGTGTTCAGCATCGAAATGACCGGACTTCACCTGGACCGATTGTCCGGATCAGGCGGCCGGTTCTTCTTCTGGCGCTTCCTGGCTCCCGGATATTGGTGGGAAGCGCACCCCTTCAGCCTGTCCGCCGAGCCTGTCCGGGGAGCGCCGGGCCAACCGGGCAAACTGCGCATTACTGTCCGCAGCCTCAGTGACGGCTCAACCAAGCTCGCAAGGCTGAAGCCCGGAACCAAGGTCGCCGTCGAGGGACCCTACGGCATGTTCAGCACAGCCGCCCGGGCGCGGAACCACGTGGTGATGATCGGCGCCGGAATCGGAATTACGC
>NZ_JBHWFG010000156.1:0-1022 GCF_042733745.1 Streptomyces sp. NPDC059696
CCCACCAAATGAAGAAACTCACCATGGAAGACCTCAAAGCCTTCCGTGACCACCTGCGCATCCCCATCACCGACGAACAACTCGACGCGGACCTCTACCGGCCCCCGTACTACCACCCCGGCATGGACGCCCCGGAAATCCAGTACCTCATGGAACGCCGCCAGCAACTGGGCGGGTTCCTGCCCGAACGCCGCCCCGACCACACCCCCGTGACCCTGCCCGAGGCCAAGTCCTACGACATCGCCAAACGCGGCTCCGGCAAACAACAAGCCGCGACCACCATGGCCTTCGTCCGGCTCCTCAAAGACCTCATGCGGGACAAGAACTTCGGCAACCGCCTCGTCCCCGTCGTCCCGGACGAATCACGCACCTTCGGCATGGACGCGTTCTTCCCGACCGCGAAAATCTACAACCCCAAAGGCCAGAACTACCTCTCCGTGGACCGCGACCTCGTCCTGGCCTACAAAGAATCCCCCGCCGGCCAACTCATCCACCCCGGCATCAACGAAGCCGGAGCCGTCGCCGCGTTCACCGCCGCCGGCACCTCCTACGCCACCCACGGCGAACCCCTCGTCCCGATCTACGTGTTCTACTCCATGTTCGGCTTCCAACGCACCGGCGACTCCTTCTGGGCCGCCGCCGACCAAATGACCCGCGGCTTCATCATCGGCGCCACCGCAGGACGAACCACCCTCACCGGCGAAGGACTCCAACACGCCGACGGACACTCCCCCCTGCTCGCCGCGACCAACCCCGCCGTGCGCACCTACGACCCCGCCTACGGCTACGAAATCGGCCACATCATCCGCCACGGCCTCGAGCAAATGTACGGTCCCGACAGCACGGACAAAAACGTGATGTACTACCTCACCGTCTACAACGAACCCATCACCCAACCCGCCGAACCCGAAAACCTCGACACCACCGGCCTCCTCAAAGGCATCTACCACCTCGCCCAAGCCCACACCGGCCACGACAACCGCCCCACCGCGCAAATCCACGCCTCCGGCGTGTCCCTCCCC
>NZ_JBHWFG010000157.1:0-415 GCF_042733745.1 Streptomyces sp. NPDC059696
ACCCACACCTCCGGGCTACGGGTGGTGGCCGTGTCCAATCCGCAGGACGCCTACACCATGATCCAGCAGGCCATCGCCTCCGATGATCCCGTGCTGTACTTCGAGCCCAAGCGCCGGTACCACGACAAGGGGGACGTGGACGAGGGTCTGGACCTTTCTGCTGCCTTGCCCCTTGACAAGGGAGCAGTGGTGAATCCCGGCTCGGACGTCACGCTGGTTGCCTATGGTCCTCTCGTGAAGACGGCTAAGGACGCTGCGCAGGCTGCTGCCGATGAGGGCACATCCGTGGAAGTTATCGACCTCCGTTCCCTGGCTCCCGTGGACTATCCCGTGGTTGAGGCCTCCGTTCGCAAGACCGGCCGCCTGGTCATCACGCACGAGGCCGGGCAATCGGGTGGACTGGGCGCCGAAATTG
>NZ_JBHWFG010000157.1:425-1016 GCF_042733745.1 Streptomyces sp. NPDC059696
GAGCATCACGGAGCGCTGCTTCAACTACCTCGAAGCGGCCCCGGTCCGGATCACGGGCTTCGATGTTCCGTACCCTTACTCGAAGGTCGAGATGCACCACCTGCCTGATCTGGACAGGATCCTCGACGGCGTTGACCGAGCCTTGGGACGCCCCAACTCCCTGAGCGGACTGGAAGGATGAGCGCCACCATGATCAAGGAATTCAGGCTGCCGGACCTTGGCGAAGGACTGACCGAGTCGGAAATCCTCAGCTGGAAGGTGGCCGTGGGGGACACCGTGGCGCTGAACCAGGTCATCGCTGAGGTGGAAACAGCCAAGGCCGTGGTCGAGTTGCCGTCGCCGTTCGCCGGCGTCGTGGCAGCGTTGCATGAACAGCCGGGCACCGTGGTGGAGGTCGGCAAACCGATCGTTTCGTTCGAGGTGGACGACGCCGGTTCCGCCAACGGCGGCAAAGCCGCCGACGGCGGGGCAGAGTCGGCGGCCACAACTTCGGAGGCGCCCGCGAAACGCGAGCCGAACCTGGTGGGCTACGGAGCCGTCGTCGAACATGCCGGACGGCCCACCCGGCGTGCCCGCGGCCGTGCTGTGGCG
>NZ_JBHWFG010000158.1:0-1009 GCF_042733745.1 Streptomyces sp. NPDC059696
ATCAGAGGCGTTCCAGCTGGACCGGCTCGGCCAGCAAGGCGCTCAGGGATTCGTTCAGGTCCTGGACGGCGATGCCCTTGGAATGCTTCTCCAGCAGTTCCTCGGACTCCCAACGCTCGGTCAGGACGAGCTTCTCCTCGGTGGCTTCGGTCAGTTCGTAACGGATGCAGCCGGGCTCGTTGACCACCTCATCGATCGCGATCTCAAGGGCGAGCTTCACGCGGAAAAATTCGCCGTCGTTGGGGATGAACGTTGCCTGCAGGTCGATGGGTGCACTCATGGCTTCAACACTACCGGGAGGACACGGTCACCTTTGAGCTGTTTACGGTTCTGTTGCGACGGCCGGCTTGGTAGCGTTCCGTCATGTTGTCCTACACCGCCGGAGACACTGACGTCCCGCTGCTCGAAGAGACCATTGGCGCCAACTTTGAACGGGTAGCGGCGCAGTTCCCGTTGCGGGATGCCTTGATCGAGGCGGCAGCGTCGCCGGGTGGGGAAGCCCGCCGCTGGAGTTACCAAAAGCTGAACGACGACGTCGATCGCCTTGCCCGCGCGCTCCTCGCCTTGGACGTCGCGAAGGGCGACCGGATTGGCATCTGGAGTCCCAACTGCGCCGAGTGGACCATCCTTCAATATGCCACCGCCAAGGTCGGTGCTGTTCTGGTCAACGTGAACCCGGCCTACCGAAGCCACGAGCTCGAATTCGTAGTGAAGCAGAACGGCATGCGGATGCTGGTAGCTGCTCCAACAGACAAGAACAGCGACTACGTCGGCATGGCCCGCGATGCCGCGCGTTCATGCCCGGAGCTCAAGGAAGTGGTGTTCCTCCCGGGTGATCCGCTCCTTGGCCTGCGCTACGGCATTCCGGAAACCAGCCACGAACGTACGCCGAACTGCTGACCCGGGCTGACGCCGTCGGGCCTTCCGCACTGCATGAGCGGATGGCAGAGCTGGACCCGCACGATCCCATCAACCTCCAGTACACCTCCGGAACCACGGGGTTCCCCAA
>NZ_JBHWFG010000159.1:0-1002 GCF_042733745.1 Streptomyces sp. NPDC059696
GAGCTGACCGAGGCAATGGACTCGATGCTGGGGTGGAGGGCCGTGGGATCGGCGATCTTGATGATCGACCTGGCATTGGCAAAGGACAAATAGATGTTGACGTCGGGGCCGTCGCTGACGGCGTTCGGGCGCAGGTCGCCGTCGAAGATGGTCAACTGGCTCTTGTAGTTGAAGAGGCTGGTTCCCGCGTTCCACACGGCTCGGTAAACCTCGGAGCTTCCGACGGCGGCATCCGGAATGAACGCAATTTCGTCGCCGCTGCCGGGGTTGCCGGGCGTGGGATCAATGATGGCCGGGGTGCCCGCAAGGGCCGGCCCGGTCTTGTGCCCGGCCAGGGTTCCACCGAGGCATGTGCTGGTTTCGAGGCCGCCGGTGGTGGCACCGGATGTCTCGGTCACACGGCAAAACCCTGCCCGGGAATCGGAAACCCAGATCCGGCCTTTCGGGTCCACCAGGGCCCCGGCGGCCTTGGTCAGTCCAACGGCTACGGTTTGGCGGGCCTGGTCGGCGACGGAGGGTCCCGCCGCCAGCATTCCCGTCAGTGCGGCCGTGGCAAGGCTTGCCGTGGCGATGACGGCTGTGGCTTTGCGGCGACGGAATGGCGCATTCTTGGCGCCCAAGACGGTATGCCGGGAGGTTTGATGAGAGGTTCTTGAGCGACCGGAGAGGGCAAGGCATGCCAAACCAAGCTGAAGAACACTGCGATTGCGCGTGTCCACCGAGGGATCCCCACTTCATTCGGATGCTCCCCAGCTCCGCATGCATTGGTTATTCGCCCCACGCCGTTTCCGGCTGCGTCTTAGTACATCTTCCCCCAATTTTCACATTTGTCACTAGTGAAGTTTTGGCCGGCCACCAGGTCCACGTTTTTACCGGCTTCTGCGGGTCCGCCGCTGGCCACGATACTTCCGCCCGCTGCCGACACCGACCACGTGCATGCGTCGGCGGATGCGGCCTGCTTGACCACTTGGTAGCTACCCGGTTCCATCTGGTCCCCCACCA
>NZ_JBHWFG010000160.1:0-253 GCF_042733745.1 Streptomyces sp. NPDC059696
GAACAGACCATGTCCCTGCTCAAGGCCGTCATGGAAGAGACCCCACGGTCCCTCAACGAAATGCAGGAAGCCCTGAACGTGGCCGTCCCGGCACGGATCACCACCATGAACCTGCTGGTGGACCGCCAGGCGGTACCGGAAGTCAAAGCCCGCACGCAGCTCGTCCTCGTGGCCGGCGCAGGCGGCGTAGCCATGACCCTCGTGATTGCTGTCCTCCTCGATGGACTGCTCCTCACCCGGCAGCGCCGCAAGC
>NZ_JBHWFG010000160.1:263-1001 GCF_042733745.1 Streptomyces sp. NPDC059696
GCACACGTCCAAGAGCCGGGCGGCCACTGAAGCTGAAAGCGACGGTGTCCTGCCCCTGTCCTCCGGACCAAGTTAGCCATGACTGCGGCTACTTTCCTCGGGATCCTCCTGCGCCGCTGGTACGTGGTGGCCATAGGCCTGGTTCTTGGCCTGGCTGCGCTGGGTGCCATCAGGTCTTCCGAGCCCGTCTTCTGGACCGAGGCAGACGTCACGTTCCTGGCCCCCGAACGGGAACCTGCCTACTGGATCTCAGGAGGCAGCGCCATGACGTTGGTGGAGTTCGCAGACATGGTCAAGCGCCGCGTCAACCAGGAGACGCCTGCGGTGGACCTGGTGCTGACGAGCGGAACCCTCTATGGCGCAGGGGTCCAGCAGGGCTTCTCCGTCACGCTGCCCAACAATGGCGGCCAGTGGAACAAGACCTTCAGCCAACCGGTCCTCAAAGTGCAGGTTGTCGATTCGAGCGCGGAGAAGGTGAACGAAGTGCTGGCCAACATCCTGGACCGGATCAACAATGCCACGGTCCAGCTCCAGGCCGAGGCTGCGGTCAGGGGAGACTTGATTTCCACCCAGACCACACCATCCAAGTCCGAGGTGGTGTTCGGAGGCGGGACCCCGGTTACCCGGCTCAAAGGTGCCGCGGTGCTGGAAGCGCTCTGCCTGTCGGTCACATCGGTGGCCACGATCTACGTAGACCGCTGGATGGTCCGCCGCCGCCGGCTGCGGACCCAACCGAGG